>CAYNJG010000144.1:0-18638 GCA_964397295.1 uncultured Pirellulaceae bacterium
GAGTTACGACGGAAGGGCGAGATCGTTGACTATAAAGGAGACAAGCTAACGTTACGTTCGCTTTCTGGTAGAGAGACGAAGATTCCATCTGCTTCGATTAAGCGCGTCGACGCCGAATGGCTACCGGAACACCAAGAAGCTGACCAGCATTATGAAGTAGGCGATTTCGAACGGGCGGGTGACTTATACCGCGCTGCGTTTCGGAAAGAAAAACGACGTTGGGTCCAACGGCGATTGCTGGCAAAAGTAGTGCGTTGCCAGGCGAATACGGGTCGTGAAGCAGAAGCGTGTAAGAACTTTGCGAGACTTGTTTCCGACGATCCGGACACCGTCTACTTCGCAGAGATTCCGCTCACTTGGCAGACCGAGCCGACCCCGCCGGTCGTGGCGAAACTTGTCGCTCCGTGGATGAATGATACTGCGAATCCGGCCAAGCAGTTGATGGCAGCGAGCTGGCTGTCCGTCACGAATCAGGATGCAAAACGCATTTTGAAAGAACTGGCTCGCGTTGAATCGGGCGCCGTGGCAGAATTGGCGTTGGCTCAGTATTGGCGATCGGAATTGATGTCGCTGGACGAGTCACGTTTAAAGTTCTGGGAAGATCGCATCGAGCAGATGCCATTGGACCTCCGTGCTGGAAGCTACTACCTGCTGGGACTCTCTTACGCGAAGTTTGACAAGTGGGACGACGCGTCGCTGGCGTTTTTGCGACTGCCCTCGCAGTACCCGGATCAAGTTGCGTTGAATGTTGCTGCGCTGCTGAAGTGCGGTGAGTCGATGCAAAAAGCGGCTCGTAATGACGAGGCAGCGCTATGCTATCGGCGGCTAGCCGAGCTTCGCGTTTCAGAGCCTGTAACAGCACTGGCACTAAAGAAATTAAACGATTTGCCTTGATGTCCTTCGCATTTTAGGTGTTAGGAAAAACTATCTTTCATTCGCAACCGATGGATTTGGCGGTGTATCTCTTGTCTGGCAAGGGGCTTGCGGAGTGAACTGGGCGAATCTCTGCCATCTATTGCGCTCGAGTTCGTCACAATTACTTGACTGCGACGCCCCCCCCGAAGAGAATGTTTGGGAAAAGCCAGGTGGGGGCTATTTGGTCCTCATTGGCAGGATTACGGGTAAAACGGTTTGCGGCAAGCATTCAGGACCGACCCGCATTCGCAAGGGTTGGTCTAGCCGTTTATTTTGTTTTTAGGTTTCGAACTCTCGGTCCTATTACCCCGTATATCCATCACTCGCATTCGCGAAGGGGGTAAGACCATGAGCCGAGTCGCTTTGTCCGTTCAGGACCAGAGTCTTGCGAGCCGTTTCTACACGATCTGTGAAACGCTCAAACAAGAAAAATATCACAATCGCATGTCGAAGCCGTTGGCGTTTTGGGTGCTTCCGAACGATCGTCGTTTGCCGTTGGCACTAATGAATCGATCGATTGGGCAAATCATAAACACCCCATTTGACGACCTCGCCGCTACACCCGGCATCGGTCGTAAGAAAATCAGTTCTCTCGTCAGTTTGATGGTGCGAGCGACCAGCGATGAGCCACCGGCCGTTCCAAGTAGTCCTGGTAGTGGAACGTCGGAGGAAGGTGGTGTTACGCCATTCGACGCCAAGATTGTTTCTGAGGCATTGTGGAGTCAATGGACGGCTGTCGTCCGTCAGTACAACCTTGGCAATGAGTGCATTGGTCGTATCGCGGATTCGCTAAATAGCATGCCAACGGTGATTTGGACTCGGAAACTGGGCGAGTATGAAAACCTGACGCTGTCGCAGATACGTGGCCTGCGGACGCACGGCGAAAAACGTGTGCGTTGCGTGATGCAAGTCATGCACAAGGCCTACTCGATTGCTGGTTCTGGCCGGCGAGAACCGGATGAGGTACTTCGTCGCAAACTTGGGTCTCAGCGTATTTTGGCGGTTGCCAATTGGGTTACCAACCAAATCCGTAGCGTGAACTCGCCAACTTCGGAAGAAGTAAGTATTCACCTCGCCAATCCCATTTTGGAACAAATCGCCGTCGACTGTGGAGAGACTGTGCATACCGTCGCGAAACAGCGACTAGGCATGAATGAGCAACCCATGAGCGTTCGAGAACAAGCTCAGACGATGGGCGTAACACGGGCTCGGATTTATCAACTTTTGGAAGACTGCCACAAAGTGATCGATGTTCGTTGGCCGCGCGGCGGTTCGCAACTTGATCAGCTAACGGCGAAACTGGGCTCACAATTGGGACAGGAGGGGATCGATGATCCCTCGTTGTTCCTTGCGGTCCGACAGCTTTGTTTTCCCGATCGCAGTCAAGAGCGACAAGATGCGAGGCACGACGAAAAACCGTCGCCCCATTTCCTGCGATATTGATCACGGACGTTTGAGAATTTCAGCCAGCTGAAACTACTCGCGCGAGCCTCTTACGCCGCGCGGCGCGTTTCTGTTGCTTGTTCGCTGATGTTTACCTGGCGATGATCGGTATCGCCGCGTGACCAGCCGCTCGCAATGCGACCGAGAGGTCCGGTAAAGATCCCAAGTCCGACGCCATGTCGCAGCGGCTCGGTGAGGACAGCGGACCATGCTTCTCCGGTTGACGCGAGTTCCAGTTGTTTAGCGCGTCGATATAGCCGGCCACGAACCCGTCCGGCTGCGTAACCTGCCGTGCGTTCGCGCGGCAGTTTCTTTCCGTGCCGCAGCGGCATTTCCAAATTCGTAACACACCGATAGTTCGCCGACAGCATCCGAAGCCCGAGTTCCATATCGGCAAGATAGCCAAAGTCTCGATCAAACCCGTGCATGAATTTCAAAGCACCGCCAAGATAAAACCCGCAATGAGCGAGCGGGCAGATCACGCGTTGGCTGCGTTTGCGAGCGATTCGTTTGCCCTGTCCAACGTGGTACGCCAACCCGCGAATTGGTTTTTTGCTTTGCCCGATTAACAGCCCGGGTGTAAGACTACCAACGTTGGTGTCTTGTTCGAAGGTTTCGAGTGCCGCGTCACACCAGCCGTCTTCGGCGATCGTGCCAGGCGAGAGCGTGTGAACAACTTGCCCGTTTGCAGCAGAAAAACCGGCGTTGAGCAAAGCGAGCCGATCAGTATCGGCGCAAGGAACCAAACGGATTTCGTCTTCGAGTTGATACGGATCAATGTAGGAAGCGTGATGAGCAAGTAGCACTTCGCAACTCGCAGGGCGATTCTCAAGAACAGACACAAGCGTGTCATCGATATCGGACTGGTTTCCGATGGCGGGAATAACGATAGTGAGTTTCATCGCAGTAACTCGTCGTCGCTGTCTTAGCGTTGACAGTACTTCATTTGTTGCGTGGCTTATCCAAAGTGATATCGGACACCGACACCTAGCACGTCCACTCGAAAGCTATGATTCACTCGCGTTGATACTCGAGCTAGCACCATCCCAGGTTTCGTTATTCTGCCCAGACCTTCAAGAGTTCGACAACAACCTCGCAAGCCTCGTGCATTTCGTCCAAGCATGCGAACTCCCTGGGCGAATGAGGATTGTGCTGGCCCGACGAGAGATTTGGGGTGGGTAAGCCCAGCTCGGTAAGCCGCGAGCCATCAGTGCCGCCACGAATTGCGTTGAGCCGGAACGGTTTGCCGAGCCGCCGATGGGCTTCTTCCGCGAATGCAACGGCGCGAGGTTCTTTTTTCAGTCCATCGCCCAAGTTTCGATATTGCGTCTTTACTTCGATTTCGACTTTGCAGCCAGGGATCGTTTCTTCGACTTCGCGTCCGATCTCGTGCAAAACCTGCGCATGTTTTTCTAAGTTCGCGGTTTCGAAATCTCGGATGAGAATCTTGGCAACAGATTGATCGACCGCTGAAGTCAGTTCGTACGGATGCAGGAACCCGTCGCGCCCGTCGGTGACCTCAGGCGCAAGTTTGTCCTTGGGTAGACGAGTCAGAAACTCGGCCATGCCTTTCACCGAGTTCACCATTCGATCTTTGGCGATCGAGGGATGAATGTTCGTGCCGCGGACCGTTACTACTGCACCATCGGCTGAAAACGTTTCTGTATCAATATCTCCCGCACCGCCACCATCGAGTGTGTAGCACACATCAGCGGCTAACGCCTCAACGTCGACATGATTTACGCCCCGCCCAATCTCTTCGTCGCACGTAAACAAGATACGTAAGTCACCGCGTGGAATGGACGGATTCTTTTTCAGTGTTGCCGCGACTTCCATGATGATCGCGATGCCTGCTTTGTCGTCGCCACCAAGCAACGTTGTGCCGTCAGTGGTAATGATTGTCTTTCCAACGAGCTCTTTCAGTTCAGGATTCTCTGCCAAAGTGATGCTGATGCCGCTGGTGCCCAGCGCGATGTCTTTTCCATCGTATTGCTCGATCACATTCGGCTGAACATTGGCGCCGCTTGTCTCTGGCGAAGTGTCAACGTGTGAGTTCAGCGCCACGACGGGTGCATTGGGAACATTGCCCGGCAAAGTTGCGACGACGATGCCGTACTGGTCCTGTTTTGCGTCGATTCCAATCGCTTGTAGCTCTTCGACCAACAATTTGCCCATGGTCAGCTGACCATCGGAACTTGGATATCGTTCCAACCCGTCAACGGCGGTCGATTCAATACGTACGTAGCGTAGGAATCGTGCGAGGAGACTTTGTCGATCAATCATGGTCTGCTGCTTGCGAGAGATTTTGATGTTTGCCAAACTAACAAGAAGTGGGCGTCGTATTACGCTCCGGAGTTTAGAGGCTTCCCGATCGAGACGCCAGTTGCCGCCGTCTTTCACTTTTTTGCAACGGATCGCATGTGACCGACATTCGCTATTTTTTATTCGACGTTGAAAGTGTGGCGGACGGTGATCTTATCTCGCGGGTGAGATATCCCGAGATGGATATCACTCCGAAAGAAGCGATCGACCGCTATCGCGAAGAACGTGTCGAAAAGACAGGCAGCGATTTCATTCCCTACACGCATCAGATTCCGATCAGCGTGGTCATCGCGAAAGTGAAAGAGAATTTCGAGCTGGTAGATCTCGTTACGCTCGACGATCCCGAGTACCGACCGCATGTCATCACCAAACACTTTTGGGTTGGCTGGCAAAAGTACGGACGTCCCACCTTGGTAACCTTCAATGGTCGCAGCTTCGACGTGCCGTTGATGGAGCTGGCTGCATTTCGGTATGGCATCAGCATTCCAGAGTGGTTCGGTGGTCATGCGTCATATGAAAAGCCTCGCAATCGATTCAACACCAACGCGCATTTCGATCTGCAAGACTTACTCACGAACTTCAGTGCGACTCGGTTTAACGGTGGTCTCAATCTGGCTGCAATGGCCGTCGGCAAGCCTGGAAAGATGGAAATCCAGGGCCACATGGTTCAAGGTCTTTACGACGAAGGTCGCATCAAAGAGATCAACGAATACTGCAAATGCGACGTGTTGGACACGTATTTCGTTTTTCTGCGGGCCAAGGTGATGACGGGACATCTCGAGCTTGATCGAGAACTTGAACTCGTCGCGCAGACCAAAGTTTGGTTGGAGGAACGTGCTGGCGAAAGCGAAGCGTTTGCGTCTTATCTGCAGCAGTGGGACGAATGGCCAAATCCATGGCTGGACTCGAAAGGTTCGGATTCGGATATAGCCGCGGAAACCGACGCCGCATAACTTGCGCGCTAGACGCCCCGGATGTGCTCGCTTAAGGTGTGCGGATGGCCATTGTCGTTGAATTCTACGGTATCCCACGTGCGCGAGCAGGTGTGCAACAAACGCAAGTCTTGGACGGTCGAGAAAGTGCTTCGCTTCGTGAGATTCTTACAGAAGTCGCGGCGCATTATCCGGACTTCGGTGCGAATTGCGTAAACGATGGAAAACTGCGCGATGGTTTCGTCGCTAGTGTCGATGGTGACGAGTTCATTCGCGATGAAGACTCGCGAATCGCAAGTGGTCAGTCGCTCTTGATCCTTTCAGCCGACGCAGGCGGATAACATGTCCGTTGGTGGCTATCACGGTTGCTATTTGCACATTGAATTGGATGGCGAGCGAATCACGCAAAACAGCGTGCCGCTTGCCGACGAGACGCTTCGTGCATCGTTGGGTGGCTCTGGGCTTGGTACACAGATTCTGTTGGATTTGGATGCGCCAAGTCGCTCTACGGAAAGTGGACCGATAGCATTTGTGTTTAGTCCGCTGGTCGGTAGTCCAATCACCACGTCTGCGAAATTCGCGGTCGTTTGCAAGAGCCCGCTTACCGGTCGGCTCAATGACGCATTAGCCAGTAGCGGCTTTGCCATTTCAGGCAAAGCAACCGGTCACGATGCGATTGTGGTAAGCGGTGCGGCGAAGTCGTGGAGCATCCTGGTTGTTGACGAAGACGGGGTTAGGCTCGAAGAAGCAACGGATGTTGTCGGCTCGACGACGCCGGTCACGGAAGCGACTTTGCGAGCACGTTACGGCACGGAATACGAGTTTGCCGTGATTGGTCCTGCCGGTGAGAACCAAGTTCGCTTCGCCAGTATTTCGCACGATGGCCGACATGCAGGTCGCGGAGGTTCTGGCACCATGTTGGGTGCGAAGAAGATCAAAGCGTTGGCGGTACGAGGAAGGAAGCGATGCGAATGGCATGACGGCCCGGCGCTTGTCCAGCTATCGAAGAAGCTGTCCGAGCAATCGTTCGGTCCGGCGACGGAAAAGTACCGCGAACTGGGAACAGCGACGAACCTCTTGGCATTCAATCGCCTCAACGCACTTCCTACGCGTAACTTCCAGCAATCGACATTCGAAAACGCAGACGCGATTGCGCCAGAGACGCTACAGCTTACGCGCGAGAAAACTCGCAACTCGTGCAAAGCGTGTACGATCGGCTGCGAACATCTTTATGCGCTGACGGATTCGAGCGGCAAGGACGAAAACGTTCGATTGGAATACGAAAACCTTTTTGCCCTTGGCCCACTTTGCGGCGTCAGTGATCCGCAGGTCGTACTTACGGCGTCCAAGCGCTGCGACGAGTTGGGCATTGATACAATAAGTGCGGGCGGCACAATTGCGTTTGCAATGGAGTGCGTCCAGCGCGGGTTGCTCGATGAACCGTGGTTGCAGTTCGGCGATGGTGACGCATTGTTGAAGGCAATCGAGTTGATCGGATCGCGGCAAGCCTTGGGCAATGATCTAGCGAACGGAAGTCGCTGGTTCTCTGAAAAGATTGGTGGTGAGGCGACAAATTTCGCAGCTCACGTAAAAGGTATGGAGTTACCCGGTTACGAGCCACGAACACTTCAAACGATGGCGCTGGGTTTTGCCGTTGGCGCTCGCGGTGCCGATCACAATCGTAGCTCTGCCTACGAGGTCGATTTTTCAGATCGCGTTGATCGACGAAACGTATCTGACGACGCTGTTGCTATGGCAATTGATGCCGAGAATCGCGCAGCGCTGCTCGACTCGCTCATTCTTTGCAAGTTCTTGCGGGGTGTGTTTGACGATATATGGGCTGAGTCTGCAAGCATGCTGCGGTGGGTGACTGGATGGGACGTGACTGCTGAGGAATTGCGAAAATCAGCGGCTCGAATTGTTTCTCAGAAAAAGCAATTCAACATTCAATGCGGCTGGACGCCGGAGGAAGATACTTTACCCGCTCGCTTTTTTGACGATGCTTTGCCGGACGATTCGGCTAGATTAAGCAGAACACGATTGGCTGAATTGGTGCAACTATATAACCTGCAGAGAGGCTGGACTGCGGATGGCTATGTTTAGTCGGCGACGTTAATCCATTAACACGGCAAGCCGCTTGGGGAGTTTGGCGGTTTCGCCCTCGGATTGGTTCATCATCACATCTTAGGAAACAACGTGGCTGAAACATTTATCTTGATACCTGGACGCACGAGCAAGCAAGGTGCTGGTATTAGCGAAGGTAAGTTCAAGGAAAACTACCAATCTGAAATCAATGTGCTGCAAGTCAATCCGGACGATATGGATCGTCTCGGTTTGAAACCCGGGGGACGGGTGCGGCTCACCAGCGAGTCGGGACAAATCGAGATCGATGTAAAAGCTCCGCCGAAAGGTGAATTGCCACCGGGTCTGTTATTCATGGCTTACGGTGACATGTCGAGCAAGCTGATGGGCGGCGATACGCATGGCTCGGGAATGCCGACGAGCAAGGGAATCGATGTTGAACTCGAAGTGATTCGTTCGGGAGAGTAACTCTGTTTTTATTGAAGCTAGTTACGTGCAGCGTGTTGCTCGCGGTTTCAGCGGGGACTGTCGATCATGAACTGCAGTACATCGCGGCACTGCGGAAGCAATCGTTCTATCGATTATCAGAAGTTCAGGGCGAACGCTTCTTGTCGCAGCCGGGGCTTGATTCAAATCAACGTGTGCGTGTTGTCGTCGAAGTCTCTAAGACGTTGGCAGCCCAGGCGCTGAATTCGCGTCCTCCTCGTCGCGACGTATTTTGGCGTCGAGCCAGTGAGGGACTGACCAATGAACTAGCACGGCAAAAAGGCGCGTTGCAAAAAGTTTTACTCCAATCGCAATTGGCCTTCGTCACCGAGCAACGTGCCGAATGGACCGTTCGCGAAGCGGAGGTTCGCAGTTCGACGGACGAAGATTGGGCTGAGTCTCGCACGGTGCTTCGCGATGCGATCAAACAACTCAAAGCCGTCGAACGCAGTTTGTCGTCTTCGCAACTGCGGCGCGAAGCTCTCAGCTCTCAGCTGTTGGACGTGAAGCGAAACGTTAACTACCAACTGGGTCGCGCGTATCTCCATCAAGCGATCGCTTACAACAATAGTTCACAAGACAAAGTAAACGCTTTGACGCAAGCCCTTGCAAGATTTAAGCCGATTGCCACCGACCGCGCAGTCAGCGCGAACCACGAATTGGTTTGGAAGAGTCGCGTTGATCGGATTCGCTGTGTTCGCATGTTGGGGCAATTGAAGAATGCACAGAAACTGATTGCTGAATTAGGTGACGCGCCGGAACAGTACCTCGGCCAAGTCGCAGCGGAAGCAATCCGATTGGCGATTGATGCAAAGCAACTCGAATCAGCGGTGGCCCTCGCACAAAACTCGCAGTTGGACACAACGGCGCAGCACCCAGACTTTCAGCTCGCCCGCATCGAAGCACTCGTCGCGACAGCCGAGCAGCTGAAGGGCCAGCCGAAAGCTGAGGCATTTCAAGAAAACGCGGCAAAGGTTGCGGCGGATATGGCAAAACGGCACGGCGTTTACTGGTCGTTGCGTGGTGAGATTCTATTGTCGCAGATGGCGGCGCGTGACGGAGCGGCAAACACGGGTCTCTTGAACCGCGCAGCCGAGACCATGCTGCGGCAGGACGATCCAGAAAAAGCGAAAGGCATGTTTGTGCGAGCCGCTGAGCAAGCTGATCGCGCTGGAAATCCTAGTGCTTTCGAATTCTTGTACAAGGCTGCGATTATCGATCATCGTGAGGGTAAGCTTCAATCGGCTATCGATCAGTTCCGAGAGGCCGCTGGTAAACATCAGCAAAATGCCAAGGCTCCCGAATCACATTTGCTAGCCGTGTTCGACGCGGCAGCCCTTTACCAACAGCAATCAACAACGAACGGTGCGGCTGGTGCGCTCAAGCAATACGAGACGTTGTTGGCCGAGCATATCGACGCGTGGCCAGCGAGTGAAACGGCTGATCAAGCACGCATGTGGTCAGCGAAGTTGGCGTCGGCGAAAGGCGATTGGCGTGCGGCGACTGATTTGTACAAGAGAGTGCAACCTGGTTCGAAATTCGAGTTGGTGGCTTTTACCGAACTCCGTACAGCCTACGCGAAATGGTTCGCCGCGGCTGGTCCATCGGAACAGGAATTACTTGCTGAACGAGATTGGTTTGAGGTACGGCAAAGCAAATTTCCTCCAGGCGAAACACGTTCTATGCTGGCCATGCAAAGTGCTCGGCTGGCCCTCCTTGGAGCTACCAAAGACTACGTGTTTGCAGAACGGATTTTGCTCGAGTCACGAACAAACTTGCCGGCCGAGCTTCGACAAGAGTATTCGTCGATTCTGATTGTCGCGTTGGCCGGTAACGGTCGCGTAGCACAAGCCCAGGTGGAGCTGTCGAAGGCATTGCCGTTGCCTCTGGAACCCTTATTGACGATTGCTCGCGGCTTGGCTCCCGTACGAGAACAGCTGGGCGGAAATGTGGCTCTTCGTACGATGACGGCGGAGGTTCTCGCTGCATTGCAGGTCCATCAAGCGAAGATCGGCCCCGAAGATCGATTGATTATTGAACAGACAGTCGCTGATTATTCGAACTCTAGTGAGTCTCTCTCGACGTATGAGAAGTTGGCGGAAGCACACCCGAACGATTTTCGAATTCAACGACGCTATGCCGAGTTACTTACTGACGACAAGAGTCCGGCATCGCAGAAGGCTTCTCTCGACCAGTGGCGAAAGGTCGTTCGCCAAGCGAAGAAGCGATCGACCGATTGGTTTCGCGGAAAGCTGGGGGTTGCTCAGGCGCATTTTGATTTAGGCGAGCAGGCGAAAACGAAAGAGCTAATCGAGTATTTGCAGGCGATCTATCCAGATTTGGGTGGTCGAGATCTAAAGCTTCGTTTCGAAATGCTTTTGTCCTCCTGTCGGTAGCCGCTCTATACAGTTGCGTTGGAAAGCTGATAATCGATGTTGCGATTGGTTCTCATTGTCTTCTGATTGACGAAGCTTATGCCGAGTGCGGTAATTCTGGCGATTGATGGTTTGGGTGCAAAACACCTTGGCCCCTACGGCAACACGTGGATTGAAACTCCGGCGTTCAACCATTTGGCGACACAGTCGTTGTTGGTCGATGGGCTTTACGTACCGACGCCGAATCGCAAAGAGACCTACCAGAAATGGTGGCAAGGTACTGGCGAGACGGATCTGATCTCGACGCTAAACGACAACGGCATACACACTCAGTTGTTCACGGATGAAGCCGAGCTGTTTGACTATCCGTTGTCCGCCAAGTTTGCACAGCAGGACAAAATCGAACCGCCCAACGGTGTCCGACTCGCAGACGAATGGGACGATACGCATTGTGCGAAGTTTTTTGCACAAGCGATTCAGGCGATCGAAGCAACGCCCAAGAATTCATTGTTGTGGTTTCATTCGCGCGGATTGCACAATCCTTGGGATGCGCCGTATGCGTATCGCAAACAGTTTGTCGACGAAGACGATCCCGACGCCTCCGGTTCGGCACAGGTGCCATCGTTGCGTCTGGATGCTGGCTACGATCCCGATACGCTTCACGAAATTCAATGTGCATTCGCTGGGCAAATCGTGTTACTGGACCGCTGCATGGGTGTTTTGTTGTCCGTCATTCGTGACCTTGCCGAACAGCAAGGCATGCTGTTTATTCTTGCAGCAAACGCTGGCTTTCCCGTTGGGGAACATTTAGTTGTCGGTGGCGAAGATCCTGATTTGTTGTATCACGAGACGCTATCCGTCCCGGCGCTGCTTCGTTATCCAGACGGACAGCTTGCGATGAAACGTCGCGGCGGGGTGACGGAAATTACGGAACTCTCTGACACGATTGTTCAGTGGTTGGTGAACCGCAGCTTAAAGGAAGACTTCGGCGATCGGAAGTTCTCGGTGTCTCGAAGTAATGGCGAGCTCCTACTGCGTACGCCGTGCTGGCACTTGAAGTTTTCGCAACTGACGGAAAATCGTGATGAGGATATCGAGCTGTCTGAACTCTACCTGAAACCGGACGACCAAAACGAAGTCAACGATGTTTCGGATCGCTGTGAAGGGGTTGTTGATGCCGGGCGAAATTTCTTGCGTGAGTTGCTGCGAACCGATGTGCCGCCCGAGGTACCTGAGGTCTTGCTTGAACCACTAGAGTAGTCCTTTGGAAAGGTGGCGCAGATGAGCAAACGCGTTTCGCACAGTCTTCTCGATCCGTGGATCGGTCCACCGATCAAAGCGATCTATCCGCGGCTTGGGATTCCAACGTGGTTTCCACCGGAAGGCATCGTGTTGCTAGGGCATCTTTCGGCGATCTTCGGGTCAATCGGTTTTGCATTGTCCACAAAGTACTGGTGGGGCGGAATCATGTTTGCGATCGGAGTCGCTGGCAATCATTTCGCAGACTGTATTGACGGCACACATGCACGATCGACTGGGCAATGTCGTAACGGCGGCGAGTTGCTTGATCACTTTACCGATCCGCTGTCGTTCGCCTATTGGATCGTCGGTTGGTCGATTGCTGCGTCCGATTGGCAGTACGGTATGGCTGGATTGATCGTGATGTACGCAACGGCGGTACTGACAAACATCAAAGCGAAAATGCTTGGCGAATTCACGCTTGCGACGTTTGGGCCAACGGAATTCAAAACCGGCTTGGTGGGATTGGGGATGTCGCTTGCCATGATGCATTTTCTTCAGCCAAGCTACGTCGAAAACACTGTTTGGGTTTCACTGCGTATCTCCGTAATTGTTGGTGCTGGGCAGCTAGGCAAGGGACTCGTTTCGGCTGTTCGAGAAGTGAATCAAAATGGTGCTCCGCCTGACACGAGCGAATGGGAAACGGTTCGCGAAAATAAATCTGATTTGTAAAGCTGAAGAAAGGGCGGGTGACGGTATTGGCTGGAATGTCTAAAATCTGTTGGCTGCACGCCCGGACTACCCACGAATCGGAATTTACCTCATGGCATCGACCACTAAGCCTGCCCACTTAGAGCTACCTTTCACGCAAGCCCAAATCGAAGAGATCACGCGTAAGTATCCGACACCGGTTTACGTGTACGACGAAAAAGGAATCCGCGAAAACGCGCGCAGCTTGAATCAAGCGTTTGCTTGGAACACGTCGTTCAAGGAGTACTTTGCCGTTAAAGCGACGCCCAATCCAAAGATTCTCGAAATCCTGAAAGAGGAAGGGCTCGGGATGGATTGCTCCAGTTTGGCGGAGTTGGTGCTTAGCCAGCGCGTTGGTTCGTCTGGCGACGAAATTATGTTTACGTCCAACAATACGCTGGCCAAGGACTACAAAACGGCGGTCGAGATGGGCGCGATTATCAATCTCGATGACATCAGCCACATCGAGTATCTCGAAAAAGAAGTTGGTTTGCCGGAACTTGTTTGCTTCCGCTACAACCCCGGTCCATTGCGTGAAGGCAACGCGATCATCGGCAAGCCGGAAGAAGCGAAGTACGGTTTTACTCGCGAGCAACTGTTTGAAGGTTACAAAATCTTGCAGGCGAAGGGCGTAAAGCGATTCGGTCTGCATACGATGGTGGCTTCCAACGAACGTAATGCGGAATTCTTCGTTGAGACAGCCGAGATGCTGTTCGAACTTGCCACGGCCTTGCATAGTGAGCTTGGGATCAAGCTTGAGTTTGTTAACTTGGGCGGCGGCATTGGCATTCCTTATCGTCCTGAGGAGCAGCCTGTTGATCTGACGCGCGTTGGCGAAGGTGTGCAGCAGAAGTACCAGGAAATGATCGAAGGTACGGAAATCCATCCACTCAAAGTGCTGATGGAGAACGGTCGTATGATCACCGGTCCCAGCGGTTATTTGATCACGAAAGCAATTCACCACAAAGATACCTACAAGCAATATGTTGGTGTCGATGCCTGCATGGCAAATCTCATGCGCCCGGGAATGTACGGTGCCTACCATCACATTACCGTGCTAGGTAAAGAAGATGCTTCGCACGATACCGTTTGCGATGTGGTCGGTTCGCTTTGCGAAAATAACGACAAGTTCGCTATAGACCGTCCGCTACCAGCGATCGAACGCGGTGATACTCTCGTCATCCATAGTGCTGGAGCACACGGACACTCGATGGGTTTTCAGTACAACGGCAAGTTACGTTCGGCAGAGGTTCTTTTGCGAGAAGACGGTAGCATCGAGTTGATTCGACGCGAAGAGACGATGGAAGATTACTTCGCGACGTTGGATTTTTAATCCTATTCGAGTTAACGAGCGACCAAGTAGCAGCACTCGTAGGTTAGACACAGTTTCCCGTTGGGATTGCGCTGTTTTTCGAATGCGTCCGTAATCTGATCGAGCCAGCGTCTTCCGGCAAGGCCTTTCGCTCGGTCCGCTCGCGCGTTGGTGGCGCCTAGCTTACGAACCGAGCTAAACATTTCACGCACGGAATCGAAATAGACGTCGATTGTTTCGGAGCGCGAGCTGACGCTTCGGAAGCCAGCATCTTTCATTTCGTCGGTTAATTGCTGGATGTTTTTGAACGTATGGACTCTCGGCTTCACCGTGCCGATATGTTCCAACGCGTCTCGCCATTGCTGCATGGTGCCGGGACCGAATGTCGAAATGAAAGCTTGTCCATCGGGTCGTAGAATCCGCTGCAATTCAGAAAAGACGATACGTGAATCACACCATTGAATGGCCGCGTTCGACGTAGCCCAAGAGAACGAATCGTCGTCGAGAGGTATCGATGCTAAATCGCCTTTGACAAACTGTGCTTGAGGCACTCGCTGTCTAGCTTGATTTAGCATTGCTGAAGAAAGATCGACTCCGGTGAGTTTTCGCACGTCAATGCGTTTCGCCAGCTTCTGTAGCAAAGCTCCCGTGCCACAACCAAGGTCGACGCAGTGGCCTTCTAATTGTGAAGGAAGGTCAGCCAACAAGCGATCTGCCATCTGTCGCTGCAACGATGCGACGGAATCGTAGGTTGCAGCGGCTCGGTCGAATTGCCTCTCGATCTGTTCCTGCTGTAAATCCACCGTCAACGGTTCGCTCCCACAAACTCTTGCAGCTGATCTACGAACCAATCAGGCGAAGTGATAAATGGTGCATGTCCACTATCAGTTTCTAAAAGTTTCGCATTTGGGATTCTCTCTGCGAGGTGACGTCCACCATCGCGAGGCATCACGCGGTCTTGCGCCCCAGCAATGACACTCGTTTCGATTGCGATATCAGCTAGTTTGTCTCGCAGGTCTATCGTTCGAAGTAAATTCAAACCATCCTCAAGTGAATTCCAGCTTGGTGCCGGCGCTTGCGTCAAAGTATCTACCAATTCTCGTGATCGAATACGCTCATTGGATCCAAGCTGAAGTAGAAAGAAGCGAGCAACTGCTTTTTTATAATCTTGCTGGAATTGAGTGGCCAGTTTCGCCAACGTTGATTCGTCGCATCCGTGAGTCCAGTCAGCATCCTCCATAAATCGTGGAGATGTGCAAACGAGTGATAGCTTTTCAATACGTTTGGGCTGCTGCAGCGCGGCTGCCATCGCAATCATGCCTCCGAACGACCACCCGCACCACACGGCGTAGATGGGTGCTCGACTCAAAACATCGGCCGCCAAGACTTCCAAATCAGTACCAGTCCTTCTGTGGGCCTGTTTGCCGTACCCGGGAAGGTCGAGAGCCGTAACTGCAAACGATTCGCTTAGCCGAGGCAGAACGGAATTCCAGACGCGGGCATTAACACCCCAGCCGTGCAGCAAGACTAAATTACGTTTCATTGTTACGAATCATGGCAGCACTATTCGTTCAGCACGCCGAAAAATGAGAATGTCGATTCTCCCCGAAAGGAAAGCAGGTCAGAGTGTAGGGTAGGTAACAGAGTCATATTCCGGTTAGATCACGCAGTATTCCTGCGGTTAATCTAAAAACGCGTACAAAACGCTCAAAAGTGGCTGGATCTAGTCCGATCACTACCTATAATTCCAATGGCTTGTGAAAAACGTCACAAGCTCGAAGCTCTTACACAATAACGGGTTACTGAAAATCATGGCCAAGAAGACTCCTCGCAAAAAAGTGCCGAAGGAACTGGCGGTAATCAACGCCGACAATTGTACCGGCTGCGAATCATGTCTTGAAGTTTGCCCCGTTGATTGCATCACGTTGAACGAAACGAAGATGGGTGTCCGCGGCAACCAAGCTTGGTGTGAGATCGATCTGGAGCGATGTGTTGGCTGTGAGGTTTGCGTCCATATTCCGCAAAAGAAAACGAATCCGTACGAGCTCACCGTTTGCCCTTGGGACGCGATCGAAATGGTGCCTACCGAGCAGGTCGCTCAGGTTGTTGCCAAAATTGGCGGTCCACCCGAGTACATCATAGAGCACTGGGATCGCCTCGTCGGTACGGCTCAACATCTGGCTGAGCTTCGCGCCGGTTCGTAAGCCAGGCTTTCGTCAACTGGTTTCACCCAATAGCTTTCAACATGTTTTGCATGCTGGTGCGTGCAATGTGTTCTGCTCCCGGTTCGTAGTCGAAGACTTCTACCGAGACCCAACCGTCGTAACCGCTCGTTTTCAGAGCTGTAAAGATCGGTTGGAATTCTACGTCGCCCATTCCCGGTCCGAGTAGATTAGGATCGTTGGCGTGAAAGTGTGCGGTTCGAGTCGCGTGCTTTTCGATGATGGATGGAATTTCGGTTGGTTCCGTGCTCATTGCTTTTACGTCCAGATGCAGTTTTACATGAGTTGAATCAATCATTTGCATGAGTTCGGCACCGAGGTCGGCAGTGTTGAGAAAGTCGCCTTCTGCAGGTCCGAGCGGTTCGAGCGCAAGCGTTACACCGCATTCGACAAGCGTTGGCTCGGCTGCCGCAATCACATCCGCCGCGTACTTCATTGCTTCTTCGTGATTAACACCTGGCAACAAGTTGCGTTGCTGTGGTGAGCCGAGCACCATGATTTTGCCTCCCACTTCAGCGCAAAGTCGCGTTAGCTCCCGAAAGTAATCGGCTGTCTTTTTCCGTACTTCCGCGTCAGGTGACGTTAGATAGTAGCCCTCGGTTTTTGCGAGCAGCCAATGAAGGCCGATGACCTCGAGGTCTGCTGCAGCGGCCTGCGCGGTGACTTCTTTTCGTTTTGCTGAGTCAATCGACATTGCGTCGGAACCGATTGTGAAAGGCGCGAGCTCGATACCGGTGTACCCACATTCGCGGGCTATCGCGAAGGCTTCTGGAAAAGGCTGGTCACCGAACATCTCATTGCAAATTGCAAATTTCATTTTCTATTCCGTGTGTCAAAGGATTTCAAAAGTCTGAGTGATCCCCGGGTGGCCGTATTCTGCCGCGCCGGTGATGACGCGAACATTAGGGGCAGGTTCGCAAACGCCGGGGCTATGGGTATGTCCACAAAGTACCGTGATTCGTTTGCCTGGGTGGACGTTGGCCATATCCAGGATTGCACGACCCATTGCTTGGCAAACGAAATGGGGTGCCCATTCATCGTCGCTGACTTGGCCACGATACCAACACGCTTCTCGAAACGGCGGTACGTGCGTGAGTACAAAAACCTGTTGGAATTCGGATAGCGCAAGTTCTAGTTGCGAGCTTATGTGATTTGCCGCGTCATCGCCTAGCCGGTGCAACTCGGCAAGTCTCTCTTGCTTGGAATAGTCCGCTAGTTCCTCGATTAGCCGATAATCGTTCATCATCACGAGCGACCGATTGTAGTCGCCCTCTCGCGCGTCGGCCCAACCATCGTGACCCACAAGTCCGACTTTGTCCGTCAACTGGATCGGTTCGGTTGCAGTCGTCAGAAAAAACAACCGTTCGTGATTTGCACTCAACTCGCGGATTTCGGTTCGCACCGATTGGATGCTTCCACCGTAGAAATCGTGGTTCCCAAGCACAACGTATATCGGCACTTCGAGCATATCGCCCATATTGCGGAGAAACTGAGAGACGTTGTTGGCCTCGCCGACATCTCCACCGATCAAGAACGCGTCGGCGGAAGAAGACGTGAGTTCATCGACGAAAACTTGGCGATTTTCGGGCTCGACGAAGCTCAAGTGTAAGTCCGTTAGCCAAGCGATGCTTTTCATGTCGAGTGGTGCTCGTTCCCGGGTGCACGTAGAATGAGCACATCGTAACACAGTGGAAAACATGGCGAGAAGAATGGACTCGAATCGACAAACCTTTACGCGGGCAGCTTCTGTTTTTGCCTTGCAGCTTGCGTACGCGAGCACTCTTTGGGCGCAGGATGCGGCGGAGTCAGCAGCTCCGTCAGGCCTGTCCATCGTGTTTTCTGGCGGCTGGCCCGGATTCCTGATCGTGATGTTGCTGTTCGCGTTGTCGCTGACGGCCGTCTATTTGATTTGCGAGCATCTGCTAACTATTCGACGTAGCGAACTAATGCCCGCTGGCTTGGATGAAGACGTGCGCACGTTATTGGCGACGGGGAAGGTTTCTGCCGCCGAAAAAAAATGTCGTGATGAACCAAGCTTTCTATCATTTGTCATGTTGCACGGGATTTCGGAAGCAGAAGATGGCTGGCCCGCTGTCGAAAAAGCACTGGAAGACGCGAGCGCGGAACAATCGGCTCGACTGTTTCGCAAAATCGAATTCCTATCGGTAATCGGAAACCTTGCGCCAATGATTGGTTTGTTGGGAACGGTGACAGGAATGATCATTGCTTTTCAACAGGTCGCTGGCAGCCAGGGCGCCGCCGGTGCCGGAGAATTGGCCGAAGGAATCTATCAAGCGTTGGTGACAACGGTCGGTGGGCTGATCGTGGCGATTCCGTCGTTGGCTGCTTTCGCGTTTTTTCGCAACCGAGTCGATCAAATGGTGGCGGAAGCTTCGTATCTCGCGCATCATGCGTGTAAACCACTCAAACGATTAGAACGCGTTCAAAGACCTGCTACACCGTCTCCGCCAAGTCGAGGCTAATGTGCGAACTCCTCGTTCCAATCAGTCACGAGAGATGCGCGTCAACTTGACGCCCATGATCGATGTGGTTTTTCTAC
>CAYNJG010000145.1:0-18610 GCA_964397295.1 uncultured Pirellulaceae bacterium
TTCTCCGACTTTCTCACGCTGTCCGGCAACTTTGGCGAGTCCGGCGGTTGGGAACACGGTGATTTTGACGGCAGCGGTCTCGTCGATTTTACTGACTTCCTAAGATTGTCCGCGAACTTCGGCCAGAGTGATTTGGGATTCGCCACTGCTGTTCCCGAACCACACGCAAGCGACTTCTTGGGACTAGGTAGTGTGGCACTTTTGATTTGCACTCGTCGGACCAGGAGCAGGGCTGTCACTGAGCAACAATGATTTCTCGATGTGGCAAGTTCGAGTTCAAAAACTGGATTGCGTGAGCTACGAGCAGAAACGAATGCCGCTTTCCCAACGTCGAGTCGCGACACAGGGGCGGTTCGTGCACCTCATACTTTGATGTCGCTTTGCTGAAGACGGAGGCTTGCATCGCAATCGACAGGCTTAGCAACACGACCGATACGCGAGTATTCAGTTGCTTGCCGATACCAACACTCAAGCCAACGCGTTGAAAATCGATTTCTCCGTCGAAGCCTGGGATCGCATTCATTCTACCGCGGGCAACCGTGACGATGGTGAAGCTGCGGTCAATGTCTCAGTTGAAATCGATCGCGGCTAAGGTACCTCAGAAATAGCGAAGATCCTGGACCGCGAATTCACGGAACTCATCAGCCTGGGCACCATCACGACCGGAGCTGATTTACCGCGGCCCGAAGGCCATCCAATGTGAGACGCTAAGCGCAGCGGTGCATTAGTCCGACTTCATTTCGGCGTCTGCCCAAACTGCTGAGGGTGCATCAACACGTGCGGCTAAGAAGATTCGCTAAGTGCAAGCGGTCTCTCCGCTGGTAAGAGACCGATGAGCTTACGAAAAAACGCGAATCTGCCGAAGCTTGTCCACCTTCGGCATGGAAGGAATTGGGTTTGAGAACAGAGGAGAACAACACCTCGGCCGATTCGAGTCGGTGCGCAGGGCATTCGAAGCATGGTAAAATCGCCGACATGTCCGATGTCACGCGAATACTGCAGCAAATCGAACAGGGAGATCCGAAGGCCTCGGATCGTCTGCTGCCACTTGTGTATGACGAACTTCGAAGACTTGCGACGGCCAAAATGGGCCGCGAGAAACCGAATCAGACGCTTAGCGCAACGGCCCTGGTTCACGATGCTTACATTCGCCTGGTCGACGTGAAGGACGAGCAAAAATGGGACTCAAAGGGACATTTTTTTGCGGCCGCGGGTGAAGCGATGCGGCGTATCCTCGTCGAACAGGCACGCAAAAAGCAGGGGCCGAAAGCTGGAGGTCGCCATCAGCGGGTCGAACTCTCATTTGTAAATCCAGAGGTTTCTGAGCCCGACATCGACATCCTTGCATTACACGAAGCACTCGAACTACTCGAAGCAACTGACGCGCGTGCGGCGAAGCTAGTGAAACTCAAGTTCTTCGTGGGACTCAAAAACGCCGAGATCGCAGCCGTACTGGACCTCTCACTTTCGACGGTAAAGGCAGAATGGGCCTACGCGAAAGGCTGGATCCGGACCCAGATGTCGAAATAGCAACAATCGAAAAAATTCTTCGAAAAAGCGTCGGCCTTTTTGCATGCGACTCTCGCATTACGTTTTCAGAGACCAAACTCCCATGAAATAGACGCCCGACCGGTTCCATGAGCAGCGATCACCTCGACGAAAAAGAGATCTTCAAAGCCGCATTCGCCTTACCAGCGGAGGAACGGCGGGAATACCTAGAAGGTGTTTGTCAGGGCGACGAGGATCTGTTGTCAAGAATCGAGACGCTACTTCGTCAATCGGAAGAGGATTCACGGTTTCTCGAAGTCCCTCCTGTTCCTTCAACGGGAGACCAATTCGGCGAGGGGATTCAATCCGACGTGCCCTTGGAAATCGGTCCCTACAAGATCCGCGAGAAGATTGGCGAAGGCGGCATGGGCGTGGTCTACGTCGCGGAACAGACTGAGCCCGTGCAACGTAAGGTTGCGCTCAAGGTCATCAAGCCGGGGATGGATACCAAGGAAGTGATTGCTCGGTTTGAAGCGGAACGCCAGGCGTTGGCGTTCATGGAGCATCCGAATATCGCTCGGGTGTTGGACGCGGGGGCTACGGATTCCGGTCGATCTTACTTCGTCATGGAACTGGTCCGCGGCATTCCAATCACGGAGTACTGCGATCAAGTGCAGGCGACTCCTCGCGAGCGACTCGCTTTGTTTCAAACGGTTTGCGACGCCGTGCAGCATGCTCATCAGAAAGGAATCATCCACCGAGACATCAAACCGTCAAACGTTTTGGTTACCCAGGTAAGTGCAAAGCCGGTCGTGAAAGTCATCGACTTTGGACTCGCCAAAGCGACCAGTGGGCAAAAGCTAACAGACAAGACGGTTTACACCGGCTTCATGAAGTTGGTGGGGACGCCGATCTATATGAGCCCGGAACAGGCCGGGCTGAGTGGACTCGATATCGACACACGTTCTGATGTCTACAGCCTCGGCGTTTTGCTGTACGAGTTGCTGACCGGAACGACGCCGCTAGACAAGACAGAGATTCAGAAGCAAGCGTACGACGAACTGTGTCGGCAGATCCGGGAAGTTGAAGCTCCCAAACCTTCGTCACGAATCAGCACACTGAAAGACGCTGATCGTTCCACAATTGCCCAGCAACGCGGAATCGAACCGAAAGGGTTACGTCAATTGCTGGATGGCGATCTGGATGTCGTTGTCCTGAAGGCGATCGAGAAAGACCGCGATCGACGTTACGAAACACCCAAAGAACTCGTGGCCGATCTAGATCGCTTCCTGACAGACCAGCCTGTGTTGGCCGTGCCGCCGAGTTCGTTTTATCTAGCAAGCAAGTATTTCCGTCGACATCGAGCCGCCATCCTTACGGCCGCGGCATTTATCGCTGCGTTAGTTCTCGCAACCTTGTTTAGTTCCTGGCAAGCCATCCGGGCGAACAAAGCGGCAGTGGTCGCTGAAGACGCAAAAGAAAAAGCGGTTGTGTCGGAACAAGTGGCAACGGCCGCGCTAGATCGAGAGAAACTGACTGCTGAGCTGCGACGACGTGAATTGTACACGGCGAATATGCAACTTGCCGACCGAATCTGGCACAGTCCGGACGGGAATCAACGCAAGATCGAAGAACTGTTGGCGCGGTGGATACCAGTGCACGGCCTACCCGACCTGCGCGAGTTCTCGTGGAGATATCAGTGGAGTCGTCTTCACCAAGAGGCAAGCCAGACGGTTTTCGATACCAGCGATGCAACATTTTCGCCCGACGGAAATCTGCTCACGGCAAGTGGCAGTGGGATACGCGAGTGGACCGAATCGGGTGAAACGCAGCGTTGGGGTGGCGATGCATCCGAAGCAACGTTTTCGCCAAGGGGACTTAGGGCGGTAATTCCGCGGCCCGATGCGATTAAACTCATCGACGTTTCGTCCGGTCAGACGATTCGGGAGTTTTCGTGCGAGCGATTTGCTTTCTCGTCCAACGGTCAATTCCTTGCTGGCTGGGGGCCGGAAGGCGAAATAACAGTTTGGGACATCGAAACTGAACCAAAAGTAGTTGAACCGCTCCGCTCGCTTGGGGCCGACATAAATCCCGATCACGGAGAACTCGCACTCGCGCCAGACGGAAGATCGGTCCTGCGAAAAGGAATTCTTCGCGCGGCACTCCCCTTAAAAGGTTTGTTTGCTTTCCTGGCCGGCCGCGATGTTCCAGTGACTCTCAGTTATTTCAGTCCAATTGGTCACTGCACATGGTCACCGGACGGAAGGCTGTTTGCTGTTGGAACTCTCTCTGGCAAAATACGTTTGTATCGGGTCGCGCAGCCAGAGCAGCCGATTGTCTTTGGGACTCACGGCAAGCAGGTGACGGCACTCACATTCTCGTCGGATTCGCAGAAGCTCGCGAGCGGCGGTAGCGACGGCACGATTGATGTGTGGGACATCGCTAGTGAGCCGAACACGTCAACGCTCGTTCGCTCTATCAAAGCACATGTGGAATCGATTCGGTCCATCGCGTTTTCTCCCGACGGAATGGAACTCGCGTCGACTGATGTTTCCGGTGTGGCGAAACGGTGGCAAGCGCAGGCCGTTGAAGGAGCAGTTCTTGTAGGGGACGTGGCCGAAAATCCCTACGTCGGTACTGTTGGAATCGAAGTAGCAGCCGACGGAGTGACCGTCGCTGAACTGCATCCCGGATTTCCGGCCGCAGAGAGCGGGAGGATTGCGAAAGGCGATCGACTTGTCGGCATGTCCGACGACGCAAATTCACCGATCCTCCACGTAGACGATATGCATGATCGTGATATTCACGAGCTCTTTTTTGGCCGTCCAGGGGCTTCAGTGCGACTCCATTTTTCCCAAGCCGATGGCGATAGAACCGTCGTCGAACTGCAATACAAACGCGACGAAGGGTTCGCCCTGGGGCGAACTGCCTTCTCCCCAACGGGCAAGTCGCTGTCAATCGCCAGTCGATCGTTCGGAGCGACGAATTGGAACATCCGTGAGGGCCGCGGAACCCCATACCCGTTCCGTGGCGCTTCTGTCGCATATTCTCCTGACGGTCGGTTTCTGGCAATGGACGACATGTGGCAGGTTGCGGTTTGGGATCGGCAAAACGATCGAATTCATGCCAAACTTACGCTTCGCCAAGGTCCGCTTCCGAAATTAGAACTCGGGGCATCCTTGGCCTTTTCGCCCGACAACAAGTACCTTGCGGCCGCAACGGGTATTCCGTTTAACCATCAGCCCAAGCGATCTCTTTTGCGAGTCTGGAACCTCGATCGTTTGAACGAATCTGGAGGAGGCGAAATCACCATCGAAAACGGTAAGCCTCTGTACGACAACGACCACGTGCTGACCGCTGTTGCCTTTACTCCAGATAGCAAATCCGTGATCGCTGCAGATCACGATGGGGTCGTTAGGATTTGGAATACGAACTCGTGGTTGCTTCAAGAGTTTCCGGGGTTTGGCCGAGTTACCGCGATGGATTTATCACCCGACGGTACGACACTGGCTCTGGGTTTCGGTGCCTCGCTATCTACGTCGAGCGGAATCGTCCTTTGGAACGTCGATAAACGCCAAGAGAGCAAGACGCTTCGGGGACACAGAGCAATCGCGGTTGTATTCTCGCCCGACGGCCGTACCCTGGCATCCACCAGTGAGAAGCATGATGTTGTCCTGTGGGACGTGGTAACAGGCAGGCAACTGCTGACTCTTTCGGGACATGCGAATTTTGTTTTCGGTGCAGCGTTCTCCCACGATGGCTCCGAACTCGCCACGACCGACGTCGATGGAGGTCTTCGGTTATGGAAGGCAGCAACGTTCGCACGGATCGACACCCATCCGCTCACACTGCGTTCCATCTTTCGTCTCGGAGTCGCGCTGAACCAGGAAAAGCGGTATGCCGACGCCGTGGCCACGCTACGACATTTGTTAAATCTTCAGCAGGAAACGCTTCCCGGCAAAAGTCCGGAAATTTCTAAGACACGTGCGGAGATCAACTCCGCACTCGCAGGGCTCGCCAATCTAGCGAAACGACGAGCCCCGCGTGACGTTGGTGTCCCCTAACCGTTTCTTGGTTGGTGGCTTCAAGGCACCACGGCCAACGTGTCTCGAGCCAGCTGACTGAACCTTCTTCCCCGTCAAAGACACCTGCGTGAAAAGTACGCGCGGACCACGATCACGATATGCGCAGAAAGCGAGGCCAAATGAAGCACTGAGGCATGTGGCTCAACGGTGAGCCGAAACGCGAGAGCGTCGCCATCAAACGCGGGCCCGAGGCTAGCGCCTTCGGCTCAAAACTCAAACACATATTCGGAGTAATGAAATGAGAATAACCATTCAGTTCACGAAACCCAAACGAACATCGCCTCGTCTTAGCCGTGTTCGACCGCGTCGATGCACAAGTTTCTCCCACGATGTCACACAACCAGAAAGCAAGGACACCATGACACCCTAAGACACATTTGAACCGCGCATTTCGATGCCTCGATCAACTGCTCGCATCCCTTCGGGCGGCACGCAGTTTTGAGCCGGCTAACGCCTCGAGGCCGAAAGGCACCCTCGCAACCAGACTTACAGAAAACTTTCACACTATTTTGAAGAAGACATCCGATGACTCACTCAAATTCCATTCAACTTCGCAATTCCACTTCACAAGAACCATCGCGCGTAAGAAGACTACGTCATGCCGCCGTTTATCTTGCCATGATTTCATTTGCCATGACCAGCCACGCAATGGCTGAGGAGGTTTACAACAACTTCAGTAGCGAGTCGGTCAATGGATGGTGGGGAGCCGGGCCGGCAGGGCTCCCGGACGAAGATGTTGGTCCCATCCGCACAGCCCAACAATTCAATCTCAACGGAAACCACACGATCACGGAAGTCTCTTTGCAGATGGCCCGCCGCGGCGCGCCGCGGGGCCGTGTCGAATTCCAAATCTGGGAGGACGATGGTGGTCGCCCGGGGCGGCAAGTGGCAACGCTTGGTTCCGTCGAGGACATCGGTACCTTTCCAGTCGTATTCGCCGAAACGGAAGACGCAACGAGCTTTGAAGAGTTTGCGGGGGTTGCTCGCGACTTAGCAACCGTCACCTTCGACACCGTAGTGAGCGGACTCAATCCCGCACTGCCCCACTATGTTCTGCTCGACTACTCAGAAGCCTCGGGCGACTTTCCCGCCAACTTCGGTTGGTCAGTTAATGAGGACGATGCGGGTACGAACGGCGTACTTGGTGCCATGATCACGACCGAGTTTCCACTCTTCCCAGAGTTTCTTGGTGATACACCGCATGATGGTGGCGACTGGATCGAAACTCGCGACCTGTTCCCTGAACAACAGTACTTCAAGATGTCGGTCAACGCAGTACCGGAACCATCGAGTTGGTTTCTGGCAATGCCTGCATTGATCGGTATGCTTCGCTTCCGAAGAAGTCGCTGATTACCTCGATAGCGTACCAGGCACCGAGGCACGACATTCCGCCTACGGATGTCGTGCCTGAAGTGCGGCTCTCCCTCAACCACTCCACGGATGCCCGCGGCTAGCGCCATCGGCTCAGCATTTCTTTTCTTCCATCAACAGCAACAACTGCGCGAAACGTATGCGCCGACCAAACGCAAGATGTGCGTAGAAAGCGAGGACACATGAAGCAATAAGCCACTTTGCTTGTCGTGTGAGGCGAACGCACTAGCGTCGTGCGATGCAAGACACGAGCCCGCCGCTATCAACTGCGGATGATCACTTACAACTAACATCAACCATTACGGAAAAATCAACATGTCCAACTCACACTCGATAGAACAAATCTCAAAACCCGGTTTGGCTCTTGAGCAACGCTTGTGTTGCAGGCTCAAGCTTGCTGGCAACACCGTTTTGAAACTGGTTCTAACCAATTTCACTGCTGCGTCGATTGATACCGAAGCCGACTCATGTTCTCTCCGTCGAATCCACGCCGCCGAGACCGGCCGAATTCCTGTTAATCGTCTCGACCCGCCCGCGATTTCGAGAACACTCCTAAGGTCGATGCTTCTGGCTACACTTTGGCTGTCGGTCACTCCCGTCGCGAGTCTCGGTCAGATTATTTCCAATGGAAACTTTGACGATCTCACTGTTGGCTCCGCACCCGATAACGGTGTGCCAGCAGGATCATGGTCAATTCCCACATTCGGTCCTCCTCATGCCGACGAAATCGAAGACTCGCAGAATCAGTTTACGATTGTTGAGACGTCCACGTTCGCTCCCGGTTCTGCCGGAAATTCAATGCGAATTGAATCGCCAGGAAACCACACGACTACTTTTGTAGAAAACATATTTAGCGAACGAATTCGGCAGTCACCGGACGAGATATTGCGTGCCAGTTTCGATGTTTTTGTACCAAGTCAGGACGGGATGCTTGGTGGGTTGGCGGTGCACTTGGCCGATGGCAGTAGCAACCGTGGTCCGTTGATGGGTTGGGATTCGCAAGGCAGAATCAATGTCCACCAAACATCCGTTACCTATCTGGTTAATGAAACACCACTAGACACATGGCAGCACGTTCAACTCGACATCGACTTGATGGATGACTCTTACGATTTTTTTTGGTCTGCCGACGATGAGCCATTGGAACTAATCGCACCCTACGTTTCATTTACGAGCTTCAGCGGTGGAGTACGTTCTTCCTTGGATCGCTTCGCATTGGCCCTTTATCCTGATATGCCGTCGCGGCCAGAGGGAGTCGCTTATGTTGACAACATCGTCATCGAAGTCCTTGCCAAGACCCCGGGCGACGCAAACTTCGACGGCGAAGTTGACTTTTCGGATTTCCTTTCGCTATCCAAGCACTTTGGCGAAGGAACTCGGCGAGATCCTCGGGGTTGGAGCCAAGGCGACTTCGACGGCGACGGCGCAGTCGACTTTCCGGACTTTCTAATTCTCTCGGAGAGTTTCGGCACGGTAGCCAATGCTTCAGCGGCATCTGTGCCGGAGCCAACGGGGCTGTCGATAGCCTTATTCGGACTTCTTGGTCTGATTGGCTTTCGAAAACGACGTTAACCTCCCAACGTAGTTTGAGCCAGTCATCAACGGAGCGAGGATCCCAGTCTCGCTCCGTTTTCTTCGATGGCAACATCGCAGGACGTTTGTTGCAAACGACCGCTGATCTGCCTGCGTCGTCGCTGCTGTGGTATTCTGAACCGCATGAGCGATGTCACGCGAATACTAAATCAGATCGAATCGGGAGATCCGAAAGCGGCCGAGCAACTCTTGCCTCTTGCCTCTTGTCTATGACGAATTGCGAATGTTGGCTGCGGGTAACCTTGCGAAGGAGAAACCTGGTCAGACGCTGCAGGCGACTGCACTGGTGCACGAGGCATACCTACGTCTGTTGGGGAGCGAGCCAGACAAACCTTGGAACCACCGCGAATGGTGAAGTCAACTTCCCGGACTTCCTCATCCTCTCTGAAAACTTTGGTAACTCGGTCGAGGCACGTGCATCAGCATCGTCCGTCCCGGAACCAACAGCCCAGAGCATTGCGTTGTTCGGTCTCCTCGGTCTGATCGGCTTTCGGAAACGACGTTAACTCCCAGCGTCGTTCTATGAGCCGATCATCAACGGAGCGAGGATCCCAGCTCGCTCCGTTTTCCATTTGAGATCGTCCAATCAATCTATGCCCATCTCAGGAAGGCGTCCTTGGCGTCCAACTCCTGTCGATTGGGAATTACACAAGCTCGGCGGTGAATCCATCCGACTTCAATCAACGCTTGTCTAATCTGCTGAGGTTGCATCAACTTCGTGCAGTTGGGATTCGGCGTAAAACGCGTCGGTCTCCTCCACCGCCCGCAGTTCGAGTTCAGGATCATGTTGTCAGAATCCCGTCCAGTAGAGCCTGACCAGCAACTGGAAGCGAGTCTTGCGTGGTGCGGAGGTAACTCACACGGCGAAGCGTGACAGCAACTCCGAAAGCGCCATGCTATTGAGCGTCGAAAGTCCTCGTTTTGGGAGCCTCTGCCTTACGATGACCAGGGGGCACGCTGCCGTACTTGAAGTGGTGCCACGACAATCGACACCTGCGCCGAACAGCAACAAAAGCTGAACCACAAGCTACGTGGACACTACGCGTACTATGGAGTCACGGGAAACTCAGGCGCAGTCGGAGTGTGACCATCATTGTGTTCTACTTCACTAGAATTTCATTCTTGGCGGATCGGGATAACTAGTTTCACGTTGAATTCTTGATGGCCATGAGCCATACTGGCCGCCACACAACGCATGCACGGGCACGATTCCGAATCGCGGCGTTCATTGATGGTGGGCCAGGCCGACTTGTGGTTTGGCGGTCAAACCAATTCTTCACTCAGAGCGAGAAAACGGTCACGCTAATGCATTAGCATCGTCTTAAGGATTTGACCAGGATCCTTGCCGCATCACTCGACGCAGACCTCGTTCTCGCTTGAGCGTTGCAGAAAGTCCCGCGGCGACCTATCCGGCACTCGCAAGTGGCTTGCTTCGAAAGGCATAGTCCAACCTATTACCGCTACCACCATCAGATGTTCATCAACGGAGCCCTAATAATATGTCAAAAGCAATCACTACCGACTCAGCTCTTTCTCGTCTTCTAATTCTCGTGACCGCAACGTTGCTGGCTGCAATGGCGGCAACTCCAGCTTTCGGGCAGATGCAGATTACCTATACAGGCAATGCTGGCGTGTTGCTCACGTCTGGAGAAGACAAGGTACTAATCGATTCTCTGCAGAACCACACGAACAATTTCTGGGTCCGTCTACCGCAACCTGACCTAGATGCAATGATTGATGGCGTTGCGCCATTCGACAGCGTTGACTTTGCGCTCGTGACGCACAATCACCCGGACCATTTCAATAGTACCCGCGTTCGCAGTTTCTTGGGAAACAACCCTGACGCTTCTTTTATTGGTCCTCCGCAGGTTCGGTCAGTACTAGGCCCCCATGAGCAGTCACTGGATGTGTCTCCGGAATTTCAAAACGAAATATTGGTAACTGGCGCATCTGGGATCGAAGTTGAAGTCCTTCACATGGAGCACTTTGATCAATTCGGCAACGACTTTTCCCGCGTTGAGAACTTCTCATACCTGGTCACGATGGGTGACGTGTCTCTCTTGCATCTGGGAGACGTCGACTTTATTGAGGAGAACTTTGAGAACTTCGATCTTGCCAATCGTGGAATCGATGCGGTTGTATTGCCAGCTTTCAACACGTTGCTCACAGAAAGCAATCGAGAGTTGATCATTGACCAGATCAATCCGAGGCACATTATCGCCGCGCATCTTCGAGCCGGTCAGCTCGCAAGCGAAACAGAGAACGTTCGCAGGATTTACCCTGACGCGACGATTTTTACAGAACCGCTTGCGTCAATTACGCTCAATCCGGTCCCTGAACCACAAGCATTGCCAATGCTCTTGATTGGCCTGTTCTTCGTCCGGGTTGCTTTTCGGGAAAAGGGTTCTCGCCGCATTTGAGACGACCATTGGTCACTTTCACTTCGGGAGCGCTAACCCCAACCGCCGATCTCAACCGAACTTGCTGAGGTACATATCCGACGCAGTGAACAGGGTGTAAAGCAACAGTGGAGTTTTTTTATGGCAGGCAACATCGTGTGAGATGCCTTCAGATCTGTCGCTGTTGAAACGTCTAATCACGGACACCATAGAATTTAGGATCGGCATCCGAAACGATTTCGTTTTCAGTACGTGGGATGGAGTGTAACAACTCACCAATTCGATCCGACGACCCGAAGTAGCAACCCCCTTGGGGTCCAATCACGGGACTTGACCAGTCGAGCTGTCCGTCAACTTCATACGACCATACGACCGCAAAGCCATTATCTGACGCTTTCAACGCATAGACCCTGCCACGGATTTCTGGTTTCGACAATATGCGTTTCCGGCCACGACAACCGACGTAGACCGTACCGTTTCCATCCAACGTCACGTCGGTAAGTCCACCCGCGCACGGTGGAAACGCCTTTTCCGGATTCCAACTTGAGACAATGGAACCGGTTTTCGGGTCCACGCGATGCAAACGGCCACCAGCTCCATTTGTTGGGCGATGAACCGCCGTGGAAAAGTAAACATCGCGTACAGTATTTCCTTTTTCGAAGATCGCAACTCCTCCGGCATAGTGAGAAGGAGGACGCTTGCCATCGATCGGCATGGGCCCCCACGCGTACGTGCCGCGATCTCCACGATCGTCGACCGCAAACACGGACGGTCGAATCCCTAGGAATTGCTGGTCCATACCGGCAATGTACAATCGCCTGTCAACGCCCACGGCGATGTCGTGGCCACCGACCAAGCCCAGGTCCATCGTCCAAAGCAGGTCGCCGGATTTCGTTTCGAATGCGAAGAGTTGACATGAATGATCTTTGCTTGGCAGGTCAGTCGACAGATATACTCGACGTCCATCAGGCGACAGTGCAGGCGAAGCCTGAAAAACAGAATCTAGCGAGCCTTGTTTGGGATACCGCCAAACAAGCTGGCCTTTTGTATCGACGGCATAGACCGCATTCGTTTCGTGCCGAACAAGCTTAGGTGGATTTGGTCGGTGTGGAGCGGCGAATGTTCCAAAGATGACTAGCCCTTGAGGTGTGAGCGCTGGCCCACCAACGATTTCTCCCCCGCCCTCCGGATCGTCTGGTCGTGCGGGATCAAACGTCTTAAAACGCCACTTCACTTTTCCTCGAATCAAATCCACGCAGTATAGACTGCCGTCGCCACGCCCGACGAACGCCACTTTTCCAGTAGGGTCCACAGCCGGTGTGCCCTCAATCGTTCCGTTGGAATAATTCAGGTGTAGTCCGTTTCCCGCTGGCCTGTCTTGCCGAGTCGGTTTGCGACCGGGAAATCGATACGCGTATGGGGTTACGCCCGGATGAATCGGCGGCCACAGTTCGCGACCATTGGTTGTTCGAAGTCCAAAGATCTTTCCATCGAACTTATCCCAACTGACCTTGCTATGGCCACGCTTACGAACCAAGCCCCAAGATCCAAAGAACACGCCTCGCCCTGTGACTGCTGCTTCGATGTTGAGGTTGTTTCCGCCCACTGCAGCGTATTCCCAAACATTCCCAACCCGTTGTGGGCCAATTACGGGAGTGAGTCCGGTTCGACGGTTGTCATGGCTGCGCGTCAACCATCGGTCCTCAGCACGACCAGTTGTGACAACTAGACACGAAAGGACAATAGCCGCACAGCAAACACACGATGGACACCCCCTGAACATGAGACTCTCCGAAGTCGAAGAAAGTAGTTACACACCTAACACTACCCTTCGAGAGGCGGGATAGTTTCGAAAAACTCGTCACATCGATCCGTACGTAACAAGGCAGGTTCGGCGTTGATACGGCGGTCGTTGTTCGTGGCTCAGGACAAAACGACCTGAGTCGCCAAGCAAGTTTGCTGAGAATTCCCTTGCAATAGACCGATGCGACTTGTGCGGTTCGCTTAGACGCCGAGGATGCATCAGCCGCCGAGCTTAGCGTTAGCCCGGAACTGACAGCGGGGAAAGACACCTCGGAGCCTACCGCGACAAGTGCGCTCGGTCACATCGCTCGGATTGATTCGAGGTGTCGGACGAATGGTGCTTAGTTCGCAATAACTCCTTTTGCCATTTGTGTTTTCAACACGTGTCTTGGCTGCATCATTAAGTTGTAGCGTTTCTTGCGACGTTTCAATTGTCTTGGTTCGAATCGTCCTGGCCGATCGCCAGCTCGATGAGTAGCAACGGCGTCGAGCAGATCGTCATAGAGTGATTTTCTGCTTGCCATCTTGCATGAATTGCTGTCGCAGAAAGTCAGCTTGGTATTGAAATCGCACGTTCCTCGAAGATCGCATTTAATCGGCCTCCTTGCCTGATGGTTGCTCTCACAACTTGCCATCGACGTACTTGAGGCCTTCTCTTTTCGATCTCCTTTTCTGCGAATGACTTGCGTCTGAACACCATTCGAGTGTCGGACCGAAGCGAGTTGACCGCTATCCTCGTAGCTGTCTTTCACTGATCGCAGACTGGGCAGTTCTTTTATCGAATCAAACGGTTAGTCCCACTGCATGAAAACAATTGTCTCGTTGGAATCAGGGTGATCGACGACGGCTAACTGAGTTTTATGCTCGTGCTGTGCTGCGTCATATCGTGGTGTTGCGAGTAAGCAGCATTTTTCTAAGTTCCACACCCATCTCAAGCGAGAATCCGGGATTGAATGCAATAGCGTGCCCAACAGCGGATGTGTCGTCGCGACAGCCTCAAGGTCGTACGTTTCAAGAATTATTCTGCGTAGTCTTGAGTTTGTGGAGGTTTCGAAGATGAAGCGGTTATCGATTGGATTGAGCCCCAGAGGTTCCACGTCCTTGGCAAGCAGCCTGTCACTTCCGAGTATCGCATTTAGGGAATCTGGCCATTCGTGGCGTTGAGCATAACGCATCATGTTGGGGTCACTTTTGCGAAAACATGTTTCATCACATGGCCGCTTAGCGTATCGCTCCCGGTCGATGGTTTGCACCAAAGTTTGCACAACGCCGCTGGACTGGATCAACAGATTCCCCAACGCAAGTTTATTGAAACGGCCATTCTTTTCGTGGCAGTTTATCTTGATGAGATTACCTTCAACCACCCACGTGCCTGAGCACTCCCCGCGAACCTCGCCTCCCAAACAGCCACGGTTACCATAGTCAAACCATTGGCAACGAAAGGTTGAGTCCTCGATGAGGTTAAGATGGAGGTGTTTTCCCGCTGTCCCGTATCCAAGGTGGTAGCTCGCGGCTACACGGCTTGGAGAAAAAGGGGAAGTGGGCGGCATTGACGGCGTCTTCCTGACCGTCGTGCTGACCTGACTGGTATTCCAGAGTTCGCGATCAACAGGTGGTGGGCCGCCACAGCCCAAAAACGTAGATGCCAAGAGAATCATTAAGGCAAACTGAGAATTCAAGTGCGATGCTTTGGTAGCAGCGAGTGCTTGTGAGAACTGGGAAGCAGCCATTTTTCATTCCTCATGAACGATTGAATCTTACTGTAGTTCCCCAAAGCGGGACAAAGAATTCATGCAAGTTCTAGGTTTGCGGTCGTTTGCTTAAAGCTACTGACTAGGCGATCGTCACGATTTCTCGTGCGATACCGACTCTGTTCTTGGGCTACCACCAGACTCGGCCATCGTCGGAAGATCGATCGCATAGCCTAAAAGCTAATTGGGATCCCACCGCGTTCGCCAACTCGTTCGCCAACTATCCCATTGGACTACTTCACGCATCGACTCTGGTGGTGGTTCGTCGATAAGCTCGATCCACCAAGAAGGAATCTCCCATCGATAGGGCCTTTGACGTTGCACGTGATTGCGCATCACAATCTTGGCACCCTCCCTCGTTTCAAGCGACAGAATATCAAGATCTCGTTTGATGACTTCGAATCGCTTGACTGTCTGTCTCCATTCACGCCGCCTTTCTACATGGCAAGCACGAAAACCTGTGATCAGAACACCTGGAATCGCCATCAGGACAAGCAACGTTCGAAGGGAGAATTTCGTAGGGAAATACTTGAGTATGAATTTCATGGATTCCCTATCGTTCAACATTTCGGATACAAACGCAGACGTACGACAGGTGATCAGAATACAAGATGGTCGCGAGGTCTTGGCAGGATCCGCCACCCTACCGCCTGCGTCGCGACCACACGGGCCGAAATATTTTCAGGCATCCTCGATCAGACCCTGCGCTTCGCGACGGAGAGCTTTCATGATCCGAGACTTCGCGGCGTAAACACTGGCAACCGAAATACCAAGTTGCTCTGCCACCGAGTTTGCTTGCTTGCCGTCCAACACATTGAGGCGAAATGCACTCCAAGTTACTTCGTCGAATCGCGACGAGACTCGCCGCAACAGTTGCTGCATGACGAATTCATCGTGTTCCGCGTCAAATTGTCTGCTGAGCTCACTTCTTTCGTCGGCCAGTTCCTGCATCTGGCTGTCGATCTCTATCGTCGCTTTCCTTTTGCTCCAAAAAGCCTTTAGACGGTAGACAAGTATTTGCCGAAGCCATCGACGAAAAGCGCCAGTCCGCTTGTTGTGTTCAAACTTTGGAAGTTCTCGGACCAAGGCCACGAAAACCTGCTGCACAATATCTTCCGCGTCCGTGTGTTGTACGCCGTATTGATTGGTCCAGCGGACTAAAAGTGGGTGATACAGTCGACACAGATTGCTCCAAGCTAATGAGTCACTTCCTTCAGCAGCTCTCTCAAGAAGACTAACAGGAGTATCAGCGACATAGTCGTGTTTCTCATTTCCAAAATTCACGCGGGACTTTCAGAAGTATGTGGAAGAACCTAAGAAAGGCTTTCAACCAATACGGTTGTCCGAGCGTATCGGTTCAATGTCGGACGCACAAGTTGCGTAGTCCAACTGGCTTTTCTGCTCTTTTTTCTTGCTGTCAGGAATCCGCAGTCAGACCACTTACTAAATACAGGAACATCTTCGGACGAAATTGGGTTACAGACAATGTTTAACCATCAACATCCCGATTTGAATCAACTAGAAGCTTATGTTTCGGGAAGAACTCCCACCGGAGAAACGCCCGCTATCGAATCACATATCGAGACATGTAGTGAGTGCTGCGAGAGGCTATGTCACCTTCGGGCGGACGACTTTACCAGCCTCGTTGTTCGGGCGGCGAAAGACGAAGAGCAAGGCCCACGCCCTGATCTGGCGGATTTGCTTAACGATCATCCCCGCTACCGTTTAGGAAAGCTTGTAGGCACAGGTGGCATGGGAGATGTTTATGCTGCAGAACATCTCTTGATGCAACGACAGGTTGCAATCAAGGTCATCAGCGAAAAATTAATCGACAACGATCAGGCGGCTAAGAGGTTTCATCGAGAAGTAACTGCGGCGGCGGCATTGTCGCACCCGAATATCGTCAGATCATACGACGCGGACTATTCGAGCGGAGTTCACTTCCTTGTAATGGAATACGTTCGTGGCATCGACCTAGCAAGATACGTTGCAGAACAGGGACCGCTCTCGGCTGAGAAAGCCAGCAATTACATATTGCAAGCCGCTCGAGGGTTGGAGCATGCTCACAGCAAGCGCATGGTCCACCGGGATATTAAACCTGGGAATTTGTTACTAACAGAGGACGACGTTGTCAAGATTCTCGACTTTGGTCTGGCGACAATTAAGGTCTCGCCAGACACCGATACAGCAGGTCTAGAAACAAGTAACTTTGATTCGAAATCGAATCTAGATTCTGCATTAGCGAACGCCGAAACTACGCTCGGGCGCGACGCAGAGGTTCTCCGCCGTCTTACTCGTGCAGGAAGTGTGGTCGGTACTCCAGGCTACATATCTCCCGAGCAAGCTAAAGACTCGCACGAAGCTGATATTCGGTCGGACATCTACAGCTTGGGTTTCACTTTCATATTCCTGCTGGCCGGGCGCCTAACGAAGCCTCCCGGTGCAACGTACGAAATCTCGCCGGACATTCGCGCCCCGAAGAGTCTAAGGGAGATCGTCAACAAGATGATCGCCGTGCAACCTGATCACCGATACCAGACGCCAGCCGAGTTGATTGAAGCGATTTCGGTTTGGCGGGCCCGGCACTCAGATCCGTTGGGACAAAAAAGGGCAACTCGCCTTCAAAAGCGAGGGTTCTCTGTTGTTGTCGCGCTGTTTGTCGTGGCCTTATGCATGCTACAAATTCAACCTTCGAATCAGGTGAATCTTTCCCAACCGCCAACAAGCAACGCCTCAGTTATCTGGGAGAAAGACCGTCACAGATACCATTTGCTTCGAGGTAAAAATTCGACGGGTGTCAGTTGGCAGGACGCCCAGAAGGAAGCGAAGAAATTGGGCGGACATCTTGTTCGCTTTGAAGACCGGAGTGAACAAAACTGGCTCTTGCAAAAACTGCATTACGAATTTCGTCAGTCGCAAAATAATCCCGGCTTTGTTTGGATCGGACTCGCTGACGTATCAAGTGAAAATGACAAAGCAGAAGGCCTCCGCAAATGGCGTTGGAGTGACGGCTCCGAACCGACTTTTACAAACTGGGCACCCGGCGAGCCCAATGACCTAGCCCAGGATGGCGGACCTGAGCCGTACGTATCGATGTACATCGTCAACGGAGAATGGAATGACAGGGATGGCAAGAGCCCTAGGAACCACTATGGCGTCATGAATTATGCCGTAGTTGAAGTTCCTATTGGAAAGCAGGAGTAGCTCGTTTTATGTCGACCAGTCCATGCGAAAGCCGCGAGGTTTTGGCAAACATTAGGATAAGGAATTAGATGAGGAATAACTCCGTCGACGAATTAGCGAAACTTGTACGCGCTGCGGCAAACGAAGACCCGAACGCGACGATTCGGAAACCGTCAAACTCGAAACGCATCCTCGATCCAACGGTCACTTTCATGAACGCGATTCGTTATTTCATGACTGTGGGTTGTTTCTTCTTTGTCGGATTCTATTTTTGGCTGCTGACAACTGGCACTGAAACCAACGAAGCAAGGGAAACAAAGTCGACAATCATCCAAACAATCACGGAGCACTACGAGGAGCGAGACGAAGGTGAACGATGACGGTAGAGTCTGCTCCAAGAGAAGCTGAATGTCGGTCTTGAAACGCCCTCAAGCTGGACAACGCCAGGTTTGGATTTGATTTTGAGAGGTTTTTGCTTTTGATCTGCGGGGTTTATCGACGACTGGAAGAGTAGTTAATCGCGAAAACGCAGCGTCACTCTATTTCGTGTCACTACGAATTCGAAGTGTCCTGTCTCAGTCCTCCGGGTAGCGTACACACGCCGAGCAAACATCACGTCTGAAAAGTTGCGATCTTGAGGAGTTAGCCCCACTCCGAAATACGGTGGGTTCGTTCTGTGCGTGAGCTTGTCACTTTTCATTTGCATACGGGCTGCAGAAAATTCGAAGGAGACGGGCGGTTCAACTTCTGCGCATTCAACCATCGAGTTCACGGTCTCGAATCGGTTGTCGCGCACTGCTTGTTTGAGAACTTCGTACGTTTGCTGCGGCAGCGAAAGCCAATTCCATGCGATAGCAAACAGGACGGGTAACGCGAACAATGTGAGTTACTATCAGAAGTTGTGTTCTTGAGTAGATGAAAAAAGGTGGCGTATCCT
>CAYNJG010000146.1:0-18496 GCA_964397295.1 uncultured Pirellulaceae bacterium
CCCGTGCTCCGTGGCGAAACGAATCAACACAAGGAGTTCGTCTACGGGATGATGACAACCCGCGGTATCAACAATGGTTCGGAGACGTTTGGCATTCGATCCGTTCGGGGAGAACGCTACAAATACATCATGAATCTGTCGCCGGAAATAAAATTCACCAACGCCTGTACGCAAACGAAAGCGTTTCAGTCCTGGGTGGCCAAAGCTGCGGGAGGCGATGCCGATGCGGCAGACAAAGTTCATCGCTATCAACATCGACCGGCCGAAGAACTATTCGATCTACAGGCTGATCCTCTGGAATGGAACAATCGGGCCAGCGACCCAGCTTTGTCCGACGTGAAGAAAAATCTGCGACGAAAGTTGGAGCAGTGGATGGATTCGCAGGGAGATAAAGGTCAGCAGACCGAACTCGACGCCTACGAACACCAGAAACGAGCTCGAAGCAAAAAGCGGGACAAGGGGAAGTCGAAAGCCACCGCAGAGTAGGCGTACAGGTTATCCCATGCTAAGGCGTTTGGTACTGGCCGTCTTCTTCAGTTACTTCGCCGTTTACGCGTAGGTATTCGAGGTGTGAGTTCGCTTCGGCACAACCTAGTAATACATGGAAGTCCTTGAGTTCACCGAAGACACCAATCGCGACTTCGTAGACAGTTTCCGCGCCAGCCTGCACCGCCTTCAGTGTTTTGGCTAGCCGCTCGTTGTGGTGCTCTTTTAATTCTTGGCAGCGTTTGGGTAGGCCCGTAAACGGACTGCCGTGGCCGGGCAACACCTTCACGTCTCCCAAAGTTTCAACGCGATCGAGAGAGTTTAAGAAATGCGCCAGCAAGCCGTTGCTGCGTAAGTCACCGGCGCCGATGTTTGGCGAGATCGCACGCAATACATGATCGCCTGAGAATAGCTGCTCGCCGTATTTCAGGCAGACGGAGCCCATCGAATGACCCGGGGTGTGGATGACCTCCAACTGCTCGCCGTCGCCGTTGAGCACATCGCCGTCCTTCATTGCTTTCGGTTCGCAGGCCTTGAAGACCCACTCGGGCATGTGGTCTTTGGTTTCTTTCGGCGGTTGCGGCGGAACTTGCCAATCATGCAAGCGATCTGCAACTAGTTTGTCGAAACGCTTGCCGCTGGGATCGACGTCGACGAGGCTCTTCGTTTCTAGTTCGTGGATGAACACTTCAGCGTTACTGGCCTCTTGAATACGCCACGCGTTGCCAATGTGATCGATGTGTTTGTGCGTCAGGATGACCCGTTGGATATCGCTGACGCTTAGCCCGTGTTTGCTTAGCCCCTCGGACAAGATTCCGAACGCTTTGTCCGTCGCAACGCCAGTATCAATGAGCGTAATCGGTTCGCTCTTGATCAAGTAGATGCTGTTCTTGCCCTCAAAGAAAGGATTGGGAACGGCGATGCGATGAACATCCGTTGGCATAAACCCTGCACTAACTTTCTTTGAGCAGTCGGCGCAAGACCGTTTGCAAGATCCCACCGTTGCGGTAGTAGTCAAGTTCGACGGGCGTATCGATACGCACCTGAGCCTTAAACGTTTGCTGTTTGCCGTCCGTCGAGGTTGCCACAACGTCGATCGTGCTCAGAGGTTCAAGTGAATCGTTGAGGTCGATGTCGAATGACTCTTCACCGGTAAGGCCCAGCGACTGCCAACTTTGTCCATCGGCAAACTGAAGTGGAAGTACGCCCATGCCAACTAGATTGCTGCGATGGATGCGTTCGTAGCTCGCGGCAATTACAGCTCGGACACCCATCAGTTGCGTGCCTTTCGCAGCCCAATCGCGGCTGCTGCCGGTTCCGTATTCCGTGCCAGCGAGCACTACCAATGGAGTATCGTCCGCTTTGTATTTCATCGCTGCGTCGTAGATCGACATTTGTTCGTTGGTCGGCAAGTGTCGCGTCACGCCACCTTCGGTACCGGGAGCAAGTTGGTTGCGAATGCGAATATTGGCGAAGGTTCCTCGAAGCATGACGCGGTCGTTGCCACGTCGCGAACCGTAACTATTGAAGTCGCGTTTCTCGACCCCGTTCTCTTGCAGGTACTTTCCTGCAGGTCCATCGCCAGCGATTGCACCGGCTGGTGAAATGTGATCGGTAGTCACTGAATCGCCAAGCAACGCCAGCACACGCGCCGATTTGACCGGCTCGATGGCTTGCGGTTCCACTGGCAAATCGACCATGAACGGTGGCTCTTGGATGTAGGTACTGGCTTCGCTCCAGCTGTAGATGTCACCGCCGTCGATCTTGATCGCATTCCACTTTTCATTCGACTCGAACGCGCCCGAATACTGCGACGAGAACATTTCGGCCTGAACGGATGATTCGATCAGTGTGTCGACTTCTTCTTTCGTTGGCCAAATGTCTTTTAAGAAAACATCGTTGCCATCTTTGTCTTTGCCTACTGGGTCTGTTGTCAGATCAATGTCCGTTGTGCCAGCCAAGGCAAAGGCCACAACCAGCGGTGGGCTGGCTAGGTAGTTGGCCTTCACGTGTGGATTCACTCGGCCTTCGAAGTTTCGGTTACCGCTTAGAACAGAACAGGCAACCAAGTCGCCTTCAGTGACGGCGGCGGCGACTGGCTCTGGAAGTGGACCGCTGTTTCCGATGCAAGTCGTGCAGCCGTAACCGACCGTGTGGAAACCAAGTTGCTCGAGTGAGGTCGTAAGTCCCGCTTCATTCAAGTAGTCTGTGACGACTCGGGAGCCAGGTGCGAGGCTTGTCTTTACGTAGGGTGGAACCGTCATGCCTTTCTCAGCCGCTTTCTTCGCGACGAGTCCAGCAGCAACCATTACTGACGGGTTCGAAGTATTCGTGCAGCTGGTGATCGCAGCGATGACAACGGAACCGTGCCCAATCTCTGCGCTGCTGCCGTTGTCTTGAACTGTGGCGGTGCGATTGAGTGCGTCGCCGGAAAGTTCGAAACCACGTTTGTTGACGGGTGCCTTGAGTGTTTCTTGGAAAGCACTGGCCATGTCAGAAAGTGCAACGCGATCCTGTGGTCGTTTGGGCCCAGCAAGACTTGGTTCGACGGCGGAAAGATCAAGCTTTAGCGATTTTGTGTACTGCGGTGTAGGGGCACCATCCAATCGGAAGAGACCTTGTTCTTTGGTGTAGCGTTCGACCAACTGAGCTTCCGCTTCTGTTCGTCCTGTGCGACGCAGGTAATTGAGTGTCTCACCATCGATCGGGAAAAAGCCCATAGTCGCCCCGTATTCGGGTGCCATGTTGGCGATCGTCGCACGGTCGGCAAGCGACATTTTTGATACGCCCTCGCCGTGGAATTCGACAAACTTCCCGACAACGCCCTCACTGCGAAGGATCTGGGTCACCATCAGAACCATGTCAGTCGCGGTAGCTCCCGAAGCGAGCTCGCCCGTTAATTCGAAACCGACGACTTCGGGCATCAAGATATAGATAGGCTGGCCGAGCATGACGCCTTCTGCTTCGATGCCACCGACGCCCCAACCGACAACGCCCAGGCCGTTGATCATCGTCGTATGACTGTCGGTACCTACTAAAGTATCGGGTACGGCGATCTGACCCATCGAGTCTTCGCGAAGGAATACGCACTTTGCTAGAAACTCAAGGTTTACTTGGTGAACGATGCCTACGTTGGGCGGAACCGCTCGAAAGTTGTCGAACGCGTTTTGCCCCCAACGCAGAAACTCGTAACGTTCCTTGTTGCGTTTGAATTCAAGATCGACGTTCAACGAAAGCGCGTCGTTGCTGCCAAATCGATCGACTTGCACCGAGTGGTCGATAACGAGATCGACTGGAATAAGTGGATTTACCTTCTTCGGATCACCACCCATGCGATGCATAGCACTGCGCATTGCCGCCAGGTCGACTACCGCCGGTACGCCCGTAAAGTCTTGGAGTACCACACGCGACGGCAGGAAAGGGATTTCAACTTGCTTGGCCGAAGGGCTCCACGCAGCCAGATTCTTCACGTCATCTTCGCTGACGTTGTAACCGTCGCAGTTTCTCAATACTGATTCCAACAATAACCGAATCGAGTAAGGCAAAGCGGAGATCTTTGTGAGGCCGTCGTCTTCGAGCTTCGAGAGTCGATAGATGCCAGCAGAACCGTTGCCGGTATCAAAGGTGTCTCGTGAGGAGAATTTGTCGTGAGCTTGTTTGATCGATGACATGCGCCGGACTTCCAATTACGGGTGTGGATGGCTTAGTATCGTACCGAACGACCGGTCCCCTCGTCCAGAATAGATACTGCCAACGCGTGAGCACGGTCGAGCCGTTCAATATCATGCGTTCGGCTGAACTCAGTAACGCATCACTAAAACGTTTCGTCCTTCTACCAAAGAGCGTGGGCATTAACCGAGATTACCTCGCACGCGCTCAGTTTCCGTTGACGCTATTCAGATGCGTATTTACCCCAAGTGTCCGAATCGCTAAATCTTCGGAGCTTTTTCGCCAATTCGACCGTTCAGCGTTAAGCGAAGTGGTTCCGCGGACTGGTCTGGGACGCCCTGAGGATGTAAAATCGTGGCACATTGATCGGCTCAGACCTTGCCGCCTCGCCTCCTCTATTTGCCCTACCTGGCTCTAGTTTCTTAGATCCAAGCTTTGGTTGCATTTTTGATGAGCGTGATCGGTTCGGTCCGCTGAATTCACAGGTCTCACAAGGCGAATGCATGGCATCCTTCAACTTGGCACAACGACGCACACCTCGACAACTTCGACTCCGAGAGCAATTGGAAGGCAAGGATTTCAAAGCCTCCATCGCGTTTGCTGTGAAGAATCTGTTTCGATTCACCCATCGTGCTTCCGACGTCAAAGCACTCTGGTCAGACTTTCACGTCGTCTGGTTGGGGCGCACTACGTTTGTGACATGGTGTTTGGAAGACAGTGAGTTCGATATTCCGTTCATTGTTGCCAAAACACGCAATGCACCTCGTGACAAAGCTCAACTTCGCGAAGAAGTCGCTGCCGAAGTCATGGCTCAATTCCAAATCCATCTTGCGGCGTTGCCAAAGAAGAAGACGGGCAACTGGTTACCGCTGCCTTAATTGGTGAGCCGCCTGAATAAAGACTTTGAACGACCGTGGAAAACGCGGTCGTTTTTTTGTGCGCTGGTCGGCGCCACTCAGCTTGCGTGTGATGTTCTCACGGAGAACTATACTACGGGTCACCGATCGCATGCTAGGAGAAACCGATGACTACGCTCGCTTACTTCGAAGGCGAAATTCGATCCATTGCTGAAGCGAAAGTAAGCATAACTAATAACACGTTGCATTACGGAACCGGTTGCTTCGCCGGGATTCGCGCCTATTGGAACGACGAAGCAGAGCAGTTGTATGTATTTCGCATTCGAGAGCACTACAAGCGATTGTTGGCGAGCGCAAAGTTACTGCGATGCAACTTAGATTACACCGTTGATGACTTGGCGAAGATCACGATCGACTTACTCGCTCAAGAAGGTTGGCGGGAAAACGTTTACATTCGCCCCATCGTCTACAAAGACGAAGGCGTCTTCCGGATTTACTTGCACGATTGCAAGGATCGATTGGCAATCTTCAGTGAGCCAGTAGGGAACCTCGTTCCCAACAAATTGCTGAACGTTTGCGTTAGTTCATGGCGCCGTGTTGACGACATGGCGATTCCTGCTCGCGGAAAGATCAACGGCGCATACGTAAACAGCGCAATGGCCAAAAGTGATGCGATGCTTAGCGGTTTTGATGAAGCGATTTTATTGAATCACGACGGCCATATCTCCGAAGCCACCGCTGCCAACTTTATGATGGTTCGCGATGGCGTACTGCTAACGCCACCAATCAATGCGAATCTGCTTGAAGGCATAACTCGCCGTTCGTTGATGTTGCTGGCGCAGAATGAACTAGGCGTCTCGGTAGAGCAACGCAACATTGATCGATCTGAACTTTACTTAGCGGATGAAGCGTTCTTCTGCGGCACCGGCGTGCAGATGGCTCCGATTGTTTCTATTGATCATCGCCCGGTAGGCGACGGCAATAGAGGGCCGATAACGTCGCAGTTGGGGGACCTTCAGACTCGCATCCTGACAGCACGCGAATCGAAGTACATGGATTGGCTTACACCTGTTCATGCAAATACGCCTGCGTGACGCTTGCGCCCCGATGGCGAGTGGCGGCAGAAATCTTACCGTCCGTAAGACAGACGGTCTCCGTGCATGTCGTCGTCATCACCGTCGCGAATCTTGCGTGCCGTGGTTATGTAGTCGTATTCGATACGGCGGAACGTGATCGTTTGGCCGTCAAATAGGACATAGCAAGCTCGGTGATCTCCGTCTAGTGGCTGGCCGACGGACCCGACATTGCAAAGGACCTTCTGGTCGCTAACTGAAAATGTGTTGTCACACTGGGAGGGATTCACGAAAATCCACTCTTCGTTTTCCTTTGAAAACACTCCAGCAACATGGGTGTGGCCGCAAAAGCAAAGCTTGTCGAAGTTTGCGAAAACACCTGAGAGTTTCTCCGCGTCATAGATATCCTCGGGGAATACATATTCTTCCAAGTGATCGCGTGGGCTGCCGTGAACAAACAGGGCGTCGCCATGCGTATGGGCGCTGGGAAGGTTGGCGATGAAGTTCATCATCGCTTCACCGTTCTTGTGCTGCGTGATCCGCTGCCGAATTCGATCCATCATCTTCGAAACGCGACCAGACCAAGCTGCCATGCCATCGGGGTTGGCAACGGCGTGGTCGAAGTTTCCTTGAAGTACGACTTGCCAATGCATCGCGACTTCGGTGCAATCGATCGGGTCCGGTCCGTAGCCCACGAGATCACCTAGACAAATCACCGCATCGGCATTCATCTTCTCTACGTCATGAAGCACAGCACGAAGTGCTTCTAGGTTCCCGTGAATGTCGCTCAGTATCGCCTGGAGCAATGTCGATTCCGTTTCGCTTGAACCAAATTGGGTAGTGCGTGCGCGACTAGCTACCTCGCTGTCGAACTTTCGTAATCGACGTCTGGTATCGGGACTTGAAATTGCTCCTAAGAGTCATCCTGGATTCTTCGATTTATAACACACTCGACAAAATATACGAATTTAAAAATCTGTCGCTGGAACCTTTGGTTTGCTGGGAACTTTCTGATAGAACATGCGTCGCTATTTTGGTTGCCGGCCCGTCCGAAAAAATTGAATCGTGATGCGAAGGCCTGTAAGATCATCACTCAACGAAAAATCTATGTCGACGGAGCAGAACGATGAAGCGTAGAGCAAATAAGCGTAGAAGATTGGCGTTCTCACACGAAATCCTGGAATCTCGTGACCTATTGGCCGCAGATTGTGGCGTAGTAGAAGGATTTAAATGGAACGATGCGAACGGGAATGGTTTGTTCGACGCAGATGAATCGCGGCTCGCGGGCTGGACGATTTACGTTGATGAGAACAACAACGGCGAACTAGATGGAGGTGAACTCTCTGCCGTTACCGATAGCAATGGCGAGTACCGAATTGAAGGGGTGCCGGCGGGCACGATTGTGGTTCGCGAAATACAGCAAGATGGTTGGACGCAGACCAGCGGTCCCAGCTTTAGTACGGGTACAACGTCAACTGAAGGTTCTGTCGAAGTGGCGGTGTTTTCCGATGGTCTTTTCGTAGATATCGCATCAGGCGGAACTGATGCCGAGGGCGTCAATGTACGTGAGTCGTTGGAGCAATTCGGACACGTTGTGACTCCGTTTGTGGGTACTACGGCTGACGATTTCAGTACCGCCACCGAAGCAGAGGTGATACTGATTCCAGAATTAGAAAACGGTAGCTTGAGTGCTGTTTTGAGCGACGAAGGTGAAGAAGTCCTTCGCAGTTTCGTCTCTGGTGGTGGCAGCTTGGTCGTTCAAGGAGAGGCTTTTTTAGACAACACCACGACGTTTCTCAATCAAGTATTCGGATTTGATCTCGTTGCAGTTGAGTTGTCGGGGACCGCATCCCGACAGGATACGGAGTTGGAACCGTTCAACTCTGGTCCGGATTCGCTTCCAGCCAATAACGCCACCAACGGCTTATCGCTTTCTTCGTTGCCTGATTCCGCAACAAGCATTTACGACAATGGGTCTACTGCTTCTGTCGCGGTTTTCGAGGTCGGTTCCGGTTCGATAACCTATCTGGGTTGGGATTGGTTCGATGCAGCACCGCTAGGAAGTCAGGATGGCGGCTGGTTGGAAGTGCTGGACGTCGCCGTGCGGCTGGATAGTGGTTTGAGCCTGGAGCCTGGGGAAACCGAGGAAGTCAATTTTGGCAATCGACTCAGCCCTGGTGGCATCTCGGGACAGAAATTCCACGACCTGAATGGTGATGGCGTTTTTGACGAAGGCGAACCTGGCCTCGCTGGATGGACCATCTATCTCGACGAAAACAATAACGAGGCACTAGATCCGGGCGAGCTATCGACAGTCACAGGAACCGACGGTCGCTACGAATTCACTGGGCTGCCCTTTAGGTCTTATGTGGTCCGCGAAGTTCAGCAAACTGGATGGCTGCAAACGGCTCCTACTAGTGGCACAGCACTTGATGAATTGCTGGTTTCATTGCAAGACAACGCGAGTACGGTTTCTGATCTTGTTCCGAATAGATTCAACTTTAGTGACGGCGAGTTTGGAACCTCCATTAACGACGGAGGAAACGATATGTTCGATGGTGGGAACATACTGAACACCAATCGTGCCAGTTTTATTGAGTACACCAACAACACTATCGTAGAGTCGCCTACCCAGTTTGGGCCCGACAGCAGCTATCTAACTTGGAAGTCGGACGGACTGTTCGCTCTAGCCGCATCCGATATAGATATCGAATCATTTTCGATATCTGGCAACAACGGTGCCGATGGCAGCGGGATCGCGGATGGAGCGGAACTCGAAACTCGCATCAATGGCCAAGACTACCGCATCTTCGTCAAACGCGTTCACTCGGCATTTGACCCATCGATTAATAGCATCATCATCGTGCCTAGCAACGATGATTCGATCTCGCAGACATTTGCAACGAATACCGACGATGGAGCACACGACGTTACGGGGCTGGACGACGTAGATTCGCTGTTTTATCTGCTGGTGGCCTCATCCAATGGCGGGCTGATTGCCGACGCCGAAATATTAGAAATTGCGGAAGCGTTTGTCGAATTGGTGCCCGGAACCATTGAGGGCGTCGGCACGGAAGTCTCAATTACACCTGGCGCGTTCTTCGAAGGTGTCGATTTCGGTAATCAGGCCGAACCAGGAGGCATCTCGGGACAGAAATTCTACGATCTAGATAGTGATGGCGTTTTTGACTCGGGCGAACCGGGGCTCGCTGGTTGGACTATTTACCTGGACCTGAACGACAACGGTGAATTAGATCCAAGCGAGCCATCAACGATCACCGGAAGCGGTGGTCACTACGCATTCACCGAACTACCCGCAGCAACTACCTATGTCGTTCGCGAAGTTCCGCAGCCTGGTTGGCTGCAAACGGCTCCGGGAGGGGCTGATGTCGTACTCGATGATCTCCTCGTTTCTTTGCAAGACAGCGCGAGTACGGTTTCTGATCTTGTTCCGAATAGATTCGACTTTAGTGAGGGCGAGTTTGGAACCTCCATTGGCGATGGAGGAAACGATATGTTCGATGGTGGGAACATACTGAACACCAATCTCGCTAGTTTTATTGAGTACACCAACAACACTATCGTAGAGTCGTCTACCCAGTTTGGGCCCGACAGCAGCTATCTAACTTGGAAGTCGGACGGATTGTTTGCTCTAGCAGCGTCCGATATTGATATCGAATCATTTTCGATATCTGGCAACAACGGTGCCGATGGCAGCGGGATCGCGGATGGAGCGGAACTCGAAACTCGCATCAATGGCCAAGACTACCGCATCTTCGTCAAACGCGTTCACTCGGCATTTGACCCATCGATTAATAGCATCATCATCGTGCCTAGCAACGATGATTCGATCTCGCAGACATTTGCAACGAATACCGACGATGGAGCACACGACGTTACGGGGCTGGGCGACGTAGATTCGCTGTTTTATCTGCTGGTGGCCTCATCCAATGGCGGGCTAATTGTTGACGCGGATATTTTAGATATTGCTGAAGCCTTTATCGAATTGGTGCCCGGCAGTGGGGACAATGAAGTCACGATTCCGCCGGGTGCGTTTATTGAGGGTGTAAACTTCGGGAATGCGCAAGGTATCAGCTTGGATTTCGTATCTTCGGCAGGTTCCTTTGAGATCCCGGCTGGCGAAACGGTACAAGTTTCGGTGAATGTCACCAATACGCCTCGAGCGATTGATTCGTTCGAAATCGACTTTAGCAACTCGGCAATTGGAGCGAATGGACTTCAACTTTCCAATTGGGCCTTCGGTTCCGAAGATCTAATAGCGATTGATCGAACGCTGGACTCGGAGGCCGGTGACAACGGTGTTTCAGCGGTCTTCGACGCAAGCCAAGGTGGTCCGCTCACACTTGGGACATTCGATCTCACGGTCCCAAGTACGTCGACAGCATCAGAATTTCTACTCACGCTAAACGAGCTCTCGAGTTCCTTCCTTAGCGGCACAACGCAACTTGATCTCTTCGATTTCGGTAGCGAGTTGATCACGTTCGGCCCGGCTGCGGAGATCGGTGCGCCAGAAGTGGTCAGCGTTACTGTGAATGACGGACTGGATACGAGTGTTGGGGATGATTTTTCATCCTGGCAAACTCAACGTAGCTTGTTGCGAACGATCAATGTTCAGTTCAGCGAAGCCGTCAGCGGAATCGGCAGTTCGACGGTTCGCCTAACCAGCTTGGGGCTCGATGGATCCGAATCGGTTCGCGTGCCTCTAAGTTCAGGGCAACTAAATCACTCCGGTGATGCACTGTCCATCATTTTGTTTGATGTACCAGATGGGTTGCTGCAACTAGAAATCCTGCCGTCTGTGAGCGATCTGTTTGGGAACAGCTTAGATGGAAACGGGGACAGTATCGGTGGAGACGCATTCGTGCTGGTTGGTGATGCTTCCAATAACTTCTACCAGCTAACAGGCGATTTCGACGGTGATGGAGTTGTTACCGATACCGATGTGAATCTCGTAGCCAGTTCGCTTGGAATGACAACCGATGAAGTACCCGGTTTCCTGGACTTGGTTAGTGATGGAGTAATTGCCGCGACTGATCTGAACACGATTCGTCCCCTAGAAGGCAATCGAGTCGATTTCCCGCTACAAGGAGATTACGATCGAGACGGACGGTTGGATGCAGAGGATATTGATTTACTCTTTGCTGCCACCTCGGAAGCTGAACCTGCGACCGAATTCGACTTGGATCGAAACGGTGTTGTCGATCGAGCGGATGTCGATTATTGGCTCAACAATCTCGCACAAACTACCTTTGCCGACGTAAATCTGGATGGCGAGACAGGCTTCCGCGACTTCCTTATCTTGAGTGCGAATTTTGGTCTGTCCGACAACGTGGGTTGGGGTAACGGCGATCTAGACGGAGACGGCGCCGTCCGATTTGCGGACTTCCTCCTTTTGTCGAATGCTTTCGAAGAACCGACAGTCACACCCGAGCCTGAAACAGGTGCAAGGTTCGTTGTGGATTTTGAGGAACTGGGAACGCCAGAAGACCAAGTTAATTTGGCCGGTGGCGAGCCTTTTTCATTGGGAGACGCCCCCTTCAATTTCCAAGTGGCGGCTGACTTAAGTGCAACTTGGTTGAGTTCAGACGCTCCATTCGGGCAGCAGATATTTGGAGCTGACCCGTCCGCATTTTTCGGATTTGCCGAACGTCCAGTAACGTTGACTCACGACACTAACGAAGCGTTTGCACTAGATTCGTTTGTGTTTGGTCCTTTCTCTTTGGCGACGGAAATCTTAGGTGATCCTCCAGTCGAGCTTTCGGTTACGGGAGTTTTCACTGATGGTACATCGGAGACGCTGGAGTTCAGTGTAGAAACCGCAACGCAAGTTGAGATCGGTTGGACCAATTTGGAAGCTGTCAGTTTGTTCACTGCCGACAATGTTACTGCTGTGGGCATCGACGATCTGATTCTGCGGATTTGATTGCGTATCTAGGAATCCACTTGGCATCCTCTGAAGCTACAACTAGAGAACGAGCGTTTCACACAATAGTCGGTGGAACGACGATCTGTCGTAGCTCAGATGATGGCGAGGGGGTTGCGTTCTTCGAGCGTTCCCCGCGTGACGCCCACGCGGTTGTTCGCCTTTAGTTGTCGCCAAACCTCGCTGCTGTTGATGCGTCCAGACAAGAGATTCATGTAAAGCTCTACGGTGCGTTCGACTTCCTTATTCGTTTCTCGAAGTAGTTCGATACGAAAATGGCGAACGTCGGCAGCTTTGAGGTCGTGCACAATCTCGGCGGAACTTTGGGGAACTGCGTTGTAAAGCGTATTGCGGCAGCCGACATCGGCGGTTAAGGGATGCTCCATGCCGATGCGATCACGCAGTTCAACCTGATGAAAGTCGCAGGGGCGACCGCAATTCGTTTTATTTGTGCCGGGGGATAAGACAGCGCAGAAGACGCAATGCTCCATGTGGAACATCGGCATGTGTTGGTGGATCACGCATTCCAACCAAGTGGCGGGAACTGCGGCTACGAGATCGAACAGTTGGTCTCGGTTTAAATCGTAAGATGCGGTGATGCGTTCGACGCCATGGTCGATTAAATACTCACCCGTCAGTTCATTCGCGACATTCATCGAAAAGTCTGCGATGATCGGAGTGTCTTGGTCGCGGAAGTACTGAAGGCCGGCGAAGTTGCGAATCAGAATTCCATCCGCACCGTGCTTTGACATGGCCAGAAAGATCCCCATTTCGTCGGGCTTTTGGATTCGAGGCGTTGCGAGGAAAACGCTTGCTCCATTGGCATGTGCAGTACCGACGGCGGCTGCGTACTCGCGAATATCGGCGAACTCTGCATAGAGTTTCGTTGCACCCATTTCAGCCGCTGCTTGAAGTTGGTCGAGCGTGCGGCAAAGCACGTGGATTGTGGGAATTTGTTCGTCTGGTTTGTTTACCAATTCCCTTTCGTGCAAGGCTGCACGAAGGTTCGGCAGGACTGGATCGTTTTCGATGTTTCGTTTCGGACGTTCGACTTTAGACGCGAGTTGTTCAATCATCTCACGGCGGAGTTGGCCGAAAACGCTGAACGGAACGATCGGATCGCCGGCGAGATTGGTCGATAAGTTTCGAAGTTCGAAAACGGTCGCGCCGAGCCGGCCAAGTTGTTCGCGAAATTGTTCTTCGGTTGTTGCATGCTTACGTGCTTGTTCCAGAACACCCTCCGTGCGGACTCGGCAGCGTGCCCCATTTTCCGCGACACCGACCACCGTTAGCCGTTCACCGACTCGACCAGTAACGCGAAGGTCCAGTGAAACGCGCGCCTGAGCATCAGCCACATCAAATGTTTTTCGCAATCGTTTGTTTAGTCGTGGATCATCGGTCTTCCAGAACCTTTGATCGGGCTCAATTGATTCAAAATCGATTGAGTCAGGCGCGAAGGTTAAAGCGACGGTGCCAGCTTCGATAGGCGACGATAGTTTTTTTCCGTGTTGAAAAACACCGTAAATGCGTCCACCCTGTTCTTCTGCTCGCGAGCGATCACCGTCGAAGACAATTCCGTCGCCGGCTGTGACCGGGCATTGCAGGTCAACGATAACTTTGTTGCCGCGCACTTCGATCACTTGGCCTGCCAGCACACCACGTTTTGCGGAGCTGGTTGCGGGGACGAGCATTTTGTGATCGCAGCCTTGCAGCCAGCCGGGCGAGAAACCTCGGGAGAATGACATCTCCATATCGTGCTGCTGTTTGGTGGACATTTTTACTTCGCGTCGTTCGCAGGCAGCATCGATGGCTTCACGATAGTGTCGCGTGATGTTCGCGACGTATTCGGGCGTTTTTAGTCGTCCTTCGATCTTTAATGAGCAAACGCCGGAATCCAACAATTCGGGAGTCAGTTCGTAGGCGGCCAAATCTTGTGGGCTAAGTAGGTACTTTTGATCGCCGAGATCGATATCCTGACCATCGGAAATCAAATCGTAAGATAGTCGACACGCTTGTGCGCATTGGCCTCGGTTTGCACTCCGTCCCCCCAGCGATTCGCTCGTCAAGCATTGGCCCGAATACGCAACGCAAAGGGCTCCGTGAACAAAAGTTTCGATCGGCATATCCGTTTTGGAGCGGATGTCTTTGATTTCGTCGATCGAGAGTTCTCGCGCGACGACGACACGTTCTATCTCCAACTGCTTTGCCAATTCGATTGTCTCGGCGCTTGTCATCGTCATTTGCGTCGAAGCGTGCAGTGGCAAGTCCGGGCAGATCGCTTTGGACAACCTTGCGACGCCAATATCTTGGACGAGCAACGCATCAACTCCGCTCGCAGCCATAGCGCGCAAGAGTGTTTCAATGTCAGCCAACTCACTGGGAAAAGCTAACGTGTTTAGCGTCACGTAGCCTTTGACGTTTCGACGATGCAGTAACTCCATGAGTTCTGGCAGATTGTTGACGGAAAAGTTAGCGGCGCGCGCGCGAGCGTTGAATCCACAGTCTAGGCCGAAGTAGATCGCATCGGCTCCGTTTTCGATGGCCGCGCGAACGCAGTCCCAGTCGCCGGCAGGGGCAAGAAGTTCGGGTTTCTGGTTCATGTGCGATCGGGAAGTTGGAATTGCGAATGCACGCATTCTACCGCGAAGCACTGCACCTTCGGTAGGAGAAGGAAACCATCACACGAGAAGACCGTTAGCAATAACGATCGGATAACTAGATTAAGCTTTCAATGTAGTATCCACAGGGTGAATACTGAATACGACACCGAGTCCGCTCTCTTCTAGCACAATGTCTTCCAAATGCGCCGATTTGTCCGCCGAGTATCGCGAGATGCGGCTAGGGTATTGGCTCGTATCACTAAAGCCATTCTTTACCCAGCTGAGATTAGAACGGATCTTCGACTCACGTAGCCGTGAAAAGCCAACCCAGGTTGTGCCGTCATTGTTTGGTCTGATTCCGCGGCACCATCCGAGTTCACGCGTCGGATCAGGATTGAATCTTCGTAGGTCGAAGACTTCCGTAGTGTTCGAGTCAATGCTGTGCTCGATGATCCGACCGTCCACGCTCGTAAAGTGAACTTTGTTTTCATGAACCAAGCCGTCATGGACGGGAACATCTGTCAACGAAATCGATGCGTCGTGAGGACGATGGAGTGCCACCGCGTCGCGCTGATGGAATCGCGTAACCCATAGTTCTTCGTTCTTGAAGAAGACGTAGTTAGGATGCGAAAGATGCGGCTTCGTGCACTCAACCAATCGGTAGTCAACATCTTTGGAGAATCTCTCCCAGACATCTTCTCCTAGGACGTTTGTCAATTGAATAAGTTCGCCTTCCGGGGAGATTTCGGCAACCGCGTCCAGCCCGGTGACTGCAACGAACAGGTTGCCGTTGGGGCCGACTGTAACGTGATGAACGTCGTTAAAGCACGGCAGTGAAATCACTTGTTGGATTTTGAAATCAGGTAGCCGGCAAACAAGGATTTCCGTCTGCGTACAGAGATAGACGCGATCTTTTAAAAACGTTGCCGCTTTGAAGAGGATGCCAAGTTTTTTGGGTCGGTTCTCGGGCGGAGTCACATACTCGAATGCCTTTTCAATGCGTCCGTCATCGTGCACACGCAGCACGGCGGCCGACTTGTAGGTGTGCGATTCCGTTTCGTAGAACGTTTTCGGGCGCAAAATGCCGCCGACGACCCAAAGGCTACTCATCTAATTCCTCTTCATTCTACCGAAAACTTTATCGAACACCTGCCGAAGATCGCTAAGGCTAAAGTAGCAGTGCGAATTTACGCCGACGTGTTTTTTTACTGCCAAAACCATCAATAGGTTCAAAGCCATCAAGCTGATCGCTGTTGCAATTGCGACGCCAATCGCGCCATACGAAAGGGCAAGTGCTACGCTTAAAATGATGTTTGCCACTGCGACTACGATGTTGAGCACGAGCAATCGCATATGCTGGCCCGTCATTTGAAGCAAGAAGCCTGCTGAACCGCAGCAAATATCAACCAAACGCCCAACCAATAAGATAGCCAACACTGGGTAGCAACCTACATACCCCGGACCGAAAAGTGTTTTGATTGCCCACGGTCCAACAACGAAATAAACACCTACCGTGATCATCGCTAAGATGGTGACAATGGTGGCGGACGTTCGCGTGAGCGACTCTAGTTGGTCCAATTGTTTGTTTTTGAAAAGTACGGAGAATTCCTGCGGCACAATTTGATTTGCAATCGCTGGCAAGATCGCGATGGCTTGTAGCAGCGCAAGGGCAACACCGTAGATGGCAACGTCATCAGAAAATCCGCACCATGAGAGTACGAATAAATCGGAAGCCACTAAGAAAACCGACACTCCTTCGCGGAGTCCCATACTGACGGTCGTCGAAACAAGCTCACGTGATTGCGGCGGCTCGTACGAGGTGTCAGAGATTTCCTCGTTCGATAGTTGTTCGCTGGTTTCACTATTGGCTTTGCGTCTACTGACCGCGAACCACGCCACGAAGTAACCGAGCGTGCATACTGCATGGCCACCTACAAATGCTAAAGCCAGATAGTGCAGCGGTTGTTGAGATTGGGCAAAGTACATCGCGGCGAAAATGCAAGCGATCGTTAGCCGTGGTGCTGTTCCCGAGAGTAACGCGGAAACCTGATAGTGGCGAAGTGCGCGAAAGCACGAGTCGAACAAGTGGTTGAAGGAAATCAAACCGATTGCCGCGATCGTCAGGAGCAATTCCGGCCGTAGGACCGTAGCGTTAAGTTGTGTGGCAATCCATGGCCATGTCAAACCGAGAACTAAACCGACCGCGAGCCACATCGTGGCCTGCATGGAAAAAAGAGTTCGCAGTAGTCGTTGGCGAGGCTCTGGCAGCGATCGGCACAGAGGCAAGAATCGCAAGGTTGCGGAGCTTAGTCCTAGGTGGCTGAACAGCACTGCCGCATTAATGGCTTGCAGAAGCAGATAGTAGTTCCCAACGTTGGCCTTAGTCGCGATGCGTACGAGTAAGAGATTGACCGCGAATCCCAAGCCTAACGCGACGCAACGACCCGCACCAATAAACAGCGAACCGAGCCAGAACTTGCGCCCTTCTTCGGTTTGTGGTGGCTTTTCGAGCGTCAAGGTAGCCATCTAGGCTGGTTCCGGGAAATGGGAGGAAAGGGATTAGACTCAGTTCGATAATGAGCCAAATCGAGACTAAGAAGGTATAGGCAAACAGCATGCCGCTGCAAGCTGGTGGGAGGGGACTCGTGGTTCGGCTTCATTTTTGCAACATTCAAAGCCTTGTGCGACTATTTGGCAACACAACTTAGCACACTGTCTGGCGTAGTGAGTTGATGCATGGAAAAGAGCTTCTCGTTAACTGCCGCAGGGATTTGTGAAGCCGCTCGTGCGGGGGACACGCAGGCGATTGATTATATCCTGGCGAAGCGGCCCGAGTTGTTGGGCGTCGAAAATCCCCACAATTGGACAAAGACCGTAGAAGGACATCAGGTTCGTGGTTCTTTTAATAGGAAGCCCGTCGAAGTTGCGAGTTTCTTCAATCAACCGGCCGCCGTCGCGAAGTTGCTCGAAGTCAGTCGTGACTCGCACGGGATTGGTAAGCCATGGGATGATCATCTGCCGTTCGACGGACATTTTAATTCGCTACGCATCGCACGATCGCTTGAGCATGTCGAAGTCATTAACGCTATTGTGGCAGACTTGCTCAAGCGAATTTACATCCGACCGAAACTGCTAAATGCGGCCGACTCTGATGGCCGAACCGCTTTGTATTACGCGGCTGACCAAGGACACCTGCCATTGGTTTGCGAATTGCTTGCGCGAGGTGCCGAGCCTGATCCGAAACTGAAGTCTGGGCATCGAGTCATACACGCCGTGCTTGATAGCGCAACGCTGGACGAGCAAGAGGAATATCGTCGCGTCGCGCGATTGTTGATCGAGCACGGTGCAGAATTTGATTTGTGGGTCGCGGTGGAACTTGAAGACATTGAACGCGCGAGGGAGTTGCTCGCGAGTGATCCTTCGCTGGCAAAACGGCACTATTTGCCAAACAATGCGAGGCTATCAGGCGGCTTTCCGTTGGTGCGCGCCTGTGCCAAGGGCAATGCTTCGATTGTGGAACTGCTGCTCGATCACGGTGCTGACATCAACGCCGACGTGGGCATCGAAAACCCGCCCGAATTCGGTATGCCGCTCGTCGCGACAGCGTACGCCAAACACTATAACGTCGCCCACCTGTTGCTCGATCGTGGTGCAAGTGTGCATGCCTATCCCAATTGTGCGGCGCCCTTGGTGGACATGCTTTACTACGCGGCGGTTGAGGAAAGTCCTGGCTGGCTCGCCTTGGGAGAGTTGAAATCCGCAACCGATGATTGGCGAAGTCACCTCCAACCGAATGACGGTGGCTCCGACGATGCCGTAGCGTTTTACAAACGCGTCGTCTCGCTGGGAGGCGAACCCCAAATGTAT
>CAYNJG010000147.1:0-18329 GCA_964397295.1 uncultured Pirellulaceae bacterium
GACAACAGCGGCTACTCAACCTGTCGCTGAAAAGGCTCCTGCCAAGAAGAATGCAAAGCCTATCAGCCTCAAGCAACACTCTGGTGAGTCGGTAGACGCGACTTGGGATCGATTCTTTGGCAAGGTCGCCAACATGGATATCACGATCGATCAAGAGCGTCAGATGTTTCAACGTGTACGTGCAACCGTTCGGGACTTAGCCTCAAAGCGAGACATCACGTCCGTCATCGCGGTCATTAAAAGTGCTCTCCGCAATGGTCAGTTCCAACCCTGGATGCACCAAACACTTGCGTCCGCAATGCGAGCGAACGGAGCAGACAAGACTGAAATCGAACGAGCCTACATGTCAATGGTCGACCTGTCATCGAACTCGAATGAGATGATCGTTGTTGCGAAACTTCTTTCGAATCTTGGGTTGGACGCACGAGCAATGCATCTCTACAGAGACATTGCCAGCATGAATCCAATGGAGCCTGCTCCGTACATCCACGCGATGGAAGCAGCGAAGCGTATCGACGATACGGAAGGCGTTCGCTGGGCTTGCGAAAACATTTTGGCCCAAGCGTGGCCAGAAAAGCACGTTCACTTCTTCGACCAAGCAGTCGTCACAGCCAAAGCAACCGTCCACGACCTTCGCATGGCTGGCGAAACAACAGAAGCGGATGACCTACAAGCGATTCTTACGGACGCACTTTCACGAGACGTTGTTGTGCGAGTCACTTGGACGGGCGATGCTGATATCGACATGATGGTGCAAGAACCGTCCGGTACAATTTGTTCGCTGAAGAATCTACGAACGACTAGCGGCGGTGTAATGCTAGGTGATGCTCTGCCGAATCCCGACAAGAAAACGATTGATGGTATCACTGAAACATACGTTTGCCCCAAGGGGTTCAACGGCGAATACAAAGTACTCGTTCGTCGAATCTGGGGTGATGTGACAGCCGGTAAGGTGAATATCGAAATTGCAACGAACGTAACGACGAGCGGAGCAGGAACGCTGATTAATCAGCAAGTCGACCTTGGCGAGAAAGACGCGTTGCTGACCTTCAAACTTGAAAACGGTCGACGTGAAGAACAGCTCGAAGACCGTATCGTTGCCAACGCGGCCACTCGTCACATCGAAACCAACCGAGCTATCGTGTTAGCTCAACAGTTCGATCGAGCAGAAGACGATCGTGTTTCGGCGTCGTCATCACTGGCAGACCTCACCTTGCTCCGCACTCGTGATCCGCGAGAAGCGGCACGCGTCGAAGCCGCACTTCGAGGACGCGGCGCTGTCGGCTTTATGCCAGTGCTAACCGTATTGCCAGAAGGTACCCAGATGATCGCCCAGGCAGTGATCTCCGCAGACCGTCGATACGTTCGCATTTCGACGTTGCCGAACTTTACCCGTATTGCTGACGTACAAACGTTCAACTTCGCAACAGGACAAGACGGCGTAGGGGCTGGTGGCGGTGGCGCCGGCGGACAGTTTGGTGCTGGTGGGGCTGGTGGCGGTGCGTTCTAAGCAGTCCCCTGCTCGAAACTAGAACACTCAAAAAGCTCAAGGGCAACCTTGAGCTTTTTACATTTAATCAACAAGCGTTCTTGGTTTCACAGCCGTGCCATTCGTGATCGATACCGCGCATCAACAATGCACAATCGAATTCCACAGCCTCTTTTGGAAACGCTGGCGATTGAAAAAAAGAAGATCGAACTTCAACAACATCCAGCGGCTCAACGCTCCAATTAGTTGAACGCAACTCCAATCCGTCAAATCGTTCGCCATTCGGCGAGTAACCAACCGAGCCTTGCTTGAAGAATTGCGATACTTCTTCGAGATCTTTGAACGTAGAGGACGACGGTATTTGATCGGCAACAACTGCATCAACAAACACGTTTCCCGATCCATCCTTGCTTCGCATGTGCACTCGAAATCGTTCCTCTGTTTCATCGATCTCGAATGTAGCCGCGTGCTGGACACCCGGAAAAATCTTGCCCCCAACCAGCGTATTAAATAGCGAAGAAGTATCTCGGCGGGGAACGTAAACACCAGTCGCCACGCCATCCACAGTATCCCATTCAACCGCGATGCGATGTGCTGCATTCTCGGAAGACATTCCGAACAGGGAGGGTGCGAACTTCGGCCGCAGCGATTTGAAACGAATCATGCAGATCCCAGCGATCCCAAAGCCGTTCACTTGCTGAACGCGAAAAGGGCCGGGCACAACACCGGCAAGAATTTCCGGATCGATCCGAAAGTTCACAAGAATGCGACGATCAATAACACCGCGGACGGTTGGGATCTTCATTGCGATGCCTCGATAGAATCGTACCCTCGGACCTAACCGTAAAACCAACCGAGTGCGTAACATCGAAATCTACGCCACAAATATCGACTTTGGGCAAAGAAACACGTTTCGTGTTCGTCGCGCGACCCTGTCCGCTGATTACCAACTACGGTCTCGCCAGTCATGCGAGACGATGATCATGGCGATTTCCCGGAAGAAGCCACGTCCATCGAAGTGCCGTCGGCTACGGTAGCCAACATCGCAGTCGATGCAGATGCTGATAGCTTTTCTTTCTAAGCAACAGTTGTTGACACAACGTGTACGTCAACGCCCAAACTTCGTAAAGCGTGCCGGATGCCGACGGCTCAATCGTCGCGTTTGACCCTGGCGGCAGAGCGCGTGCCATGGCGTCTTTCTGGCGAAAACGATGCCGTCACGGTCGTCGTGAGATTTTCGGTTGAATACTCGCGAATTCAGCTGACACCGCTACGCGATTGCAAAAAAAAGCTCTACGGAAAAAACGGAACATTCCCGTGAGATCTATGAAATATCGAGTTTTGCCTGTCCCTTTGGTGCGTCGGGATTCGCAAAGAGAAATATGGCCAAACGGTCGCCAAACATCCAAAAACCCACGCCTCAAGGAAACCAAACGATGATCCTCATAAAAAAACTCATCGCACTCTTGTGTCTGGCCGTTATGGCTCAGGCTGCTCACGCCAACGTGCAAGAATCCAGTCATTCCAACAGTACCGCTTCTACCGAAACCGCGTTGTTTCAACGACTGTGCGAGCTCAACGAGAATTGGTCCAGCCGGACTCCCGACTTCAGCGTCCTCACCGACGGTTCCATCGACGATAACGTATCGCTGATCCAAACTCACCTCCGACTTGTTATCGACCAGCTCGAAACGGCAGACGTCCAACAGCTGACGCCGGATCAACTTGACCAACGCCTATCCAATATCCAACGACTGAAAACGTACATGACGGATGGAAAGTTCCCGCAGAACGTCTACGTGCCCGGACTTCGCCCTGTATTCATTGACCTTTCCGGAACGCACTGTGCTGTCGGGCACCTGATTGCAACTTCTGGTAATCCACAATTGGCGAACACAATTAATCAAGAGCATCAACTCGACGTTATTCGCAACATCGAGACCGAAGGGCTTTCCGAATGGCAACTCGCGTCCGGGTTGAGCCTTGACGAATTGGCCTTGATCCAGCCCCAATACGAATTTGAAAAACTACCGAGTGACACGTTGCACTACCCTGGCGAAATCGAAGATTTGATCTGCGGAGACTCCACAGCAATCATGAGTGCGATTCAATGTGACCCGTCATTATTGAAGGCTCGCTGTGGTGGAAAGACACTTCTGCATTTTGCTGCCGCCGCTGGTGATTTAGAGCTCGTAAAGCTGCTTGTGGCGAACGGCGCGGACATCAACGCGGTTTCAAACTCAGGTTGTGACAAAGCCGAACTCGCCAAAGGCGGTCGACACTCAATCTTCCGCGTTCAGTGGAACGAGTCGACTCGGGTCACCCAAGTACACTACCGTGGTTTCGGTGGACGCGTCTTTCAGCATGTGTCGGGAGCCTATGTTGCCAACGTCCTTCAAGATATCTTCGGCGGAATTGCCGAAAAGAACGCGCTGTTCTACGCGACTGTGGAACCAGGCAAAGCGGGCCGGGGAATCTATCAACTCGGCCTCGGGTATGGCCAAGACCGAGCGAATCTTATCGAGCAACTGCAGAAGGATCGAGCATCGGTAGCCAAATGGCTGAAGGAGCAAGGATTGAAAGGAGCGTACGAACAAAAGGTCGAAAGCCTTTAACCTGCGATTGTAGACTGAACCGACGAACGTCAACGCACGCGTTTACTGCGTGCGTTGGCTGCGTTTATTGCCTTGCGGGATTCATCTCGCTGAAGTCAGTCGTATGTTTCGTGACCCCGTCACTGTCGCGAGGGCAGTTGGTCGAATTCAAAGGTCAGTGTACGAAAACTGCAGCTCGATCTGATCTCGGGAGACTTTTTGACCATCGACCTCCAAATGCGGATAGACAAAGTAGTTCAACGATTTCTCCGTCGACTTCGGCACAAGTTCGATGTCGCGACCAACGGAGAACATCACGCGGTCTGCCGTCAAACCGCCGAAGTAGTATTCTTTCAACTCAGGATGCTTATCGGCTTCAGAAATATCGACTGGTACCCAACCGCGACTCGCGTCAAAGAAAAACGCCCAGCAGTGATAACCGCCTACCGAACCTTCTTTCGCATCAGTTGGAATCGGAAAGCCAATCTCGAACCGTGATGCAATCCCCTGCGACCTCGCGAGCGAAATAAAGAGGCTATGGAAGTCCGTGCAGTTACCTCGGCCACTATCGCATACCCAAAGCACGTCACCGTTGCCCCAGCCCTTACCGTCCTTGTTGTAAGTGACGTGTTTGTCAACGACTTCATAGAGCTGGTTTGCTTTCTGAAACGGATCATCGCTCAGTGACAGATCACTCAGCAGCTCCAACGGCTTGCCTTCAAGCGGCACTTTCGAATTCGCCGCCAAGAAAAGTTCTCCGGGCTGTGCATCATTCGTTTTGCTCTCGTTCGAAGCTAGAATTTCATGGCGTACTACTTCATACGGCACATCGAAACTCAACGAACCACTTTCAGGCACCATAGCTTCAACGAACAGAATACGATTCCCGTACTTTTCGTCCGCGTGAAAAGTCGGTGCGGTGGGAAGCTGATGATCGCTTGCCGTGATCGTTTGATGTTCGTTCGATGGAGGAACGGGCAGCCAAGCTCGAACTTGCTTTCCCGACTCTACGCCAGACACTTTGAATCGGTAGCGAAACTGAAATCGCCTAGTCTTCGTCGAGGTGCCTTTTTCAGCTCCAACGGTATAGGTGCTTTCTTCCGGGCCAGGAATCGCTTCCGCCACTTTTTCGGGTCGACACCCAGCAAGACACAAGAGACCAACAATACACAACGTCCACAAACGAGTACGCATCTACGCAGCTTTCTTTTTCCGGTTTCTATTTGGCTTTTCGCCGCCCACGACCGTCCCATCATCTTTGTACTTCAGGCGCAATTCGTCTAGTTGGGTCGAAAGATCTTTGATCAGTTCTGCATGCTTGGGATCGGCGTAAATGTTTTTCAGTTCACTTGGATCCGCCTGTAGGTCGAATAATTCCCACTGATCGAGGTCTGGGCGTTTCTCATGTGGATAGTAATGAATCAGCTTGTACCGCTCGGTACGAATCCCATAATGCCGCGCGACACTGTGTGCCCCGGGGAACTCGTAGTAGTGATAGTACATCGAGGTTCGCCAATCGGCGGGCTCTTTGCCCTGCATGAGAGGCAACAAACTCGCACCCTGCATGTCGCTGGGAATGTCTGCACCCGCTACTTCTAGGAACGTTTCAGCGAAGTCCAAGTTCATCGCCATTTTTGTGCTGACGCTGCCCGGTTTAATCTTGCCAGGCCACCGGACAATGAAAGGCGTTCGGAACGACTCTTCGTACATCCAGCGTTTATCGAACCAACCATGATCGCCCAAATACCAACCTTGGTCGGAAGTGTAAATCACGATGGTGTTTTCTGACAAACCTAACTCATCCAGTCGATCGAGAACTCGTCCAACGTTTTCATCAACCGAATCGACACAGCGTAGGTAGTCTTTGACATAACGCTGGTACTTCCATCGAATCAACTCTTTTCCGGACAGATTCATCTTCATGAAAGCTTCGTTCTTAGGACCGTAAGCAGCATCCCATTCAGCTTGTTGAGCCGGGTTCAAGCCGCGTTGCTTTTTTTCGAGTTTCAAATCGCGAGGATTCAAATCCTTCTCGATAGTCATCTTTTGCTCGCGAGCAGGCGAGGCTCGGTTTTCGTAGTCGTCAAACAGCGTATCGGGCTCAGGGATGTAGACGTCGTCGTACTTCGTCAGGTACTTCGGACCAGGCTGCCAGTTACGATGCGGAGCCTTATGTTGATACATCAAAAAGAAAGGCTTGTCGGGATCGCGTTTATCGTTCAACCAATCCAACGCGTGATCAGTGATGATGTCGGTCGTGTAGCCGGTGTTCTCGACGAGCGTCGGCTCACCGTTCGAATCCATCGTCTTCATCTTGGGGTTGTAGTACGGCCCCTGCCCTACCAAGACGTTGTAGTAGTCGAAGCCTGTCGGCACACTTCGCAGATGCCACTTCCCCACCACCGCTGTCTGGTAGCCCGATTTGCGAAGTAGTTTCGAAACCGTCTGCTGCGAACCATCAAACGTTCGACCGTTTCTTTCGAAGCCATTCAGATGGCTGTACTTGCCCGTGAGAATCACCGCACGACACGGTCCACAAATGGAATTGGTCACGTAGCAACGATCGAACCGCATCCCCTCGTTCGCGATCCGATCGAGGTTGGGCGTCTTGTTGACTTTGCTACCGTAGCAACTCATCGCCTGGAAAGCGTGATCATCCGACATGATAAACAGAATGTTCGGTCGATCAGCAGCCAAAGCAGTGAAGCTTGCGAGGAGAACGAAAACGATCGTGTTTGCAAAGAGTTTCATAACAAATGCGGCTGGAATCACGTAATTTGACGAAGCCAACGTACCAATCGCCAAGCACCGATTCAAGCAACCGAAGGCCTCCGAGTCGTTGGGGAATTCCGAATTCGAGAATTATGCTGGACAATCGGCATGCTTTTGTCACTAGTACACTGTCATGCCAAATTCCGAATCATCCGACGCTGAAGACTTCCAGCTTTCGCTGCAAGGGAATCGTGATGCGTTTGGTCGTCTCTACGATCGACATGCGGTGGCGGTACGATCGGTCGTTGCTGCGGTTGCCAAAGACTTTGGTGCGGTGGAAGACCTGACTCAAGAGACATTCACGCGAGCGTTTACCCGTTTGGCGACGCTAACGAATCCCGAAGGTTTTCGCGGCTGGCTGTTCGGCATTGCTCGTTTCGTTGCCAAAGAACGCTTGCGTGAGTTGACTCGTAAGCACGTTCCGATCAATGCAATTCCGATCGACGTGAACGAAAATGGTGTGCACGAAGTAGATCAAGCTGACGAGCTTACACGTATTTTTGCACACGTCGCTTTGTTGCCCGAGCGAGATCGTCTTGCGATTCACGCCTATTACTTTACTGAGCAAAACGCAACCGAAGCAGCTCGCATTATGGGTATCTCTCGAAGTAGCTTCTACGCTGCTCTGGAGCGTGGACTTGCGCGGCTACGGAAAGAACTGGGCCAAGTTTCAGAAAAGGAGCCGAATCAATGACAACCTCAAACGACCCGATCTCGAACACATTGCAATCTGCTCACGAACAAGTGAACACAAGACACACCGAATCGAGACGCAACTTGTTGAATGCGTTGCCAACGCCGAACGACAAAGTAAATAAACCAGCTTCGCCTGTCGCGTGGGGTGTTGGGACACTCGCGGCAACGATCGTCATTGCGATTTGGCTTTTCGCGACTCCGCAGAAACCCGCCAACGCGATCGAACGAATCGCCGAGGCACTTGATAAGGTTAAAGCCTATTCGTATCGGCATGAGGTGGTTTCCGTTTCATCGGCAGGTGAAGGGCGAACCGTACGTCAGACTTCAAGCGGACGCTGGCGTTCAGATCCGATGGGCCTTCACGCCGATATGCACATTGAGGAAACGCTTAAGACAAATACTCCAAATCCAACAGAACCAAAAGTGATCGTCGATCTTCTGGAAACACACAGAGTTGGATCGCCAGGGGTCATCGTAGATCGATTGAAGAAGGAGTATTGGTGGATCAAAGACGAACTGGACGCGAATTCAATCGGCAATCCGCTTCGGGCGATTTATATGGTGAGGCAGCGACGTGGCCGCATTGTGTCGAATCTTGGGGAGAAGAAAATCGGTAAGCGGGACGCGAAGGGCTTCGAAATCGTGCTCAACAACAAGGCCGATTCGGACCTAGGCAAAGCTACAACGAATCAAGACTGGGACTGGAAAGACATCAAGATCACGGTGTGGGTCAACGCGAAAACAGATTTGCCGATCGAATTTTACTTTTCCAGAACAGGAGAAGATTTCGAGACTACGTATCGGTTTACGGATCTTAAATGGAATCCAGAGTTCTCAGACGAAGCATTTCAACCAACGGCGCCAGGTTCCGACTATACCGAGTTGGTCAAGTAGCGTTTGGCGGACCTTTGGCGCCGATGCTGCTCGGCCTTCTGGCACTATCAGCAATGGGTGGAGATTTGTGTGTCGGCCCGGTGGCCCTGAAGTGCGAAGCGTACTCACTACTCGACTTCTTGAATCCAATCCTCGTGCATCGCCGCCAAACGCTTCACGACGTCAGGATGCGCCGCTGCGACGTTTTTCATTTCTGATACGTCATCGCGAAGATTGGCCAAGAACAACTTATCGCTGTCTTTTAGCTCGGCCTTATTGCTGGTGTCTTTGGGGTTCCCGATCAACTTCCAGTCGCCCTCACGAACGGCCCATTGCCTTCCCCCTGCTCCGCGACCCGATTGCCAGTGGAATGTCTCGCTAGGACTTGGAGCGTCGGCTGATTGAATAACGTCTACGATACTATGTCCGTCGAGCTTGATTTTCGGTGTGCTAACGTCACACAACTCAGCGATCGTCGGCAGCCAATCGCAGGCCGTCGCGAATTGTTCGCGGACCGTGCCTTGCGGAATCTTCTTTGGCCACGAAATGATGGCCGGCACGCGAATGCCGCCTTCGAACAGGCTGAACTTTGCACCACGGTAAGGTCCCGCGCTCCCGCCACCGCCAAACGTGCGTTCTTCATGCGAATGACCATGATCGGACTGATAGATAACGATCGTGTTGTCGCGGATGTTTAGCTCGTCAAGCTTTGCCAGTAGTTCGCCGATTGCTTCGTCCATCGAAGAAATAAACTCTGCATACATGCGGCGTGGTGCGGGCAGGTGTGAATAGGTTTCGTGCCACTTCGATTTGCCTTGCAGTGGGTAGTGCGGCAAATTGATCGCCCAATACATGAAGAACGGTTTTTCTTTGTTGGCTTCGATAAACTCATGACCTTCCTTCACCATCAAGTCAGGGAAGTACTGACCATCTCGCCAAATCTCTTCACCGTTTTCCCACAGGTCATGACGGTTCGGACCATTCCAATAGAAAAAGTGCGAGTAGTTGTCGATGCACCCGCCCATGTGACCGAACGACTGATCAAAACCTTGACCATTCGGCATCGTCTGCTTTTCGTAACCCAAGTGCCACTTGCCAACGTGAGCGGTTGCGTAGCCGGCGGACTTGAGCATCTCGGCGATCGTAACTTGTTCGGACGGCATACCCGAACGGCCCTTCATCGACGACACATTACCCGGCACACCTGCACGTTGTGGCACGCGCCCTGTTAGTACGGCTGCTCGAGAAGGAGAACACACTGGCGCCGCTGCATAGAACTGCGTGAAGCGTGTTCCTCGCTTTGCTAGGTCGTCCATGTGCGGAGTGACCAAGTCCTTCGCACCGTAGCAATTGACGTCGACCGAACCCTGATCATCGGTGTAGATCAAGATGACGTTCGGTTTTTCGACGCCGCGGGCCGGCGCAAGAAACGTTGCGGCGATGAGAAGGATAAGAAAGTATCGAATCATGTTGTTCACATGGTAGGTGTGTCTACGAAGCATAAGGACGCGAGCCCTTACGCTTCAAATAGTGCACTATGCGTCGAGCGTTGACTTCAACATATCGAGGATTGCTTTTTCTTTCGTCGAAATGCTTCCCAGACCCAAGAACCCACCGGCCGCTTCCGCAACACTACTGCAACGAGCCATGATCTGCTCACCAAGCTTGACTTTGTCGCCGGCGGGCAGCTTTAGATTGATGGCGTCGATGTAGCCTTTCCATGCTTCGGTAAGACTGGCATCCGGCTTTTCTGTGAGCCAACCGCTCAGCATTTTGGCGGCGGTTGAGTCCGCGCTGATTCCGGCTTTTTCGGCACCGGCCATTACTGCTTCGCGTTCTTTGTCGTTAATCGATCCGTCAGCCCACGCGACAAACACCATCGGCGCGATCGAGATCGCAGCCAGTGAACTTGAGTCCACCCCGATTCCAATCAGCGAATCGAGCACGGTGTCATCCGTGATTCCGGTAGCCGACTTTATGTCGTCGCGTTTGCTTTTTGTATCGAGGTCCAATTTGACCTGGCCCAACAGCTCGGCGTTTTTCTTTGCGTAGAACGCTTCTTCGAGCGCTCGACCTCGTTCTTCAATACTCATTTCGTTGAACCTCGAACATTACTTATCCAAACAGTGTTTTAACATATCCGCAGGGCTGGCAATGTAGCTGGTGTAAAACGGCCCGAATTCAGCGTACCGTGCACTCGCCTCATCAAAACGCATTTTGTAGACGATTTCGGTTAGGTACTGCGGGTTGGCTCCCCATAGCGTAACACCCCATTCCCAATCGTCGATTCCGCAACTCAGCGAAATCAACTGTGACACTTTACCGGCAAAGGCCATCCCACTCCGCGCGTGCTCGCTCATCATTTCGCTACGCGCGGAAAAAGGAGTTAGAAACCAGTTCTCGCCCACTTCGCGTTTTTTGTTCATGGGGTAAAAGCAAGTCGCAGGCAGATCAGGAAAATCGGGCGTCAGCCGCTGCTTCCGCATCATGGGTTCGCGTTGCCCATAGGCTTTCATTTTCGCTTCGTAAGCGGGGCTGCCAGCTTCCTCACCCTCTTTCACGAGCCTCGCGCCGTACTGTTCCAGCGTTGGCACGTACTCGGAGATTTCCGTAAGCGAAACGAATGAGTAAGTCGGCACCATCGCCGCGCCGAGTGACGTGTTCAACAGGTTTTGATGAACACGATCGATCTTCAACGGATCGGGATCCATCAGCATCAGGCCAAAGTCTGCTTTGTGGCCGCTGACGATCGACGTTTGCAATCGCGCACTGGCGTGAGGACCGTTTGGATCGAGTGCTGCTTCAATTTCTTCACGCCCCGTCGCCATGGCTTCGGGCGGCGTCCAACGTGTAACGTTGCGGTCAAACCGGTAATAGATGTGCGTGCAGTGCCAACCCTCGTGAGGGCTCAGCGACTTTTCGACAGGGGTCCGTGTGTGGGGAGGGCGATTCATGGATTATCGGTGTCGTCGGAGTCATTTGCGAAAGCGACAATACTAACAGATTGCGGCAGTATGGTCGCGAGGCCTGGGATTGCCCTCGTAAAATTGCCTTCACGAAAAAACCTCAAACTGGCTCTAATAAACCGCTCACTCATTCGTTGAACCTTTTGAATCGCCGAAACGACAGGCATTAATGAACGACGAACTGGCTCGCCAACGAGACGAATGGCTGCGGAATGCTATCGACCAGCATGAACATATGCTCGTGCGCTACGCCCAGCAATTCGTCCACGATACGGATCGCGCCCGGGACGTCGTTCAAGACACGTTCATGAAGTTGGTCGACCAGGACCGCAAGCATGAACGGTTGACGGAGAAGCACTTGACCAAGTGGTTGTTCCGCGTCTGTCGAAACCGAGCGATTGACATCGCGAGGAAGGAAAAACGAATGAAGTTCGCACCATCGGAGCAGTTCGATGAACGTATCGAATCCAGCGCCGCGGCACCCGATGCCGCAGCCCTGGCAGAAGAGCGCCAAGAAACACTGCTCTCGCAGATCGCCACGCTCACGTCGAATCAACAAGAAGTCCTACGTCTGAAGTTCCACGGTGGTTTGAGCTACCAAGAAATCGCGGACGTCACTGGCCTCACGAAAACGAACGTCGGCTTCATTCTCCACACAGCGATTACAAAACTAAGACAAACCGTCACGTAGTGCGAGCTGCCACCCTGCACAAACCGCTCGCCACTGCCAGCGAGCGAACACGCACGCAGACTGCGACAAGGAATCAATCATGATCCAGCCTAACGATCCACGTCTCACCGCCTACGTCCTCGGCGAACTCGACGAGCAAGAAACCCAACTCATCGAAATGGCGGTCAGCAATTCACCCGAACTCGAAGCGGCAATCAACGAGATCCGTGAGACAACGCTACTGCTCACCAACGAGTTCCAAGCGGAAGCCAACGTGGGCTTGCTAGACGACCAGAAGTGTTCGATTCATACGCAAGCGAAAGCACCAACCACCAAAACTCAGCGCAGCGGTTTTCTGTTGCGGAACTGGGCATGGCTTGCGGCGGCGGCGTGCTTGGTCGCGGTAGCGGTACCGTTTCTGCAGCAAGGCAATCAACCACAGCAAACAGCACAGAACGAAAACACCGGCAAGTATGAAACGCCATCGACGGAACCCGAAGCCAATCTCGATGCCCTTGCTGATGTTGAATATTCCGACCATTTCGAGACCAGCGAAACGAACGAACTCTCTCGTCTTCAAGGTACCGAGATCGAAGAAGCCGAATCGAGATCGCTATTTTCGCTGGCGATAGATGAATCCAAAGAGTCCCTAGGCGACGACTATACGATCGCACCAGAATCTTCCTCGCCCGAATCGGGTGGAAAGTTTTTGGGCCCAGTACGTGTTGAGTTTGTCGAGGACACTGATGTTTTTGTTGTCCGAGGGCAGAAGCGAGATGTAGATCGCGTCAAAAAGATCATAGACCGGATCGAGCAGGATGAGGATGGTCCATTCAACTTGGAACCTCCAAGAGACGAATTTGAGAAGCCAATGCAAGGGAGGGTGGTGGTCGAAGATGGAGCGGCACTTGGTGAAACCGAGTTGCAACAGTTCGAAACCAATTTATCGCTGATCACAGCCAACACTCAAACGATGGAAGACCAGCCGAACTCGCGCCAGTTGTCTGTCGATGATGTTGCTAACGCGGAACGCAAAATTGACAATTTGTGGAGCGACGGATTGTCGATGCCCAACGATTCTTTTGGAATAGAGTCAGAGCAAATACGCTTTAGAACTGCCACCGGCGGAACATCAGTAAGAAGTCGGGCGGCCGAAGAAGACCTGAGTGAGTCAATGGATCTCGCAGCGGAATCGGCACCTACCGAACTTCGAACAGATAGCTTGGCCTCTCTACCCGAAACTGCGAAAAGCGGTGTTGAAAATCTAACGAAGCGAATCCAAGCCGATCTCGGCGGCGAAGCCAAACGACCTGCGGTAGCAAAACCGAAGACCAAACAACCCAAAACGTGGCGACGCGTCAAAGCAGCTCCCAACACCTCGCGATTGATGGTCGGCGATCACGACGAGTTGGACATGAATGGAATGCAAGTTCACGTCCAAGTCGATGGCTTTCGAGCTCGCGTATTGGTCGATTGCTTCTACTACAACGATCGAGAGCAACAACTTGAGGGCAAATTCAAACTGCGACTGCCCGACGACGCATCGCTGTACTATTTCGCGTTCGGCCAAAGTGCATTCGATCTCACCGGCGACGGCGAGCTAACCCGCAACGAATTCATCGAACCCAACACGACAACGCGACTCGTGGCATTGAAGCCGAACAACATCAAACGCCAACGTGGCGATGTGTGGCGGAACGTGAAAGAGTCACGTATGGTGCCTCGCGAAAAAGCCGCCTACGCCTACAGCCAGACAGTACGACGCCGTGTTGACCCGGCGCTTGTCGAGTGGTCCGGTGCAGGCGTCTTCAACGCGAACGTCTTTCCACTGATGCCGAAGAAACTTCACCGCATCGTGATCGGTTACGACGTGGACTTGCAGCAAACTGACGAAGGCCTGGTCTACAACTTGGATCTGCCGCAATCGATCAGGCAATGCAAAGTCGACATCGACGTCCGCGAAATCGACGGTGCGACACTCGCACTCGCGACGGACGCAAAGTACACCGAATCGAAGTCAGCAGGCATTCGAAGCTATCGGATCGACGAACCGCGCACGGAAGAGTCCGGCGCCATTCGTCTAACCATGGCTGGTGCAGAAAATACTGTGCTACTCAGCCGTAACGAACAAGAAGGCGACTTCTTCGCGACTCGCGTCAAACTCGACTTGCCCGACGACGCGACCACCAGCAGCGAACGCGCCGTGTTCATGGTCGATACATCATTGAGCAGTCGACCTGACAAATTCAACGTCTGGCTGAATCTGCTCAAAGCAACCCTCGACAACAATCGCGACTCGTTGAAAGAGTTCGCTGTACTGTTCTTCGACGTCGAAACACGTTTCTGGCGAAGTAGCTACTCGGCAAACACAGAAGAAAACGTTGCGGCTTTGCTCGCCGATTGCGAAAAAATCACTCTCGAAGGGGCGACTGACTTATTTTCCGCCACTCGCGCCCTGACGAACACTGACTGGGTAATAGGCAGTAGCTCACCCGACCTGTTCCTCCTCAGTGATGGTGCATCGAACTGGGGTGAAAACAATTTACGATTGATCCAGCGAGAATTAAACAACGAGCAACTGGGCAGTGTCTTTGCCTATCAAACAGGCATGACGGGCACCGCGATCTCCGGACTCCGTTTCCTGGCCAGCGAAACGGGCGGTGCGGTGTTTAGTGTCGCCAATGAAGATGAAGTGGCCAAAGCATCGACCGCACATCGTGCTCGGCCGTGGCAATTGAAAGCCATCGAATCGGGCGGCACGTCCGACATCCTGACAGCCGGCCGCGTGCAATGGGTCTACCCGGGCCAGTTGATCACGGTTGTAGGTCGACTCGCCGATCAAAACGACATGGCAGATCTGAACTTCGTGTTGCAGCAAGGTGACACGAAGCAGACGATAACCGTGGCTCCACACGATCTGATTGAATCTGAATTGGCCAGTCGCCTCTACGGCCACGTCGCCGTCGGTCAGCTTGAAAGTCTCGACCAAGCGGAACTTGACGTCACCACCGCGTACGCGCGGCACTTCCGCATCACGGGTGATACTTGCTCGTTGTTGATGCTGGAATCGGAGGCGGACTACGAGCGATTCAATATCAAGCCGGAAGAAGATCTGTTCGTCGTCAAAACAACGACCGCAGAAGAATTGATCAGCAAGACTCTCGCCGAGAAATCGGAAGAATTGGGCGATCCGAAGACTCAGCTACTTAACTGGGTCGCAAGACTTGAAAGCATGCCGGGCATGAATTTCAAAGTCCCCACTGCCCTGCGTTTGGCTCTCGACAAGATTGAAGTCGAAGCCATCACCGACAACCTACATGAAGATGAGGTGGTCGAAATCACAGAGAAGTATCTCGAGCAGCTCGACGCCCAACGCTTGAATTACGACGCGGTAGTCCAAGAGGCCGAACGTCGTGGCGAGTCATCAAGCGCCCTGGCGATCAAGGTTCTCAGCAGCCTCATCGAACAGAACCCCGGTGACTTGGTGCTCGCTCGCGACGTTGCATTCACAGCAATGGAAATGAGCCGTCCTTCGCAAGCGTATCACCTGCTGCGACGCATCGCGATGGCTCTACCTTACGACCCCAGCATCTATACCGCGATTGGCCAATGCCTTACGCAAATGGACCAAGCCGACATGGCGATTGTGTTTTACGAAGTGGCACTAGGTGGAAACTTCCAAAATCGCAGCAACGATTTCCGAAAGATCGCTGGCACGGAATACGCTTTCTTGTTGCGTCAAATCGTATCGGATCAACGTGAATCCAAAATCAAGTCGTACGCTCAGGCTCGGCTCGAAACAATCGGCCAGAAATACAAGATCGAAAACTCGGCCGACATGTTGATCACCATGATGTGGAACACGGACCAGACGGACGTTGACTTGCACGTCGTCGAGCCCAGCGGCGAAGAGTGTTTTTACTCGCATCCTCGCACACGCTCTGGCGGCCACATCACTCGCGACATCACCGATGGCTACGGACCGGAGATGTACGCAATCAACAAAGCTCCCGCCGGCGAGTACAACATCATGGTCAAGTACTTCAACACAAATCCCAACCGCGCCGGCATGCGAAGCAAGGTGTATCTAACGATCTACCGCGACTTCGGGACGGGTTCGGAATCAGTAACTCGGCAAGTGGTGAAGATCACAAAGCCCGGACAGAAAGAACGAGTAGAAACACTGACGTTGAAATAGGTGTCTGCAGTAGCCCCGAGCAGAACGGAATCCCTACTGCTGCATCGCGTACAGAATCACATTCGTCGCCAGACGGGCCGCGTCCTTGCTAGTGTAACCGCGACATTCTAATGACGGGCGATTCTCTAACGCGCAGCTCATGTCGTAGGGTGAGAACATAACAACGAAGCGGCCATCGATTTCGATACCCTCGATCAACGGCGCCACTTTCTCCGTGCGCACGGCAAGCGGATCGTCTCGACGAGTTTGCTTGCGTGGATCTCGCAACTCGACTGTTCGCACGTCGTGGCCTTCGAATGAGTCACCGAATATGATGTGATCCGATGGAATACGACGCATCGACTGACCTGGAAAAATCGCCTCCATTTCTTTGCGAAACGAATCGGCGAACTCTTGGTTAGCACAAATCGCATCGGCGAAGATTACTCCACCGTTTTCAACGTAGCGTTTTAACGCCTTACGTTCGGCTTGGCTCCATCGAAACGATCGACGGCCATGCATGAACGCGATTGGATAGTCGGGCAGCCCTGGATCCGTTGGTGACACCAAACGTTTCTGATTCGAAACGGGTAACTGCGTCTGCTGACCGACGTAGTTGAGGATATTGTTCAGCGCCGAAGGTGCATCGTCACTGCCACCAGAATGTTGGAGCTTTGCGATGTAAAGCGCACCACGTTCAAGCGTTTCAGTTGACTTTACAATCGAAATCAAACCGGCAGCATCGAGCTTCTGCTTCAGCTCTCGACCGGTCGCGTACGTCAGGACATTAGCGCCGATGGCCAAACACGCTTCCACTTCACTACGAACCGCCGCGGGCAATTCCTTTTTCGAATCCCGCTGCGGTTTCGCCAGTTCCCAGTAGCACGACAGGTTTTCTGGGCAATAAACGACACCAGTACGACAGCACGCGTCGAGCCCTTCCAGTGGTCGCAAGTATTTCGAATCGACGCGCTGCTCAGCAAACCAAATCGCATGATCACGCGGCAACAACCGAAGTGGGCTATCCGGAAACAGCTCTTTCATTAGCGCGCGGAAGTCGCGATCAAAACCGTCTCCTTCGCAACAGTTTTCGGCGAAGACAAAATTTCCATTCTCGATGTACTCGCGTAAGGCTTCTTTTTGTTCCTGCGCTACATCCAACGCGTCGCGGCCGCTGATGAACAGCACCGGTGATTGAGCGAGATCCTCCGCCGTTGCGGCGTTCAAATCGACGACCTGCCAGGTTAGATCTTGCTTCCAGCGTGACTCGACGTGCTTTGTCAGATGCGCCGCATCGTGACGGTGCCGGTTCCAATCGTCTTCGGGAAGTCGTTTGATCTTCGACAACAAAATCGGCCGCCTACCTTTGGACAGAAACAGAACGGAGAACGCTGTGCACACAAGCTGATCTTCACCGTTCCAATATCCGCTCAATTTGTCTTGCAGATTCAGCAGCTCTTCAGCACCCTCACGGTACCAATCATGTTCACCAATGAATCGACGGCCGGCCAAGCGGCCCGTTCGTTCCAGCGCGTATAGATAGTAGTAGTGGTACATCGATGGAAAGCCTTCGATGCGTTTCGTCGTCGGATTTCGCTTCACGGAAAAGTGACTACCCAGCCAACTCAACGCCCGTTCAATGTTTTCGTCTGTGTCGTCGTCCTCGGCCCCACCACAACAAATGACTTTGCCGTCCGTCACTTCCGCATCAAGCTTTCCGACTTGTCCTGAGGCGATAATCATCGATCCAATGCCAGCGCACGTCATGCTGCCCGTCGACGGCTGACCAGATCCGTAAGCGAACGAACCGTCTCTGCGTTGCTGCCGTTTCCAATAATCGAGAGCCAAACGCCACGTTGATTCCTTAACGGGCACTCCGGCACGTTCCGCTTCATAGAGTGCGAGCAACGCGAATTGTGCGTTGGACGGATCTTCTGAAACTTTGTTTTCGTTGTAGCCCCACGAGCCCTTCTTATCCTCGCGACCTAGCTGCGCGCGTTGTAGCCAGGCCACATTGCGTCGAATTTGAAAGAGATCCTTTTTTGGCTCGGCCGTGCAGAGCACGATGGTTTGAAGCGCAACCGTATACGTC
>CAYNJG010000148.1:0-18258 GCA_964397295.1 uncultured Pirellulaceae bacterium
AACAAGGTAGCCGTAGGGGAACCTGCGGCTGGATCACCTCCTTTCTAAGGATATGATTGGTCGACCAGGGGTGACCCGAAGTCGACAACATTGTGGACACAGTCTTGTGCACAGCACAGAGTTCGGTTGCTCTTCGGAGCAACGCCTACTAATTGTAGAGACAAAGAACCGCCTGGGATTAGCCGTCCCAGAGCGGTTTTTTTGTGCGCGCTCTTGGCTTCTTCTCCTACTGCCACCACACGTTGCAAACCCGTGCGATGCATGCACAACCAGAAGAAGAACGTGGAGCGGGAGCATCCATTCGAGCGAGCGACTTAAAGAGAAGCTCGGCCCGAAAAAATCGCAACATAGATCCATTCGCCCAAACTGCTGATGGAAGTGCAGAGTTTCGCTAGTGAGGTAATGTTCAAGATGCGTCAACCCAACCCAAGCCAAAGCAGCAAATCTACTCGCCCCGCAATCGTTGGTACGCTCGCTCAACCAACTCCGAGAAGCCGCTCGCTCATCGCATTGTGTGTGCGAGTGTAAACACCGTTTTCAGCCGCACAGTTCCACTAGCGAGGTTTCTCACTAGGCAGTGTTTTCCGCATGTCGGATGTGGATTCCTGCATAACCAGCACGAACGCTTAGCCAACTCCAATACTCCAGCGTACCTTCCCTTGCCAGTCATTCTGCACAAAGGTCCGCCGTGACGGCTACGCTAAACAATACAAAAAGAGTTGTTGAAAAATGGGTTGCTGAAGCAGTTCGATGTGAGCAATCGCCACGTCGGGCTGAAGTGCGCTTTCCGTTTGCTCGACCGGCAACGATTTGCCGGGGTGGTTTCGAAGTCCAGGCTATATGTCGCGATATCTCGAATCACGGAATCGGATGGCTCCAATCCGACTGCCCACCAAAACGCGGCAAACATACTATGTCGATCTGGCTGGGCAATCGAATCATGCATGCTTCGGTGAATGTTTTCTGGTCTCGGACCATTGGTGACAATTGGTGGGCGTGCGGTGGGCATTTGATCGTTTCTACATTGGATTTGGCGAAACTTCACATGGGACGTCGGCTCGGCGATCTGAGAAATCGTCGGAAACACGAACGACTTCCATTTTGTCACTGCTTCTCATCCGTGTTCGAATCAAACGAATCTTCAGCACTAGGCAGTAGCAAGGCAAGCGAATTCGAAGACATTGTTCCCTCGATCGTCAGCCTAGATGTCTCCACCGGTGGAATGCGGCTGGTCAGTGATGAACCGTTTGGTTTTGAAGGCAATATTGTTCTGCTTCAGAACAAAAGTGATCTGCAAGCCGGACCTGTCCGAGGCCGTATTGTTTCGTTTTTCGAAATGGAAAACGGTTATTACTCAACCGGCGTTCAGTTCCTCAATTGACAACGTCCCCAATCGGCGTTTCACATCCTTCTCGCAAAGATGGTTGCGTTGATTGGTCGTATCCATCTACCCAACCATCTTTGCTGGAGCCATATGGCCAGTACCTAGACTCGTAGGAGAGGTTCCGTAGCGGAACCAGCGTACTCGCGAAGTTCGATTGCGAAGTCACGAAGCTGAGCGTCCGTCAGTCCGGTTAGCATGTCAACTTCGTCCTTGTCGTCATCCGCATCGATGGTTCGATCGAAGTCACTTCCCTGCGAATCGATGCTGAACCAATCTAGTGGCAATTGCTCATCCGGATTCTCTGCGTCATAAGGCTTGCTCGCCCATGTGATCGTTGTACCTTCGTCGATCTCGATCGCGCCCTCGCCATAACCAATGTCGAATCGCTCCGTTACACCATCGATCACAATCACCACATGCGGATCGCCCCAAATCGTTACGGCTGTTCCTTCACTCGAGTGCAACGTTGCACTGTGGACGTATTGGTCCCAGTCGCGAGAATCGAAGTCACTGTTGCCGACGTCGAAGTTGTCCAGATAGACTTGAGTTTCGATCAAGCTGACAACTCGAATCTCTGGTGACCATTCACGTTTGCCGTGGATGATCGATCGCGAAGAGCCTTTGTCTCGGTTCATTCCAACTACCAAGTCCGCAAGTCCGTCACCATTAAGATCGTCAGCGATTTTCACGTCGCCACCTTCGCGTGTCTGGCGTGTTGAACCGCTGATGCAGAAGCCTCGAATACCATCGTTTCCGTTCGCCTTGCGAAGGCTTGAAAGCTCGAACTCTGCTTCAAAACCTTCTGAGCTACCGAAAACAACGTAAGACTGTCCGCTATTCGTCAGGCTATCAGCATTCGAGTTGGGAGCAGTGATCAGGATATCGGTGATGCCATCTCCATTAAGATCGGCACGACCTTCTACGTGTGTACCTGACCAATCGTGCTTGTGAGCTCCGTTCAGTACGAAACCTAGAGTGCCATCTCCACCGTTCTGCTTTAACAAGTCCGCTAGTTCAATCCCATTTTCATGAACGTGGCTGCTTCCGTACACAATATAGGTCTGACCAGCGTTTTTCATATCTCGGACATCTGCCTGGGAAGCACCGATCGCAACGTCATCAAACCCGTCATTGTTGATATCACCAACCGCGGCAACAACGGAACCGGATAGATCATGCGAGTTGATACCATTGATTGCGAAACCCAGCACTCCGCCACTCTGAGCAACGTCTGCGAGATTCACACATGCATCAAAACCTTCTGTCGATCCGAATACAACGTACGACTTCCCCGCATTGCGTACTCCATTGGGATCGGCATCTGTCGCAGAGATAATCATGTCGTCGATACCGTCTCCGTTAAGGTCGCCGGCGGCACTGATTGACTTCCCCGATTGGTCATCATTGTGCTCTCCGTAGAAGACTGAACCGAACGATCCATCCGCACCGTTTCCGCACAAATCTTGTACGTTAAAGTCCGATCTGATTCCTTCGGCGGACCCATAGATTAGAAAAGTTGCTCCCGCCGAAGATTCAGCATTCGTAGCTGCAATGGCGGCATCGTCAAACCCGTCACCGTTCACGTCGCCGACGTACGTGAGAAAAGAGTTTTGAGTATTGATACCGTACTGCTCCAAGCCACGAACCGTTACACCTTCAAAACCGAAGGCTCGATTAATACCTTCGACCGTGACCTCTACGGTGGCCGTGTCCGTCAAACCCGTATCATCCGAAACGGTATACGTGAATGAATCGACGGCAGTTTGACCCGAAACTAAGTAGTCAAACTCTCCGTTCGATTGGTATTCGAACGAACCGTTTTGTTGAATCACAACGACGGCTCCGGAACCTAGCTCGACCTGTCGACCAACTTGCTCCGTTCCTTCAATACCAACGACTCGGATCCCGTCTGAGTTACCATCAACATCCACTCCGTTGCTGTTGTTATCGAAAACGTTCCCTTCAACGGAACGAGCGCTATTGGTTTCGAAAAAGTCGTCGAGCGCGGTCGGGGCAAGTTCCAGGATTTCTTGCGAATTCGAGAAACCATCGTTTACGCCAGAGGCAGGTCCCTGAGCAACCCAGGTGGCTTCTCCAGTCTCCGTATTGAACCGATACACGGCTCCAGTTTGATTCGCACCGCCAAATACGCTCCCTTCCGCATCCGCGTACATCGCGCCGAAGGTAAGTAGTTGCAAGCCGTTCTCACCGACGCTTACAACTTCACCGTCCATTGAGATCGAAATCAATGTATTCTCGGAACCGCGACGCGACGCATAAAACTTTTCATCAACAGGATTAAATGCAATGTCGTAGATGTTCGTCATCGGCGACGAGGTCGTGATCGTTCGCTCTACCGAAACCGTATCCACATTGACGCCATAGAGCTTGTTCATCTCACCGGCATTTCGAACCCACAATAATCCGTCATTGGCAAAGTCACCGACGAAATAGGAGCGTTGGTTTGTTGGTAAGCCTTCGACGTTCCCAAGGCTTTCGTGTGCGCCGTCCGCACCAACGCGAGCAAGTTCATACGATGCCGACAAAATGCCATACGCAAAATTGTCTTCCGCGCGGAAACCTACCGCGTTAATTCTCTCGCCGACACGAGATTCCGTATTAGCAAATGTGCCCTGCGATGGATCCACCTGACCGGTCTGACCGTAGTTGGAATAGATCTGGTACAAGCCGGCTTCACCATCAAATGGCTGAACAGCCGTCAGCATCGTGCGTGACTCGAGCGATTCCGGAGCAAGCCGCCGTGGCGCTTTCCGGCTCGCATTCGAACGTTGGTTCTTTATCGTCTTGGATTGAAGAGATTGGCTGAATTTAAACATGGTGCGTGCTCCGGATGAGTTGCTCGAAAAATGAGTTCGAACATCACCCTTTGCAGCTCCTGTGCCCTCAGCACTAGTTGAGACGTAAGTCCATTCAAAACCATGGCTTACAGATCAATCGAATCCTCTTTTGTCGCGTAGGGGAATTCGAAACAGGGTAAATTTTCCAGGCATCGCACTGGAATTTTTACTCGATTGAAGCCACCGCAGAAATTTCACTCGCAACCAGTTTTCAGCCGCTACTGAGACACAACTGGTGCGATGCTATTTGCGTTCATCGGGCCGAGAACGTGGTAACCGATTGCAATCGCGCCAATCACGAAACAGTAAAGCGAAAACCACCAAAGTTGACAGTTCTTCACAAGGGCCAACATCCATTTGCAAGCGATGATGCCGGTTAAAAACGCTGCGATAAATCCAACCACCAGCGGAACACCTTGCCCGCCAAGCCCGGTGAAGCCGCCGTCTAGCAAGTCCTTCGCCATTTTTCCAAGGATCAGTGGCACGACCATTAAAAATGAAAACTTGGCCGCCTTCATGCGGTCAATCCCCAAAAGCACGGATGTCGAGATGGTTGCTCCGGACCGTGAAATACCGGGTAGAATGGCAATTGCTTGAGCGACACCAATGATCCCCGCATGAAGGAAACTCACATCTTTGTCTGTGCTGGTGGAACGATCTGCCAAGAAAAGCAAGACTCCGGTGACGATCAGCATCGCGCCAACGAGCAATAAGTTGCCACTGAAGAGTGCTTCGATCTGTTTGTCGAAGACAAGTCCAACGAAGGCTGCGGGTATCATCGAGAGCACAATCTTTGCGGCAAATTGGGCGTCCTCATTCCATTTGAATTTCAGCAAGCCGCCAAGAATCTCACCGATGTCTTTGTAGAATACGACCATCGTTGCCAGCGCAGTCGCAGCGTGGAGCACGACCGTCATCAACATGCTCTCTCCTGCTTCCATGTCTTGATCCAAGATGATTTTGCCGATTTCCAGATGTCCGCTGCTACTGACAGGTAGGAATTCGGTCAAACCTTGAATGATGCCCAAGATGACTGGTTCGAGAAGATTCATATTCAGTCCAAGACGTTAACAATGACGGATCGCTATTTGGAAGGATACACGACGAGTTAATTCGCCGCGTTCGGATGCCAATTGTCTATCCAATATTCCTTTCGGCTCATCCGATCTTAGGGGTTCTAGCAAGCATCCGCAGAGCAGGCGATGGGGTGAAAAGCCAGGTTTTCACCGTCTTGGACCGAACACTTGACCACCCGCGCTGAGTAAGCGGGCTACTAAACGAAGCCAAACTCACGAATAACTCCATTAGTACAGCTAGATTCACAATCTAAGTTGAAATCCGACCCAATATCTAAAATAATACATTCTGTCTTAAATTGGATCGGACTGGGAAAAGGCAGGCACCCCGATGAATCGTTTGAAGAAGTTTTGCATAGTCACTTTGATTGGCTGGTTCTCCCTTTCGCCGACAAGTGAGGCAGCGGAGATTTCGCTACCTAATGGAGTGAAGGTTGAGATCCCGGACGGTGCTACGCCCGAGATGCGTAAAGAGATAATGAAAGCCGCCATGAAGCAAGGTGGTGGTGGTCCTCCTAAAGAAGAGCAGGGCGGCGAAGAGAAAAAGGAGGACAAGAAAGACGAAAACAAAAAAGAGAAAGACGACAAAAAGAAGGAAGAGAAAAAGTCGGATTCCGTAACGCGTCCCGACAAGCCAGAGAAAGATCCCGATCCGGCCGAATTGGAAGCGATGCCCAAGGACGGCAAACTTGTGTTGCAGTTTCTCGGCCATCCGTGGCAGGACATGATCAAATGGTATAGCCGCGCGACGGGTCGCGAAATTGAATGGCAGAAATTGCCGTCCGGCTACGTGAACCTACGAACGCAACGAGCGTTCACGCTGGAAGAAACGGGTGACTTGCTAAATCGCCTGCTGCTTTCACGCGGTTACACAATGTTAGATGACGGAGAGTTCATTCAGGTTCTTCAAACCGAAGGCATGAACCCTGCATTCGTACCTCGTATCGAACCTCGTCAACTTGCCACGAAACAACCACATAGTTTCGTTCGTGTTTCGTTTCCACTGCAACGAATGAAAGCGGAAGAATTGGCGAAGGAGTTGGAGGCCATGAAGAGTAAACATGGCAAACTCGTTCCGATGAGCGCCGCGAATCGAATCGAAGCAATGGATACGGTTCGCAACCTACGCGACATATACGCTGCGATTGATGCGGAACAATCCTCCGGCAACCGCGCACCTCGTGAGTTTGAAATCCAGTTCCTTCGTGCGGAGTTGGTAAAGAAGAAACTTGACGAGATGTTTGCGAAGCCCAAAGCGACCGCGATGACACCAGAGCAAATACAACAAATGCAGCAGCAACAGCAGCAGCGTCGCAACCGAGGCGGTAATCAACAAGGGCAAAAGCCTCCTGGAGCCGGCGGTGGCAATTCAGAAATCAGCATCGTTGTCAATGAATTCCGCAATAGCATCATTGTCAAAGCAGCTCCCAACGTGATGGTTGACATCGCTGCCGCAGTCGAACTACTGGACGTGCAGTCGTCCCGCAACAACCTCGACATCAAGGCCTACACCCTCGCCACTCGAAGCCCAACAGAAGTGGCCGAGATTCTCAAAGAGTCCGGTGCACTTTCACCGACATCAATCGTTCGCGTCGACAAACAGACCAAAGCACTACTGGTAAGTGGATCTGCGCTTGACCACCTTCGTATCGAAGAGTTAATCAAAACGATCGATGGCAGTGCTCGCCGGTTCGAACGGATTCGTCTGCGTCGTTACCCAGCAGCCCAAGTTGCCACGACGATTGAAAATATGATGGGCAAACCGAAGGAAGAAAAAAAGAACCGACGATACTACGGCTACTGGGACTATCAAGATAACGACGATGAAGCCAATCCGAACGACGTTTTCAAAGTCACGGCAGACGTCGAAAACAACAATCTGATCTTGAAGTGCAACGACGCCGAATACGAACTGGTCATTGATTTGCTCACACAAATGGGCGAGGTGATGACTCGATCGAAGTTTGCATCGAACGAAATCGTGCTTGATGTAAACACGGAAGATGATTTGTTGGAGCGAGTAAGAGACATATTCAACTCGACGTCAGAAAACCAGGTTGTTCTGCCTCCTCCGATTTTGAAGGTCGAAGAATCGAACGACGAAGACGCAGAAGATGAGTCCGAAGAGAAAGACGCGGATGACGAAACACAACGAACACGCGAAGTTCGTGCTCCGGTCAAACCACTTTTGGAACAACAACTGGGTTCGCTCATCGAATTCGCAGGCGAACACACTCCACCCGCGAAAGTCGTTGTGGGCGAGCAGTATACCGACATCATTCCACGCACGTCGTCATATCGAACCCTGCTTACGCAAGCAGACCCTGCACAAACCAGCACGGCGCAAGCTGAGAGCGAACCCAAATCGACTCCGCAAATGGTACGCCGTAACCAACGAGAGCGGGCCGCACCGCCAATCATTATTCGGCGCAACGCACAAGGCAAACTTGTCATTCGATGCGACGATCCTGCCGCGTTGGAAAAGTTTGAAGATCTGCTACGACAAATGGCGCCGCCTACACAAGACTGGGTGCATTTCCGACTGAAGCATGTGACTGCAAGTTGGATGAGGTTGCAATTAAAAGATTTCTTCGATGAAGACGACGAACAGCAGAACTTGTTTGTCTGGGATTACTGGGGTGGGAACGATAAGGAAGATCCGCCACCAGGACTTGGCGATCAACGAAAGATGCGATTCATTGATGACGGCGAAAGTACGCTGGTTGTTCGAAATGCGTCAGCGAAGCAACTCGCTACCGTCAAGGATTTGATTGCACTCTATGATGTTGCCGAACCGCCCAATGAGCAAAACGGTCGCTTCAAAGAGATCATACGAATCAAACATTCGAAAGCTCGTGTAATCGAAACTGCAATCAAAGACGCGTTACGTGATCTTTTGAGTAGCAACGACAAAGCCTTCGCTCAACAGGAAGGCAATGGCGGAGATGGCGAAGGACGCGGTCGTCGCATGGGTCCGTTCAGCTTTACGGAATCCTCGCCTTCTGTGCTTCAAGGGACGTCTTTCAAAGGCAAGATCTCTTTTGGAGTCGATGAAACGACGAACTCACTGATCGTCACAGCCGAAGGCATGGATCTATTGAGATTGGTCGTCGACATGGTTCACGATCTAGACGTCGCGGCAGTTACCCAAGACGATACTCGCGTGGTCACGGTGCCGGCGAGCCTGAGTTCCGGATCGCTTCGGGAAACGCTCACTAAAATGTTTGGCGTAGAAAGTGTCACGGTCAAGCCAGCTGATAATCAAGGCGGTCAGGAGGGTCAGGAGGGTGAAAACGGTCAGCCGGGCGGCAAAGGACGCGGAGAACGGAAAGGGCGAGGGAATTAGCGCCGTCAAAAGGACCAAATCCGTGTTCAAGCGAAAAGTGCGACGTATCTTTTACTCGTAGTAGCCCACTATGCGGGCTTGGAGGATTTCTACGGAGCACCGCGACGCGATGTCCGCTGACGACATACAACTTGCTCGACCAACCGACCCGCAATTGCGAGGCACGATCGATCGACTTGAGCAATCGTTGATCGCATGCTTCCCGGCGGGTTTTGGTCTGTTCATTTGGCACGACCAATGGCAACTCATTGGCAATAGCGATATTCTCCCGCACATCGCAGACGAAGTCGCCCATGATGCAGGTCGTTCGCTAAAGTCCATCGAAAACGCGACTTACGCAATACTGCCATTCAGTTCGAACCGCGACGTTTCGCTTTTAGTTGTAGCCTGCGTAGAAGAAGGCACAACCGAACCTCAGCTCGAGCTCGTTGGAAACCTAGTTCAGCAGAATCTCGCAACATGCGAAGAGATCGAAAGTACTTCCCAGGAACAGGAAGAATCAACGCGACTAGTTGCTTTTACAAAGGACCTTATTCGCGCGCTTGAATCGGGAAAACCGAATCAGAGTTTCGCAGACACCGCGGCACGGATTTTGACGATTCTCAGTTCGACAATTCATGCCGAGTCGATAGCGCTAGTTCCAAAGGGCACATCGAGTCCTGCTGATTTTGTGGCTGTCGGCAACGCGCTCGGTGACCGCTTTGATTGGGAACGCATTGTCGATGCACGACAAAAAATCGATCCGAATTCGTTAGTATTTCGTTCCTTTTCCGGCGTCGACTTTTCTGAAATTCGCGACTTCGTTGTCTTTCCCGTGCGCCAGGCAGGTCGAATGCTCGGTTGGCTTGCGGCAGATGCAGATGAAGCAAAAGCTTCATCGGATTCGTTCCTGCAATCAATATTAGCAGCAACCGCCGCCATATTGGCAAATCAAGCGGTCAACGAAGAACGAGTCTCGGAGAAAGAAGTCTTGCTACTGGATGTCATTCGTTCGCTTGTTAGCGCGATTGATACGAAAGACATTTTCGCTTGCGGTCACAGTGCCCGAGTCGCCAAGTACGCTTCGTTGGTCGCAAGTGAACTGGGTTTGTCTCGGCGAGAGTGCGACGAAGTCTATCTTTCAGGCTTACTGCACGACGTTGGCAAAATAGGAGTGCCGGATCGGATCTTCGAAAAGAACCGTGAACTCACCCAAGACGAGTATCGACTCGTCCAACAACATCCGGATCACGGTTGGAAGATTCTGCAAAGACTCGAGGATCGGCAACACTTACTTCCTGGTGTTTTGCACCATCACGAACGCTTTGATGGAACAGGCTACCCAGATAAGATTGCTGGCGAAGAAATTCCGCTTGTTGCCAGGATTTTAGCAGCCGTGGACGCGTATGACGCTTTGCGCAGCGATCGACCATACCGAAAGGGAATCTCGCATGAGAAAGCACTCGAAATATTGCTGGAAGGTGCCGAAACGCAATGGGATCCCGACGTGATCGACGCGTTAGTCTGCATGTCAAAAAAGATCGAGCGTATTTCTCGAACGCACCGGTCGGAATCTCACCTTTGGAGAGTTCCAGGAATGATCGCGCCGCAGGATAATAGTGGCGAAAGATCAGATGACTTCGAAGAAAATCTTTCGTTGATGTCGGACTGAAACTGCTCGACTGCTATTTCTTCTTTGAGGCAGCTTCGGCGATTTTCTCACCGATCAACGTAATCTTGTGATCGCGAAGTCGTTTTTCATTTAGCCAGTACGGGCTCGTGATTTCTTTGAACGCATGGATTGCTGCTTGAATGCCCTCTGCCCACGCAACGGTGATGAGCTTGATATCGCCATGCACATCACCAACCGCAAAGATTCCATTTCGACTGGTTTCAAAGTAAGGATCGATAGCGATACTGCCGTCGTCATTTAAACGCACATCCAGTTTCTCGAATGTTTCTTTGGCAGATAGAAATCCAATTTGTACGATTACTTGCGCGCATTCGATTCGTTCACTGTTGGTAAGAGTAACCGCCAGATCGTCACCGGCGAATTCTGCGGACTCGATTTCCGTCGAGGTTTGAACTCGACCACCAAGTTCATTGATTCTTCCCACCGAGTCAGCTTTGCCGACTGGCGTATCCTCACGCACAATCACATCGACGTCCGCATGACGTTGTAGTGCCATGACCGCTGCATCGAGCGCCGAATCGCCACCGCCGACGATCACTACGCGATGGCCTTCGTAGTCCCCGATCTTTGGAACCTTATAGTGGACCTTGCGAGAATTCAGTGCATCCAACACCGGTAGCTTTCGAGGATAGTGCAGCAAACCGAAGGCAATAATGACTTTGCGGCACAAATATGATCCTTTTGAAGTAACAACCGACTTCAACTTGTCCTCGTTTTCGACTTGGTCTGTATCCTCGATCGTTAGCAACTCTTCCTCAAACCGAAATTGCACCAACGCATTCGTTGCTTGCAGGTAAGTGCGTTCTGATAGATCGCGGCCCGTGATACCTTCCGGCCAACCCGGAATGTCGACGATCTTTTTGTCCGCGTAGAGAAATTCCGGTTGTCCACCAGGCTTATTCTTTGCTTCGACGACAAGGGTTGTCAGTCCGCGATGGGCCGTCGTCAGGCTTGCAGCAAGTCCACCCGGGCCGGCGCCGATAATGACGACATCCCAATAAGGCAGGTTGTCGAAGTCCATTTTTGGATCGAGTTCCGTCACTTTGAAGTCAGCCACTGGAATAACTCCTGGAAGTTTGTCGCAAAGTTCGGATAGTTTGTGAGGCTGCCGCGGCTTCACCTTGACTCAGGTCGACTTCGTCTTTGACAATGTGCCTCAGACCACGTTGTTCGGCAACATCAATGACTGTTACATCACGATAGGGAGCCAACCCGTTTTGAGCCAATTCGCTGTTATCTTAGCCGCCGCAGGTCAAAGCTCTCGCTACAAGGACAAGAACTACAAAAAACCGTTCGCGCCTTTGGACGGAAAAGCTGTCTGGCTTCATTCGGCCGAGCGCTTCACTGCCCGCGATGACGTGAAGCAGGTCATCGTGGTGATATCAGCAGATGATGAAGAATTCTTCCAATCCAAGTATGGAGCCAACCTCATATTCATGGGGATTGAGCCCGTCGTTGGAGGATCGACCCGCGCGGAATCCGTAAAACGTGGTCTTGCGAAAGTGAGTGACGATGTGGATTTCGTCGCCGTGCACGACGCAGCTCGCCCCGTTTTCGCGAACGAATGGATCGATGGGCTCTTCGCTGCCGCCGAATCCGACGGCGCCGCAATCTTGGCCTCACCCGTGACCAGTACAATCAAACGCGTCGCCGACAAGAAGATCATCGAAACTGTAGACCGGCAAAACCTCTGGCAAGCTCAGACGCCACAGGTCTTCCGCCGTGACCTACTTGCTAAAGCTCACCAACAGGCCGACGCAGAAAGTGCGACGGACGACGCAGAGTTGGTCCAGCGCCTTGGCCACGAAGTCACAATCGTTCCGTGCTCTGCGTTGAACTTAAAAATCACTACTCGCGAAGACATGAAAATGGCGGCGATGGCACTCAAGGCTTTGCCAAAACCGAAATTAGAAAAGCCTGGCAACCCGCTTGATGATATGTGGAGATAGAAGATGCAACTGGACGACGGATACCTAATTGTTTTGCCACGAGCCGAAGCCAAAGCGTTTTTTGGGCATCGCCAAGATGATGCTCGACTGGAATACATCCAAGAGCTTCTCGAGAATGACGAGATTCCTCGGATGAGTTGCGGCGGCAAGTGGCAAGCGATTCACGATGCGTTGGAAAGTTCAACGATCGACGAATCAATGCTCGGGCAAGCGATTCTTGGCGGCCGACCACTCCACCAAGGTGATGATCATCATGTCTGTTTGGTGCGCCCCGATATCGTTGGGTTTATCTGCGAACAAGCAAAGCAACTCGAAGACGGTTTCGGTGGCGATGTCGCCAGTGAAATTGAATCCGTCATCGAAACGTTTGGCAAAGCTGCCGAAATCGGTGGAGCAATGGTCTTTGTAACCACGAAGTAGCTATACAAAAAAAGCCGGGTCGTGAGACACGGCTTTTGAGCAGCTTAAAGCTGAATCGGTTGGTATCGATTTAGTAGCATCCCCAGTAGTAGGTTGGTGCATAGTGAGTGCGGTAAACCGGTGCACAGTACAGCGGTCGGTAGCAACTGTAGCTGTAACCATAGCTGCGGTAGTGATTCCAACCGCGGCCCCAGCTGCGATAACCGAATCGTCGGAAGCAAGCCTCCATCGCTTCTTCATCGTCGCCATCAGCATTGTCACTTAGGTCATCGACGTCGATGTCTAAGTCCATGTCCTCGATTTCGGCGGGTGCGTCAGCGATGTTTTCTACGTTAGCTTTCTTGTTAGCCAACTCTTCGAACAGGTCGTCGCTTGCGTTTGCTGCTGAGGCCAAAGCGAGGGTCGAGATCAGGATGAGGGTGACTTTCTTGAACATGATTGAGTTTCCTATCGGCATGGGTTTGGGTATTGAAAAGAGCGTCGTGAATTGCCGTTTTCAGCGTTGCACTGTGTCTCATACCCAAGGAAGCGACAGGCGGACAAATGTGTTACAGGCTTTTTTGCGGAGTAACATCCGATGCTGTTTTTGCCGGCATTTGGCGTCTTTTAAGAAAATGACACACCGCTGCTCGCGCTATCAGCGTGAAGAAAATCACACGCCCCATAAGCTGGAACACGCAAGTTGCTGTGCCAGGCTCGGAGCGACCTTAGCGTCTTTGAGAAGGCTAGGCTTTCATGATCTTGGTCCAGTTGCCGACCGTCGACGATACAGACAGCCGCACAACACGAGCAGCAACAGATGACTGGCGGCATTCGGCTCTGGGACCGCTTGGGTGTTGGAGCCTGGCCCGGTCATGCCGAAGTTTTGCGAGAGGGCCAAGAAGTCGGCAAACGTTACATCGCCGGACTGATCAAAGTCACCTTGAGCCCACCCGCCTTCGGTGCCAAAGTTCTGTGAGAGTGCCAAAAAGTCAGCGAAGTCGACGCTGAGGTCAAGATCGGCGTCGCCCGGTAACGTGCCGATTTCGTTGAGAATGAGATGACTGAAATCGTCTGCCGTCACGACTCCGTTTCTGTCCAAGTCGTAAATCAAGTCGTTCAACCCATCACGCATTGCAGTGCTCAGTACGTCGACATCATGCTCGTCAAGGATACCATCGGGCAGTCCAACGATACCCGACGCATCGGTGAAGTCGCCCGTCTTCAAAGTGAAGGCGACCAGTGCATTGTAATGGGCGTTTCGAAAGTCGTTGGTAGACATCTCGAGAACCACTGACTCTTCGGTAGCGACGAACATGCCGATGCCATATTGTCCATAAAAGTCATCCGGGTTGTCTCCCTGTAGATTCCCGATCACGTCGACGGAGTTGCCACTATCGGAACTGAACGTCATCGTGCGTCCATCACTCGATGACTCCCGCGCGTCGGCGAACCAGATCTGAACACCGTAGACTTCACCAACCGTCAATCCAGTGATTTCAATTTCCGTGTCGGTTCCGCCTCCCCATGTCATCGTGTTCAGCAACGAATCGTAATCCGCGTCGCCCGTCGTAGCTCCCTGTAGAGATCCTTGAAATGGACCATTCGGCAGGTTGTTGACGGTGAATTCGATACCATCGACCATCACGTTGCCGTCACCGCCGTTGTAAGCCGCAACGATGTCGCCTGCTTGGGCAAGACTTAAATCTCCTAGATCAACAGTGTTGCGAGCGCCACCCCACTGAATGTTAACACTACCTGGTTGTGGCGGCTCGGGCACGACAAACCCCGGCGCAAATACCTGGACTTCGTCGAGTGCGAGGATCGAATCGTTGTCTTCACGGGTTACACGAACAAATTGGCCGACCTGGGTGTTGTCGTTCAAATTGAAAGTGAGCCAATCATCGTTACCAATGGACATGCGATTCGACGTATAAACTGAGTTCATCGCTTCGTCGAGAATCTCGATGCGAATATCTTCCAAGCGAAGTGAGTCGTTGCTGTTCGTCGTGTTGTGCAAGGTGATCTCGCCAATCGCTTGACTGGCGCCAAGATCGACCTCCCACCACGGGAAGTCTTCTATGTTCGTTTGAGCTGGCGAGGTGCGAACGAGAGAATTACCACCCCCGACGCCGCCAGCCAGTGTGCTTTCGACTGCCCCCGCACCATTCAACGCCAGTTCGGCACCGACGCCCGAACTTTGTGTTGCTGATTTTCCTCGCCCGATATTGATGCCCATCCGTCCGAGTTCGCCTTGCGCCGGATCGTTCAATAAGCCCTGTTGCTCGTCCATCGTCATTGCCAACGTGCTCATGACAGCCGAGTATTGCGGATCGTGCGAGAGATCGTCGGTTTCATCTGGATCCGCGGTCAAGTTGAACAGCTGCGTCCGATTCACCTGCGGATAATGGATCATCTTCCAAGTTTCACCGTCATCTTCGATTTTGACAGAGCGTTGGACGTGATTGCTAGTTCCGTTCGAGTACGCACCGTAAACGACTTCGTGTCCGACGAATGCATCTCGAGTTGCCTGATCAGCACTGAGCGCGTCGGCGAAACTCTGTCCTTGAACACTCGGGTTCTCGGCAATGCCAGATAGTTCAAGTAGCGTCGGCATGGAGTCGTGAAGATAAATGTTCTCGTCGCTGACACCGGTGTGAATTGGAGTGCCATTCACCGCGCCAGCAACAATGTAAGGAACACGCAGCGTGTGCTCGTAGACATTCTGTTTGCCAACAAGTCCATGCCGACCGACAGACATGCCGTGGTCGGCGGTAAAAACGATCAATGTGTTCTGCAAGTCGGAGATGTCGTCAACACCAGGCGTCAGCCCTTCGTATTCGAGAGCTTTGTCGATCGTTCGGGCGAGTTGCGTATCCATGTATTCGATGACGGCGTGATTCTTGCCGATTTCATTGCGGATCGTACGCTCATCGCGGTTCTGCCCTACGCCATCAACCGAGTTCTCGTCGCGCACTCCCAGGTGGCCATTGTCGAACGGGTGAGCTGCAAGATAGGCGCTGGGCAGCGGGTCGTATTCGCTCAATGGAGCCCTTGGATCTGGGTCTCCGTTTTGCGCACCGTGTATCTCTAAAAACGACTCGGGCGCGTTCCGCGGATCGTGTGGATGGGAAAGGCCGAGGTACAACAAATAGGGATCCGAATCGTTCGATTGGATCTTTTCGTCGAGGTAGTCAATTCCTTGATCCGCAAACCACTGGCTCGCCGTTGCTCCGCGGTCGTTCGTCTCCCGGTGGGTAGAGAACGTGTTCGTCGCGTTGTCGTAGTCGTTGCCACTCTTGCCAAATCGCGCCGTATCGTAGCCAGCCGAGTTAAATACACCCGGCAACGAATCCCTGTTGGCCACGGTCGAGTTCGGCTGGTCGGAGCCCGGGATGTTCCACATTGGTCGCCCGGTCATGATGGCAGTTCGTGATGTTCGGCAAACGGCTCCTGACCAACCGCCTTGGTTGTACGCATTGGTGAAGGTCATGCCCTGACGCGCCAACGCATCAAGTGTTGGCGTGCTGACGCTATTTGCCTGACTCTCGCCATTTCCCAAGGAATTCTGGAGAGACGCAACCGACAGGGAGTCAGCTGACATGTCATCGACAATGATGAACATCACGTTGGGTGCTTCCTGCGCCACTGCCGAACCGCTGAAGACGCAGAGTATGCACAGACTAATGCCAATGAATCGCAGCAGGCTATCGGTGACTCTTCGGTATGCGGACCCATCGACTATCTTCATATACGTTCCTGTTTGAAAAGAATCGCTCGCCATGGAGATGGCTGGGATCTGAAAGCCCCACCGATTATTCGCGATCGCTCCGAATGTGGCAAACGATATGAATGCGAACGGCACACTCGGCTGCGTCATTGTAAGTTCGGGTTCCATCTTCCAACCTGAGGCGTCGGAAGGCAATGTCGTGTGTCAAGAAAACTAGAACCCACAACCGTTTTTCGGTGCGATCTAAGCACACAAAACATTGGTGATTCAGATCCAGCGCTCGGGAACTCTTCGCGGACCTAGCCCACTCGCGGAGTGTAGGCAAGTTTGTAAGGCTCGAGTTTTTCAGGCCACTTGTCCTCTGTGGTTACGCTTTCAAGCGTGCGCAAAAAACCGTCCACAACGAAGAACACGAACATCACGCAGCTCTCTTCGCGATTTCCAACATCGGCATGAACGCCCTGGAGAACGAAAGACGTTTTACCTGGAAGAGGCTTTGCTTTCGAAGATAACTCGATTTCCTTGAAAAAACCAACGCCGGTAGCGTTCGTTTTTACGCCGACGATTTCGTTGAGCTGTTCACGAAATGCTTCCGCGTTCGAGTCGGGTTCGGCAGCGATCATCATTTCCATCGCCTCACGTTCCATGTTCGAGAAGTAGCCTGTCATTAGAATTGAAGCTCGACTAGACGAACGAAAGATGCCGAGTGAATTGAATTGGTGAGCAGTCCGTTAACCAACAAGACCTTATTTTGGCGGTGTCGTACTTACCAAATACGAAAACAGATCTCGGATCTCGTCGTCTGTTAGCGAGTCCAGTAAGCCGGCTGGCATCAGCGATTGTTTTGACGCGGAAATCTCTTCGATGTCTTCGGTTGGAATGGAGTGACTTTGTCCGTCCACGCCACGAAGAATCACCAGTTGTTCGTTTGCCTCAATCTTTAGTCCCGTAATGACCTGTCCGTCGCTCGTAATCGCAGTGTGGTTTTCGTAGCCTTCACGCACCTCGGCGCTCGGCCTTACGATTGCGAGCAACATGTCACGTATCTTCGTACGGTTGTAAGGCGTGAGATTGGGACCGATTTCGCCGCCTTCGCTAAACAGTTCGTGGCATTTGCCGCAATTCGCTTTGGTGAAGAACAGTTCTTTGCCGTTGAGCGGTTGCCCTTGGCCTTCGTTGATGATCTGCATCAGCGAAGCTGTACGATTTGCAAGTTGCTGGTCGTCTTCGTCGGGAATAGGAAACAGCTGTGCAACTCGGGCTTTGAGTTTCGCATCCCGGTGCAATCGCAAACGCGCGATCGTATCGCTTTGCAGTTGTTTGGCGTTGACGGTGCTGGATTCGATCGCGTCGAGAAGTTGATTTGCCCACGTCGTTCGGCTGGCCAATGTTGACTCGGCCGTTTCTCTTACGGTTGATGGCAAGTCTGCGATGAGCCTGAGAAGCTCGATGCCGATGTTCTCATCATCGTATTTTTGCAATGCAACTAGCACGCTTTTTTTTAACTCGTCGTTGGCTGTAGTTCGCAACTTCGAAAGCAGCATGGGAATACTTGTCTTCGGCAAGGCACGCGAGTCGCCGAGTGCGCTGATGATCTTGATCGCGTCGCTGTTTGGTGTTTCTTTGTCGCTCAGCGTTTCAATCGTCGCTTGGGTTTTCTCCATGTCGCCGCGTCGGATTGCGAGCACCGTGCTAAACACGCCATCGGATTCGGCGAGTTCCAGTTCTAGTGCAGCGGGGAGTGCGGGAAGGCGACGCCCTTCGACAGCCGATGCGAAAGCCTGGTTCAATTCGTCTCGGTTCGCATCCGGTGCAAGCTTCATGAGTGCGGCGCAGGCGAGGAG
>CAYNJG010000149.1:0-18130 GCA_964397295.1 uncultured Pirellulaceae bacterium
CGACGTGGAGCGATACAGGTCGAACTGCCGTTTATCTGCAAACCAAACGCTAAGCACTTCGCCACGCGTTCGAGGTCAGCACTTGGCAACACGAAGACTGCGTCGCAACCAGACAACTCCATCACGCTGGGCGTTCCTGTTTCTGCCAACTGTCGCATAACAGCTCGACCAGTAGTCGCCGAGCCAGTGAAAACGACTTTGTCGACTCCCCGTTCAATCGCCTTTTTTGCTGACTCTGCATCTTCGGGCAAAACGGAAATCAAATCCGACGGCAGCCCAGCTTCAAGCAGCAATTCTACAAACCGTTGTGTTACTCGAGTGCACCCGACGCCAGGCTTAATCAAAACCGCATTACCGGCAACCAAGGCTTGCATCATTTGCACGCCGGTCAGAAACAGCGGGTAATTCCACGTGCCAATCACAAGCAGCAATCCCATCGGATCGCGATGCGTTACCACTCGTAAACCGCGTCCCCATGCGGGACGATCCTGATTACCTTCGGCCCGAGGCTTCAGCAATCGCGGTGCGTTGCGTTCGAGAAAGCGAATGGCGTCAGCAAGTGGAAACACTTCAGCCGCCACGCTCTCGGCAATACTTCGACGCTGTGGTAACTCGATCGCATCAGCAAGCTGTTCTGCATTCTGCGCAACGAGATGGCGACAACGCTTGACGATTTGCAACCGCTCGGACAACGGACGCTCGCGCCAGCTCTTTTGCGCAACGCGGTACTTCGAGAGTGCGTTGATCTTCTCCGCAGAAGCGTACATTTCGACTTGCGTTGCCGACGACATGGGTGATTAAGATCGGATCGACTTGAGCCGAACCACCTCCGAGGGCAAAGGAAACGATCGATTAGCTTCGTCCGATCCAACGACTGAAACTTCGTCGGTTGGATAGCGATTGCGCAACCAAGAAACCACCGACTGCACGGAAACTTCCGGGGCGCTTGCGCCGGCTGTCACGCCGACAACCGAATCGTTCGAAAACCAACGCGCATCCAGCTGGCGATCGTCGTCCAACAGATGCGCACTTGTGCCATAGTCGCTGGCCACTTCGCACAAACGACGGCTGTTAGAACTGTTTTGGCTGCCAACAACCAACAAAACGTCGACCAAGCTCGCTAGTTTCCGCACGGCTTGCTGACGATTTTGCGTTGCGTAACAAATGTCGTCCTTTGGTGGACCCTCGATGTTGGGAAAGCGATCTACCAGCCGTTCAATAATTCGCCGCGTTTCATCCACGCTCAACGTGGTCTGCGTTAGATACGCCAGCTTTTCATCGGAAGCAAAGCTAAGGTTCTCAACATCTTCCACACGTTCGACAAGCGTAATACTTTCCGGGGCTTCACCGATCGTCCCCATGATTTCGTCGTGGCCAGCGTGACCGATCAGAATGATATGGTACCCGAGTTGCGCGAAACGGACGGTTTCGGTGTGAACTTTCGCGACCAGCGGACAAGTCGCATCGATCGTCTGCAGTTTTCGCGACTTCGCCTCTTCGCGAATCGCTGGTGAAACGCCGTGCGCGGAGAATACAAGGGTCGCACCGACAGGTACTTCTCGAACGGACTCAACGAACACAACACCGCGTCCTTCGAATTGACGCACAACATGTTGGTTGTGGACGATTTCGTGATAAACAAAAATCGGAGCCGGAACGCGTTCAACCACGATCTCGAGACAGCGAATCGCCATCTCGACACCAGCGCAAAAACCTCTGGGGTTCGCGAGGAAGATCTTCATTGATGCACCCTATGTTCGCCTACGTTTGTCGTGTTTAGCTTGCGGCTAAACCAGCGCGTTCCATCACGCCCTGCAATAATTCGAATGTCTCTTCTCGTGGTACTTTACTGCCTGGCCCGTGTTCTTTCACAACGCGCAACGTCGCCTGCGCCAATTGCACGGGAGCGTCGCAGAACGCAATATAACCCGGCGGCGCCTTCATTTCTCGCAACGCTTTGATGTAGAGGTTGGCTTGTTTCAAATCTTCAAACGCCAGATCGAACACGTCGTCGACCGGTGTGTTTTCTGGCAAGTAAGCACGTCCACAGTTCTTGTCTGCGGACGAATCCTTCAGAATGTTTACAAGTTGTAACCCTTCACCGAACGCAGAACCGTTTTCACGCAGTACGTTGGAGTCCGCCAGTGGTTCATAGTCAATGACGAATAGGTCCGTGATAAGTTCACCAACGATTCCGGCAACGAAGTAACAATACTGCCGAAGTTCATCGAGACTCGAAAGTTGCAGACTTCCTTTTTCATCCGCCGTTTCTAGTACTTCGGCCATGCCTTTTGCAGAACGTGTCGCGTGATGCACAACCGCATCGCGGCTTGCTTCGTCCATAGCCTGAAGCGAACGGATGACTTGCGGCGTTTCGCGTAGTAGTCGATTGTAGTTTTCATCCTCACTAATCGAGCGCTGACTCCAGTCACGCGTCCACTGCAAAACAGCGTCTTCGCCCAAGTCGTCAAGCACATCGCAAAACGTGTGAAGTCCCGCTTGCCGCTCAGATCGGCTTAGATGATCCGCGTCTTCCAACGTGTCCGAGATCCGGAACACCAGATAGGAAAGCGTAATCTTGTGGTCAAGTGGTTGAGGCAAAAGCGGAATCGACAACGCAAACGTTCGGCTGGTGGTCTGCAGCAGCTCTTCGATCGTCACGCTTGCCGTATTCAAAACTACGCCACTCGCTTTCCTGAATCGGAATTCGGCATCGGTGTCGGATGCAGCCCTCGGGCGGAGAAGTCTTCCATCAACGTCTTCGTCGAGATCCGCGCCGAACTGTAAATCACCGGCAATCCGCTGCCGGGATGCGTTCCGCCACCTACAAGGTATACCTGTTCAAGATCCTCAAAGCGATTATGTGGCCGGAAGTACAGCATTTGCCCGAGGTTGTGAGCCAAATTAAACGTAGCTCCTTTGTAAACGTGATGTTCGTTTTGCCAATCCGCGGGCGTAACCATCAGCTCGGAGCGAATGCGGCTCTCAACATCTTTAATACCAATTTTCTCCAATTGCCCGAGCACCTTTTTTCGGAACGCGGGAGCCTCTTTCGTCCAATCGATATTCTCGTGCATGTGCGAAACCGGAGCCAAAACGTACAGCGTACTGTGACCATCCGGGGCCAGCGTGTTGTCAGTAATGCCGGCGTTTTGCACATAGACTGACGGGTCGTCCGAAAGCGTATGATTAATTTCGATGTCTTGCAGGTTTTGCTTGTAATCGTTCGACAGATAGATAGTGTGATGAGCCACTTCCTCCTGCAGGCCTTCCACACCCAGGTACAACATGAACGTCGAGCACGAGTACTTTTTCTTTTCGAGCTTTTGATCCGTCCATCTTCGACGCAAGTGATTTGGCACCATCCGCGTCATCGCATCGGCAAAGTCTGCGTTGATCACAATCGCATCGGAATGGTACGTCGATTTGTTCGTGCGGACGCCGACGGCTTTGCGACCTTCGAAGAGCACTTCTTCTACTGGTTCGTCGAGATGGATTTCCGCGCCAAGTTGCTCGGCCAGTTTCGCCATCGTTTTAGAGACTTGTGCACATCCGCCGATGGGATGGAAGACGCCATGCTCATATTCCAAGAACGCCAAAATCGAAAACAGACTCGGACATTGAAACGGAGACATGCCGACGTATTTGCCTTGGAACGTAAATGCCAGTTGCAAACGCGGGTCGGCAAAGTGACGACTGATTTCGCTGTGCAGCGACCGCCAAGGTCGCAACAGTGGTGCCGCTTTCATCACGTCGGGACGCAACACATCTGTGAGCTTGTAAAACGGTGATTCCAACACGCTGGCAAAACAATCGAGCTTCGCACGGTTCTCGTTGAGAAACGGCTCGAGCCCTTTTTCTGATCCGGGCGAGAAACGAGCCAACTCAGCCTTCATCTTTTCCACGTCGGGCGTGCAATCGATAGTGCCACCCTCGCCGAACACCAATCGATATTGTGGATCCAACCGCTGCATTTCGACTTCGGTTTCTAAGTCAAAACCCGTCTGATCGAAGATCTCTTTCAGAATGCGCGGATAGAGAAAGAATGTGGGTCCGCAATCGAACGTGTAGCCGTCACGATGAATCGATGATGTGCGACCACCCACAAAAGGTTGACGCTCAATTACTTTGACTTTGTACCCTGCATGGGCCAACAACATGCTTGTTGCGAGACCGCCTGGCCCGGCGCCAATAACAAGAACTTCAGCGGACAAGTGCTATCTCTCATGTGGCAGGTAACTTGGCGAAATCTAGCGACATAGATAGGCGATTCACTGGCCCATTACAATATCGCACCCGGTTTGAGCGGCTGGATCTTGCTATCACATTGATGCAAAATCGCGTTACCGGCGGTCTTTTAGACCTCTCGTGGCATGATAGCGCGACGAGTTAGAAGTGCCATAGAGATCGGCGAGAATTTCAAGCGAAATCTTATCTTCGCTGCCGGTCGAGAACGGTAAGTCAATTTGCTGCACACCACTTCCGTCAAAAGCTGCCCACGGAAGACAAGAGAGAATAACGGCTGCAATCTCTGAATTCAGCTCGCTGCAAACTTCCGGCGTCGCGATTCGAGAAGAAAGCGTATACCGGAGCGCCAACACTCGCGCTTCACGTCGCATTGCTTTTGCTCGTAGGCTGTCTTGGTTCTGCCGCGCGAAATAGGCTCGCTCCAATCGACGACGATCGAAACAGTATTGTTTCGAAAGCGGCAACATGGACAGATCCGCCAGTAAGTGATCGGTCCAAATCTCGCAATTCATGCGGAGCGAGTTAATCGTCGTCGTGGCAACGTCGGGCAAACTTTTTGCGAATAAGATCAGTCGTAAAGCTCGACGTCGTGCCTCAAGACTAGAAATGAAGACGCTGCGAGCAATCGGATCTAGCTCGCCGGGATGACGAAGGTTCTCGATCGTCGTAAGCGTTGCGCACCAAATCCGCGTGCAGATTTCGCTCAACAGAACTTCTTCGATCACTGGGTACGTATCGTCCCAAAACTGTACGGGATCAAAGTCATCGTCTTGAGTCTTCAGTGACTCACAGTTCTTCAACGTCCGCGCCCACTCATTGAGCCTTGCACGAGTTAAAACCCAAAACTGGTCGGCCGCCCAGAAATCAGCACTTACCTTCTGCTGGCAAAGCAACCGATGCTGGCTAGCAACGCTGGCAGCGAGATCGACGAGACGGGACGCGTGCATAATAAACTGAACAGTCTGAGGACTCGGAAGAGCCGGCGGGGGGGAAATGCGAGGTGGGAGTTCGAGTGGAACCGCCCAACTAGATGGCAAAGTAGATGCCAAAGAGATCCATCTACACTTTCCGCAAAAACGGAGCTTTTACGTAGTCCGCAATGAGGCAAAAAAGTAACCGGCGCAGCCAGCAGTCGTCGATTTATTTAGGTGTTGATACATCGCCTGCGAAGCTGAACTGCCAAGACATGTCTACCGAACCGAACAAAACGTTCAGAATCTACGCGGCGATGGCGTCCCTATGCTGTATCACGCATTTGATGACGCACTTGGGTGCGGCCCGCTTTGAGCGTTTGAATTGGTGGCTCGCGATCTCGATCGTGTTGGCGGCCTGCTGGACTCTGCATCGATTCTCGCTTCAGAAGTTCTTCTTGCTGATCGGCCTCCAGATGGCGCACGTCATGGTCGACGCACCATTCAATCCAGACCATTGGCTGCTAGTCTTTCTCGTCAACGTCATCATTACCGTTTCAGCGGCTGATTTGTGGCTGCGAGGCCAAACCATCTCGGAACAGACGCTCTATGAACGCTTCGCACCGGCGGCGCGGCTGACGTTTCTGATCTGCTACGGTTTTGCCGCGTTCTCGAAACTCAACACGCACTTTATCGTCGCTGATTCAAGTTGTGCGCGAGAACTGGCAGACATTCAAATCGCCGTGTCACCGTGGTTGAGTCGAGTCTCCGTGCCAACGCTGGCTGGATGGATGACGGTCCTTTGCGAGAGTTCGGTTGCCTTGCTGTTGATCCCGCGGCGAACAAGACGATACGGAATTCTGGTCGGCGTTGTCTTTCACACGATTCTGGTCATCTCACCTGCGATCGCAGTCTTTGACTTCTCGATGACGGTCTACACGATGCTTTTCCTATTCGCTGGCGCAAACGTCGGCGATGAACTTTCGAAGAAAGTGGACGCGTTTACCAAAGAGGCACCCGCAATCCCCGAATTGGCAACGACCCTCCTTACGCCCATCCTGATTGCGATTGCTGGATTCATGATCGGTCGATCCGCGATGGGATACCCGCTCTACGGCGACCCGACGCTCACGCGGTTGAACTGGCTTTGCAATATGCCGATCGCTGCAACGGTAATTTACTGCACGATTACATTGCTCTTTGGGAAAAACGCGATATCACCTTCCGCAACGTTTCGGCCTCGCATGGCGCTGCATGCAATCGTTCTAGCACTCGCAGTATTCAATGGACTCTGCCCATACCTTGGATTGAAGACCCAGGGTTCGTTCACCATGTTCAGCAACTTGCGCACAGAAGCCGGACACTGGAATCACTTGATCGTTCCGGCGTCGGTTCGATTGATTGACGGCTACCAAGACGACCTAGTGGAAATCAAGGAGGTCAACGACAAACGTCTTACGCTAGACTTCGTCAACAGAGACTGTCTGACACCGCGATTCGAAGTACAAAGAGCAGCGACAAAGAACCCCGACCTCGCGATCACCATCATCCGCGACGGGGAAGAAATTCAACTGAACCCGATTTCCGTTGACTCAAAGCTCGGCGAGCCAGTGAACTGGCTAGTCCAGAAGCTACTAGTATTTCGACCAGTGACGCCCGACGGGTCGCCCTATTGCGGGAACTAGGATTGCCAGCCTTTGACTATCAACCCCGCAACGCATTTAATGCCGCGATGCGTTTCAACATCGGCGGGTGCGAGTAATTTAAGAAGACATAGAACGGATGAGGCGTCAGATTCGCCAAGTTGTCTTTCGATAGTTTCTTCAGACCGCTAATCAGATCTTCAGGTTTGCCAGTCACTTCTGCCGCATAAGCATCTGCTTCGAATTCGTTCTTGCGGCTCAAGATCATCATCACGACCGATAGTAACTTGCTGAGCGGCTCGAACAAAAACGTGAAGAACACGAGGCTACCGTAAACCGAAACTTCCGCCACCGAAAACGCATCGAACAAACCGCGATTGTTCAGGAAGCGACCAAGCAAGAAAAACAAAACACCCATCTGCAGAATGCTCAGCACCAACGACTGAATAATATGGTTCTTCTTGAAGTGCCCAATCTCATGAGCCAAGACCGCAACCAGCTCACCCACACCGTTCTTTTGAATCAACGTATCGTAGAGCGCGATCTTCTTATTCTTCCCCAGCCCAGTGAAAAACGCGTTGGCCTTTGTTGATCGTTTCGAACCATCGATTTCATAGACCTCGGTCAGTGGAAAGTCGCACTTCTTCGACATCTCTTGGATCGCGGCTTTTAAGTCTCCGTCTTCTAGCGGCTTGAACTTGTTGAACAAAGGCATGATGTAGGTCGGCGCCAGATAGACCATCAACAACGAAAAGCCTGTAACCGCCAGCCACCCGTACAGCCAAGCAATCGACCCAAAACGGTCGAACAGAAACAACACCAAGGCAAGAATCGGAGCACCCAAAACAACCGCCAACAGCAGGCCTTTTATCTTGTCGCCGAAGAACGTGCCCACCGTCATTTTGTTGAAGCCGAACTTTTCCTCAATTACAAATGTGTCATACAGTTCGAAGGGAATACTAATTAGTGTGGAACCTACATAAAGGACCGCCATAAAAAGCAGTCCCTGCAAAATCGCATTGTCTGACACAATGCTGCGAACGAATTCGTCCACCCAACCAAATCCGCCCAACCACCAAAATGCCAAGAAGATGACCAGTGAAACGGTATCTTCCAGCAAACCAAATCGCGTGCCAGTGCGCGTATAGTCCTGCGACTTCGAATACTCTTGCGAGTCGAAAACGTCCGAGAACTCACTCGGCAGCTCCGGCTTCAGCGCGCCCAAGTTGAGCATACGACTGGCGAAATCGAGCAGGAAAAATCCCAGTACGGTGATTAAGACGAAAATGAAGTAGCCGTTGACCATGAGAGCCTCGTGAGGTGATGACTCTGAAAGTCTACCTCATAGTTTTTGAAACTCATACTGGTGCCCGCCGGCACTCGATTCGTCAGTTTTGCCGGGCAATCAACTGTGAAACTAACAGCCTCAAGCTAGGCTCGGCCGCATTTGCGTTCGCAATGATTTCGTCCACAACCGCTGGCTTTAGAGAATCGGGGAAGCACAAATCGGTGATGATCGAAAAGCCAACAACGGGCAATCCACAATGCACGGCGACGATCACTTCCGGTACCGTCGACATGCCCACAACATCGGCACCAATGTTTCGCAAGAAACGATACTCCGCACGCGTTTCCAAGTTTGGACCTGAAACGGCAACGAACACACCACGGTGAACGTGGATATTGTTTTCGCGAGCAATTCCCATGGCCTGCTCAATCAGACCAAAGTCATACGGTTGCGACATGTCTGGAAAGCGCGGTCCCAAACGATCATCGTTAATGCCAATCAACGGATTGTCGCCCATCAAGTTGATTTGATCGTCGATCAACATAATGTCACCGCACTTGTAGTACGGGTTCATGCCACCGCATGCGTTCGAAACAACAAGCGACTTCGCCCCCAGATGCTTCATCACCCGAACCGGCAACGTGATGTCTTTCAACGAGTAGCCTTCGTACATGTGAAAGCGACCTTCCATCGCCATCACGGGCTTACCTTCCAATAAACCACAGACGAGTCGTCCGGCGTGACTTGTTGCGGTTGATTTTGGAAAGTTTGGAATGTCGCCGTAGTCAAGCGTTGCCTGTACTTCAATTTGTTCGACAAGGCTGCCGAGTCCTGTGCCCAAAATGATGCCAGCCTCTGGCGTTTCCGGCCAAACTTCTTTGATCGCGGTGGCCGCCTCTTCCATTTTCGCGTAAAGCTCTAGCATCGCACTCTTCCTCGAAATCGCATCTCTTGACTTAGGCTTTGACTTATTCGTCGACAGGGCACCACCGTATCCCGCGAACAGGTGATCAACAAGTGGGATGCCCGCCGAGTTCCTTCGTCGCGAAACCGTACCGTTCAATATATTCGAATCGTTACAAGCCGACGTACTGCGTCGGCGGACACGGCGAAAAACAGAAGACTCCGAGAACGCGAAACCGTACTTAAAATGAAACGGGTATACTGTCAGCATCTGAAAACCCATTCGACACTGCATCCCATCGCAACCGAAGATTACAAATGGCCAGACACACACCTACGCTTCACGGTTTGATTCCTCCATTCGTCACGCCACTCTTGGACTCCGACCAATTGGACATCGAGGGTACGCAAGCGTTGGTCGAGCGAGTCATTAGCGGCGGCGTGCACGGCCTATTCATCTTGGGTACAACCGGCGAAGGCACTTCTTTGTCGCCAAGATTGCGGCATCAGTATGTTGAGCTCGTCAGTGAATCCATCAAGGGTCGCGTACCGATGTTGGTCGGCGTCACGGAGACGTCTATGGTCAGCGCACTCGAATTGGCCGAACAATGCTACGCAGCCGGCGCCGCAGCGGTCGTTACTGCTGCTCCGTACTACTTACCCATGACGCAAGACGACTTGCTGCACTACACGGAAGAATTCGCGACTCGCTTGCCGCTGCCGCTAGTGCTTTACAATATGCCAAGCTGCACCAAAACGGCCTACACGATCGAAACGGTGACGCGACTGAGCGAACACCCGAACATCATCGGCATCAAAGACACGTCTGGGGATCTCGGCTACTTCGCACAGCTCGCGGAACTTGCAAATTCACTCGAGGACTTCACGCTGCTGATAGGCCCCGAGGAAAAGCTAGCGAAGTCGATCGAACTCGGCGGACACGGTGGCGTCTGCGGCGGCGCAAACATGTTCCCACGACTCTATGTCAGTCTCTACGAAGCTGCAGCAAAAGGTGACACGCAACAGGCAGATCGTTTGCAAAGCGTCGTGCAACAGATTTCCGATAAACTCTATTCCGTGACCGATTCTGGCGCGAAGGTACTGCAAGGTGTAAAGACAGCTCTAGGCGAAATGGGAATTTGCAGCGGTGTTGTGGCACCACCCTTCCGAACGTACGGTGATCATGAACGTAAAATCGTTCGCGAAGCTTTGGCAGAGCTCGAGCCAGTTATCCAGGAAGCTTGCCCAGCGGAAGTAATTTCGCCAACATCTAAAGCATAAGCGGCGACAATCGACTGAAGGCAAGTGTTAGTGCTTGCCGAAGCTCTTCGTGGCGAGATTCACTCCGCCAGTAAAACTTGCTCACAAAACCATCGAGCGAGTGTTAAGCCAAGCACACTGATCAACGCGTCGAAAGCTGCGAGCATAGCTGTATCTACTGGCAACTGTCCGCGGATTCGCAAGCATCGCAACCGTCTGCGTACGGTTCGTTTTAATGTCCTCCGGCATACATACTTGGCTCGTACGGATTTGTTTACGTGCCACGTCGTTGCTTCATCTGCCCTAGGCATTTATTCTTTCAAGTAGAGTTTTTAATAAGATTCAGACTAAGCGTCATTATTAGATCGCACGATGTCACAAAACCTGACGTACGTGCACAGTGTTTCTGGGAACGAAAAGGCATTACGGATGACATTCTCGCGCAAGAAAAAGACGAGTCTTCAGCTAGAACTTCTTGAACATCGCAACCTTATGACGGCGGATGTTTTCATTTCGGAGTTTTCTGCCTCCAACGACCTTGTCCTCGCAGATGAAGACGGTGATTTCCCAGATTGGATCGAGATCTACAATGCCGGGCCCGATAGCGTAAACCTCGATGGCTGGCATCTTACCGACGATGCAGAGGAGTTGAACAAATGGAGCTTTCCGGCACAGGAACTGAACCCAGGCAACTTCCTCGTAGTCTATGCGTCCGACAAAGATCGCAGCGAAGTCGATAGCCCACTGCACACAAACTTCAGACTTTCAACCGCCGGTGAGTATCTAGCGCTAACCCAGGATACAGACGTCGCAACTGTCGAAGTTGTTTCCGAATTTGCTCCGGAGTTTCCAATCCAATTCACCGACGTCTCGTACGGTCGAGCACAAGGCGTAACGGAGACCGTTATTCTTCCACCGACGGCGCCAGCAAAGATCTTCACACCAACAAACAATGCACTGGGCACCGCATGGACTTCGCCCAGTTTCAACGACAACGCGTGGACGGACGGTACAGCGGCTGTGGGCTACCAAACAACCGTACCCGGCTTTACGGTCCATGATGCTAAGTCAACGGGCACCATCCAAAACCTCACCAACGCAATTAGCCTTCTCAATGGAACTGCAGTCCGCAACGAAGCTACAGCAATCACGCCTGTTGTGAACTTCTATGACACCGATGGCGGCGGCGGCGGCGCGAATTTCAACAACGACTTGGATTTCCCCAACGACTCAGCGGCGGACGACAACGACTTCGCAATTCGAGCCACTGGAACGATCGTGATTCCTAACGCAGGCACTTGGACGTTTGGCGTCAACAGTGACGATGGCTCGCGACTGACAATTGGTGGCCAAACCGTAATCAACGACAACACATTACATGCACCCAGAGATACCTTTGGGCAAGTTTCACTCAGTGCCGGTGAACACGATGTTGAATTGATATTCTTTGAGCGCGGCGGCGGTGCGGAAGTTGAGCTGTTTGCGGCCTCCGGTGCACGCAATTCTTTCAGCTCCGCGTTCGAACTTGTGGGTGACGTTGCCAACGGCGGATTGCCAGTGTTTACCTCGCCAAACGGAACCGCGACAGGATTCGGCTCGAACTTCTCCACCGACGTCGGCGACAGCATGTTAGGTCTATCCACTGACATATTCGTGCGTGTGCCATTCAATGTGGCCGATCCAACTTCTCTTGAAACGCTGACGCTGCGGATGAATTATGACGATGGTTTCGTCGCTTACCTCAATGGTACAGAAGTCGCCCGGCGGAATGCTCCAGACGGCGTCGTGCCGGCGAACGCGTCGGCAACCATCGATCGTCCGCGCATTGAATCCGGATTCGCGGAAGCCATTGATATCACGCCGTTTTTGGACTCTCTCACGACCGGCGAAAACGTACTTGCCATTCATGGTCTCAATGATGCGATCGATAGCGGCGAGTTCCTCATACGGGCAGAACTGGCGGAAGTAAGTGTTGCCACCGGAGACCTACTTTACTTCCCAGAGCCAACACCACGTGCGTTCAATCCTTCAACCGGCGTCGAAGGGTTCTTGACGGATGAGGTCAGTTTCAACGTACCTCACGGCTTCCAAGAAGAAGCGTTTTTGCTTTCGATGACCGCACTATCGGAAGGCACCACGATCCGTTACACGACGGATGGCAGCGAACCAGACTCGCGCAGTCCCTTGTACTCGGGTCCGATCACGATCGATTCGACAACAACCATTCGGGCTCGCGCATTCAAAGACGGGCTGGATCCTTCGTTTGTGGAAACCGCAACTTATCTATTCATTTCAGATATCGTCGAACAAGATCGAGGCACTGCCGTGGAGGCGGGCTTCCCCAATACGGGATCAATAAACGGACAAAGAATCGACTATGGCATAGACCCAGATATCGCGAACAGCCCAACGTGGGGACCGCAATTGGGCGACGCGTTGACGCAAATACCTAGCCTGTCCATTGTGCTCGACGGAGACGCTTTGTTTGACAGTGACGATGGCATCTTCGTTAACGCGGGTAGCCACGGCCGAGAATGGGAACGTCCTGCTTCGCTCGAATTGATCAACCCTGATGGTGTTGACGGATTCCAAGTGGATGCGGGAATCCGAATTCGTGGCGGGTTCAGTCGTAGCGGCAATAACCCGAAGCACTCCTTCCGCCTTTTCTTCCGCGATGAATACGGAGACTCAAGCCTCGAATACCCGCTGTTCGGCGATGAGGGCGCATCTGCGTTTGACAAAATCGACTTGCGCACCACGCAAAACTATTCGTGGGCATTTCAAGGAGACGACGACAACGCGTTTGTTCGTGATGTTTTCTCTCGTGACTTGCAACGAGAATTGGGGCAACCCTATACGCGCAGCCGCTACTACCATTTGTATCTAAACGGTCAGTATTGGGGCCTCTTCCAAACGCAAGAGCGCGCAGAAGCCCGATTCGCTGCTTCTTATTATGGCGGAGACGAAGACGACTATGACGTCGTTAAGTCGACGGGCAGCAGTGGTGGTTATCAAAACGAAGCCACTGACGGCACACTCGAAGCCTACGAAAGATTGGCCGCATACTTCTATCAGACCAACGGTCTGTCAAACGCAAACTTTGACGACTACATGCGGGCCCAAGGAAAGAACCCTGATGGAACGGACAATCCTGAATTCGAACGATTGCTGGATGTCGAGAACCTCATTGACTACGCAATCATCACCTACTTTACGGGCGATCGAGACGGTCCTGCCTCACGCTTCGTGGCTCCGCGCGTCAACAACTATTTCGCAATTCTCAATCGCGAAGACCCGGACGGTTTTAAGTTCTTCGAGCACGATTCGGAACACTCGCTGGATACTGGCGAAAACAATATGGTCAGCCCATTCACCACAGGCGGATCACAATTCCGATACTTCAACCCCCATTGGATGCACCAGGAACTCGCCAACAGCAATACGGAATATCTAACGCAGTTCATGGATCGAGTTACGGAACTGACGTTCAACGGTGGGTTACTCACGCCAGAAGTAACCACGGCGATGATCGACTCGCGAGCTGCCGAGTTTGACACGGCGATAATTGCTGAATCTGCCAGGTGGGGCGATGCACAACGCACTACACCTCACACGAAAACAACGTGGGAAGCCGCAGTCAATCGCACGAAAAGCTGGCTCGAAGATCGTGGTCCGGTATTCCTAAATCAACTACGTGCCGTTGGTTGGTATCCAGATGCCAACCCACCCCAGTTTCGCGTGAATGAGTCGCTACAACACGGTGGCGATGTCGACTCGACTGACAACATTACGATCGACACCACCGCAACCTTGGACTTCAACAGACGACTGATTAGTGATCGTGCTACCTGGAGCTACCTGGACGACGGTTCAGATCAAGGCACTGCTTGGCGGGAGCCCAACTTCGACGATTCCGACTGGGAATCTGGACGTGCTGAGCTTGGCTATGGTGACGGTACCGAACGTACCGAACTCAGCTTCGGATCCAATTCGAGAGACAAACACATTACGACTTATTTCCGTAGGACGTTCACCATTAGCGAGCCAGACTTTGTCGCAGTGAATTTGCAATTACTGCGAGATGACGGTGCGGTCGTCTATCTGAACGGTGAAGAAGTCGTAAGAAGCAATTTGCCCGCTGGCGATATCGGCTTCGATACGCGAGCCAACGCAACGGTCGGCGGGAGCTCAGAAACTGAATTCTTCGACTTCGCGATCGATCCCTCGCTAATCCAGCCCGGCGTGAATACCGTGGCGGTCGAGATACACCAAGTCAGCCCAACCAGCTCGGACATTAGTTTCGATTTGGAACTTCGAGGCGCCGAAGACGAAGGTGCCGGTCTAAATGTTTTATACACAACCGATGGCAGCGACCCGCGTCTTGCGTTTGGCGAGGCAAACCCCGAAGCGATTCAATTGACCGAGCAAGGCTTCTTTCTAAACAATTCCGGCACGGTCAGTGCACGATCGCTCGTGAGCGGTGAATGGGGACCATTGGTAAGTGCCCAGTTCAACGTCGCGAGTGTTGGCTTAGCAGGTGATCTCAACAACGATTCGCAACTGACTTCGGCTGATATCGATATCCTTCTGAATGCACTCAACACGGGGGACCAGTCCCTCGTATTCGACCTAGACGCTAGCGGCGATGTCAACGAAGCGGATCGAACCTTTATGGTCGAAACGATCTTCCGAACTTTGTTGGGTGATACGGATCTCGACAGGGATGTAGACTTCGCCGACTTCCTCATCCTTTCGTCGAACTTCGGCAGTACGGATACCGGTTGGGCCCAAGGCAACTTCAACGGCGATGCCGATACTGGCTTCGCTGATTTCTTGATGCTGTCAGCGAACTTTGGATTAGATGCAGCAGCAGCGGACGAGTTGGAACTCTGAAAATTTGCAACGGTCGCGAATCCGCCGACAACTATCGGCGGATTTGCACGCGTGATCCAATCGACATAATCGAGAACACGTCGGCGGCATCGATTTGGTCCAAGCTAACGCACCCCGGATCGGAGCCCACGCCAGCAGCAGGACGTCCATGAATGCCAACGCTGTGACCGGTGGTAATGTGTTCGCCTCGTAGGCCAAGCCAATGATCGCCGTAGCGATTGTCAGGCTGCCCGCGTAGGACTTCACTTCCTGTTCGCCGATCAAAGTAATTGCGGCCCATCGTCTTCTCTGCTACTTCGTAGAACGTTTCTTCGGGTGGAAGATCTCGACCGATTTCGACAGAGAATCGCCCCGCGTAATAGGCACCAACGTAGAGCGTCAATTCTTTGTTTGAAATGCTCACGTCTGCTCGAAACGGACCGCGAATCATCTTCAGCGATTCACCTGTACTCAACGCATACGGTGGAGCTATTCCATTGATTTTCGCAACTAGCGCGAGTGGAACGTTGTACGTTTTGGATATTTCGTCAAGCGTCTCTCCAGCTCTCACCGTATAAGCTGGCTCGAGGTAGCTATTGCGCGAATAGACAACTTCGCCAGCCAGCTCATCAAGTAGTCGCAAACACCGTTCGTTTTGTTCGTCATTCAAATTGGAATCCGCACACCATGGAGTGAGGATGCGAAGCGCCTTAGCGACATCTTTGACAAGTATTAACTCCTGCGTTTCGAGCCATACTTTTTCAAAGGCCGCGCTGCCCTCTTCAGGCACCGTTGGCGGAATTGGGCCAACCGCATGGTCAATCCGCGCCGGTTGTAGGTTTACTTCAAGTGGTGGATTGGTGGCCACGTTATTCGGCGGCACAAGCGTCGTTGCGGTTCTGCCGACCGGAGTGTCAAACGGTCCACCATTGTTGGGCAACGTTACTTCAACGTCGGACTCAGCGGCATAAGGTTCGATCAGCTCTGGCTGTCCGGAGACGGCCGGCTGAACAATCGACTCAATGCCCTCAGGCTTGATGAGATTGGAAACGGGACGGTCAAAAGGGGTACCGATCTCAGGGGCACCGAGTGCAGGGCCACCGACATCCACGATCGCCTCTGGTTGCGGAGGCAGCTCGACTTCCAACGTTGCCGAGCTCTGCACACCACTTTGAGCTAGGTTCGATGGAAATGTGGGAGTCTCGGTAGGCAACTTGTTTTCGGACCCAATGAGATCGGGCAGAGCCGGCAGCTCAGGTAAACCGTTGCTCGCCGACGAATCCTGCTTGGGCGGTAGATCGATCTGCAAAACTGGAGTGTCACTTTTTGCGGTTTCTAGTTTTGGTAGCTGCGCGTCTGGAAACGCAGGCAATGTTTGCGGCTCTACTTCTGGCAACTGAAGAATCGAATCGATCTCCGACGATGCCGGTGCGCGGAGGTTCGGTGCTGCAACAGAAACAGGCGGACTGATCGCAATCGGCTGCTGTTCGTTGAAAGGAGCAGGCGTGGGTGTCGCGCGCACTTCTAGGTTGGGTGCTAATTCGGTCGCAGGAGCGAACGGTTCCACAACCGCGTTGTTCTGGACTGACTGCCCTACGTATTGGGCGTTCGAACCAGGTTCGCTCAAGACAATGTACGAACCGTACCCCACAGCCAACAATGTTACTGTGACAATCGCGTTCTTGATGGAATTCACCGTCATCCTCCTTGATGTCGATGGCAGCACTAATTTCGGTAGATCTTAATTGATTTATAGAATCTGCCAGGATGAAGCTAGTGCAGTTTTCGAACTCGCTATCCGGCGAAGCGAGTTTTGCAAGAGCTCGCGAAGATCAGACCTTCTTGATCCATCCGCCGGGATCTGCCGCAGCACCCTGTTGGATATCGTTCAATGCCCGTCGCAATCGCAACGTGTTGGGGCCGGTCTCTTTTCCAGACAGATCGTATTCGCGGTCTTGGTAAATCAACGTACCCACGCCCGCTAGCACTGCCGCTGTACCAGAAAGAGCAGCCTCACCATGCGAGGTCCAATCCAACAGTTCTTTGACGGTGAAATCCTTTTCACGAATCTCATAACCCATCGCACTAGCGAGTTGCAAAATCGAATTGCGCGTAACTCCGTGCAAGAAGCTACTGGCCAATGGTTTCGTCCAAACCGTCTTATCATCAATCAATAAGAAGTTTGACGCGCCAGTTTCCTGCACGTCGTTGTCGGGACAAAAAAGAATCTGGTCGATGTTCCACTTTGCTTTTGCTTCGAGCGTAATTCCAAGTGCCGCAGCATAGTTTGCACCCGTTTTCACTCGTCCAAATTGTGGCGTAGTTCGGGGAACGTTGTCCTCCACCAACAATCGCAGCGCTTTTTCGCCCGCAGCGAAATAGCTGCCAACCGGAGAAGCGAGAACATAGAAGCTCGCAGTTTTACTTGGGGAACTTGCCGCGCCAATGTTTTCATCGGTACCAATCAACACGGGACGAAGATAGAGTGCGCCCGGCGCCGGCGGTACCATCTCGGCGGCAGCGTTGACCGCCTCACACACCATGGTCTGAAACATGTCCCCATCGGGAATCGGCAAACGCAAAATTTCGGCGCTCTTCGTCATGCGTTCCGCATGACGATCTGCTCGAAAGACAGCCAACGTATCGTCTTCCCAGCGGTAAGCTTTCAATCCCTCGAAACACGAACTGCCGTAGTGCAAGCAATGCGAACCCGGATGAAGCGAGAATTCGGACAACATTTGCAGTTTCGGAACAGACCACTTGCCGTCTGCGAAGTGAGATATCGAAATCTGCTCGGCCAAGACTGACCCGAAGGGGCTCAGCTTGGGAAGATCGTCAGCGGTGTATAGCCAATTGCGTGCGCTCATGTAGACACATTCGGATGTGGCGCCGCCGAAAATGGCGCAGTTACTAACTGGCCCGACGAACTGCCTGACCAGATTCAATACGACCTTCCACCATCCGTAGTACAGTGTCTGACTGCTCCGCGACAGACTGGTCGTGCG
>CAYNJG010000150.1:0-17994 GCA_964397295.1 uncultured Pirellulaceae bacterium
TAACAATGCCTGCTTCCGTGGTCGTAACCGCCGGAGATCCAACCGTTGCTGTGTAGGCCAGGATGGCTGAGGTTAGAATCAGAATAGCTGCGGGAGTCTGGTTCATCTTGCGTCAAATCCTTTCAACGCCCATGCCGACAGGTTTTTGCGACATGGCTTTGGCTGCTTTCAAAGCAGCAGGTCAATGTAATTCAAATAGTTCCTTACGAAGTCGCCCGTTTGGACGATTGACCCGAGAATCTAATGCGATTGCAAAATCATGTAAACATCAGTATCCATCGCCGCTAGCACGCGAGTATTGCCGTGCGGAAATTGCCAAACTTCACCGACACTAACGTCGAGACTTCGCACTCTCGGTGCAACGTTGGATTGAATAGACTCATGCGACCAGAAAAGCCAAGCGGAGAAATCACCCATGAGATTCCTTTTCCCAATCGTGATCGCTGCCAGCCTGCTTGGTTGCGACACGTCATCAACAAACACACGGAAAACAGAGAGCTCCACCGATTCGACTGACCAGCCGATCGTTGCGGATCCCGTGCTTGCCGATCCCGCTACGGTCCAAGTCAATGTAGGCGAACCATCTCACAACAGTCCTGTTGCCGTCGGTGCTGCACTCGATCGGAATAAAGCTGTCGTGAACGGGCAAGCTCAACTTGTCATCCGCGCGAAGATTGCAGACGGTTGGCATATCTACGCCGCAGACGGCCCGACGGGTGTTGGACGTCCGACCAAGTGCGTTTTGAAATTACCGTCGGGTATCATGGCCGGGCAATGGTCGTTGCCAGAAGCAGAACTCAAGGATTCATCGCAGGGTCCCGTCGGAATGTATCACGACGAGGTACTGCTCTCTGTCCCGCTCACGATCTCGGCGAACGTACGGCCGGGAGAAGGGCAGATCGAATGCGAGTTCCACTATCAACCGTGCACCGACCAGCAATGTCTTCGCCCAACCGCGACAAAGCTGGTGGTGCCGATTTTGATCGCAGTAAAATAGCTGCAAAACGAGGCAACTACGAACGCACAGCTCTTATTTGAATGGCCAAAGCTTGAAACGCTTTTTCTTTGGCTGAGCTGCTGGCGCGTTTTGCCTTGCAGCTTCCGCCATACGCCGACTCAGTTCTGTTCGACCGCGAAGTTGATTCTGTTTGGCCTGCACTTGTTGCGTTGAACGGGCTCGTGACGGACTCTGTGATTTCGGTTTTGGAAGCCGATTAGCGACAGGACGTTGCACTGGCTGCTGACGAGGACGCGTCTGGGCCCGTGGGCCGTGGCTCGCAGGTGCTGAAGCGACACCGGTCGGCCCTGTTTGCAACTCAGGCGTGATGGCGTTCATCAAACGCTGGATTCGCTTTTCATAGCTCACTACGGCCGTTTGCTCAAGCTTTTCGATTCGCTCGAGCTCTTTTTCGTCCGCCTTCTCCAATGCAACTTGTCGTCGTTTGCCAAACGTCGCCAGTTGCTGCTCCAACGCTTTTTCTTCACGCTCGAGTTGCACCTGGAGATTCTGAACCTGCCGATTCACTTTCGCTTCCAATTGCTTTGCCGCTCGCATATCTGCTTCAGAAAGCTCAGCAACTTGCGATTGCGAAATGGGATCGGCTTGGGGAGTCGGAATTGGATCTGACACAGTAGAACGTGGTGCTGGGCGCGGCACTGGTACTGCCGGGCGGGGTACTGCCGCTCGTGTCGACTTCTGTGCAACACGAATCGGTTCTCTGAGCGACTCGACTTCGCTGCTCGACGAATCTTGTGAACGCGTCACTTTGTTGATCCAGTCGTCGGCCAAATCGGTTGACTTCTGCTCAGTTCGTGGCGAGGAATCCAGAAAACGCTTGAAGTAATCCAACGTCTCGTCGTCACCTCTCGCCGCAACGGGTAACACACCGACCACGCAGGTGGCAATAATCAAAATCTTAAAATGGCATCGCATAACGGACTCCTTCCCAAAACGAAAACCCAGAGATGACATCGGTGCAGTGCCATCACTGACTTCAAGGCGTTTGGTCGCTTCCCGCAAATCCGTGCATACGGGCCCGATTTCAAGCTAAAGGTGGGGATAATCAGGCCCGAACAACCGAACAATTTGGCAAATCGTCATATTCGAAGTTGTGCGATACATGTCTGTCCGGCATGATTTACCACCCACACAAACGCTAGCACTCGCTATCGGCGGCCTACTGATCCTACGAGTCCCATCAAAGAAAAATGACGAGTCGAAACATCGCTATCGGTGACATTCACGGGTGCGCAAATGCGTTGCGAACTTTGATCGAAGCAATCCAACCCACCGACCAAGATACGATCATTTCGCTCGGGGACTTGGTAGATCGCGGTCCGGACAGCAAGGGCGTCGTGGACCAATTGTTAGCGTTGCGCGATCGCACAAATTTGGTCGTCGTCATGGGTAACCACGAAGAAATGATGTTGGCCGTCATGGACGGTGAGTCGCCGCTCGAGTGGCTGAAGCATGGCGGCGGCGAAACGATGGAGTCCTACGGATTCACTGGCGACATTTCCGTCGTACCTGAGTCGCATCTCGAGTTGATGCGAAACGCCCTGCTCTACCACGAGACCGAAAACCATTTTTACACGCACGGCAACTACGAACCCAAGATACCGCTTGCCGAGCAAGATCCCATGATTTGTCGCTGGAGAAGTCTTGAACAAAAAACACCGCGACCACACATGTCGGGCAAGAAGGCCGTCGTTGGTCACACTCCGGACAAAAGCGGTGAGATCTTTGACATCGGACATCTGATCTGCATCGACACCTTTTGCTATGGTGGCGCATGGTTGACTGCAGTTGATGTGGAAAATGGAACCACCTGGCAAGCCAACGATGAGGGCGAGCTTCGTGGCGTTTAGACCGTCGCGTCCCGACTCACAATTGATTGTCGTCGAGGATCGCTCCGCACGAAATGAACTGCTGCCGCTGATCTTCTTCAAACTGTGCACCACGCAGATCAACTAGATAGAAGTCGACGCCAGTAATGTTGGCGCCTCGCAAATCGCAGCACACCAGACTCGCTTTGCGAATCTCTTCCGCTCGTTTGAAGTGCTGATCGGCATAGTCGTCGGTATAAAACCCGGTTCGCGTACCGTGCGACGGATAAAGACTATCGACCATCCCGCTTCGGCTGGACCCCATATGAAAATCCAATCCTCGTAGGTCCGCCTCACGCAAATCGCAATCCTCCCACTGGATTTCTGCCACTCTTCCCGCCGTCAGGTCCGCACCGACAAAATTGCAGCGCCGAAGTTGGCTTCTGGTCCATTCGACGCTCCGAAGCTTCGCATGCGAAAAGTTGACCTCCCGAGCACGCACATCGACAAGCTTAGAATCAACGAGGCTTGCCTTGCGAAAGTTACACTCGTCTATGGCCACCGTGGCAAAATTGGTCGCCTGAAAAATCGCTTCATCAAACTGGCCACCAGTTAGATCAGCACCAGACAGATCCGTGCCAACTAAAGTCAAGAATCGGCGTCCGATCGCTCCTCGTAGTTTGGCGTTACGAAACGAAGAATCCGAAAACGCACGGCCCGATAAATTGGCATTGGTTAAGTCGCAGCCGTCAAAGTTGGATTTGCAAACAGTATTTTGCCGCGAAGCCAAGATCTTTTTATACTTCTGACGACGGCTTCTTCGCATGCGCCGCTTAGCTCGCTCTTGCGCCGATTGTCGCTTGCCTCCGCCCTGCTCGTGTCTCTCATCACCGCCCTCTTCGTCGGACGACTCGCCCGACTCGTTGTCCGACAACGAAATATCAGCGCCTTGTAAACTGCAGTTAGCAAAATTCGCGAATGAAAGTCGGCAATCTCGCAACTCAGCAAATGAAAGGTCGGCTCCTCCAAAGTCCACGCGTCGCAAATCGGACTCGCACAAGTCGATCTCGGGCCACTTCACATCGGAAAAAGTCGCGCCGCGAAGATGCAACAACTCACCTTGTGGCCGCCAATCAGGATCCGCCAGCGCGAGCAACGTCGCGCAATTGGCAACGAGATTCGAACGATGGGGCGCCGATTCGGCGACTGCCAGGAACAGCTCGGCAAGCTTCGCACAAGTTTTTCTGTCATCTGCAAGCTGACGACCGATCTGCACGACTCGAGTGGACAAATCATACGAGACAAGTTCAATCAGATCGCTACCGTCGTCGTTCCTTAGTCGCTCGTGAAAGCGCCACGTTGCAACAGCTTGCTTAACCGCCGGATTTTTAAGCAGCGCGGCCGGATGATCTGGCAGCAGCGCAAGGATTTGACCTGAAATCCTAAACAATCGCGACGCGATCAGCTGGTCCGCAACCGCATTGAACTTCTCTACGTCGTTGATTCGCAAACGCACTTCCGTAGAGACTATTTCTTCGGGGTCCGTCTGCGAAGGATCGTCTGCCATCTGGTCGAGAATAACCTTCCACACAAGCGGCGATCCACCCGCAAACGAAAGATTTGCCGACTGAAGACGTTCCATCACCGAACGACATTGCTGCGAGTGACAGCTCAAGAGGTACTCAATGAATTCGTCTCTCCCCCAAGGTAGCAGCCGAAACGTCTGTTCGAATTGATCTTCCAGCGAATCGACCAAGTCATCTGGGGGCAGTTGTTCATGAGTACTGCAAAGCCGGACAGCCGGAACGACGCTGACGGCGGGCAGGCCCTGAATGCGAAGTTTGCCGCTCTCCACATCAGCCTTCAACTGTTCGGCGACATGAGCCAACGCCTGCTGGCTAAACTCACCATCGACTCGGACGCGAATCGGATATTCAGAGTCGAGCAGCAACTCCAGTTGATCCGTCAACAGGACGGCAGATCTGCTGCCATCGGTCTTCACGCGTGGCGCAACTGGTGAAAGACACGGCTTGATCATGGCAAGCCTCCAAGGGAATTCTGTTACGACCCATTTTCACGTCGCGGTCCGCGAAAGCAAGTTTTTTTTAAATCCACTCGTATCTGCCGTTGGAGCATCTGGAAATCTGAACGATCTCGAGCAGTTGCACCCATCTTTCCGATACGCAAAAATACGCCCTTTCCTGCCCATCCGTCACCTCTGGAACAAACGACGATGTCCAAGTTCACTCGACGCCAATTCTCGCTCGCCACTGCCGCCACACTCACATCTGTCGCTATTCGACGCGCTCATGCACAAGAGTCGCCAAACGAGAAAATGGGGCTTGCTGTCATCGGATGTGGCGGTCGAGGTGGAAATCACATCGGTGGCTTCGGTGAGATGAAGAACGTCGAAATTCGCTACTTGGTAGACGCTGACGAAGCCGCTGGCGAGAAACGGGCAAAGGGCATCGAAGAGCGTACCGGCAAACGACCCAAAGTTGTCAAAGATATGCGCATTGCATTCGACGATTCATCGATCGACGGCATCAGCACGGCTACGCCCAACCACTGGCACGCACTTTGTGGCGTGTGGGCGATGCAAGCTGGCAAAGACGCCTACATTGAGAAGCCGATCTGCCACAACATCATGGAAGGTCGCGCACTCGTTGAAGCCGCAAAAAAGTACAAGCGAATCTGCCAGGTCGGCACGCAATGCCGGTCGCACTCAGCAATGCACGAAGCCGTGAAGTTCATCCAGGAAGGCGGCATTGGCGAAGTGAATTTTGCCCGAGGACTTTGCTACAAGCGGCGCGAGTCGATCGGACCGAAAGGCAACTACGATGTACCTGAAAGCGTAGACTTCGATCTTTGGAGCGGTCCCGCACAGTTCAGCGATCCCAAACTCACTCGCGAGCGTTTCCACTACGACTGGCACTGGCAACGAAACTACGGCAACGGTGACCTCGGCAATCAAGGCCCGCACCAAACCGACGTCGCACGTTGGGGACTCGGCCTAATGCGACACCCACGAAGCGTAGTCTGTTACGGCGGACGTCTAGGCTACCAAGCCGAACGGAACAATCCGGACTACATCGACGCCGGCGACACCGGTAACACGGAAGTCTCAATTTACGACTATGGTGACAAGTGCATTGTCTTCGAGACACGTGGCCTCGAAATCAAACCGTCCGCCGATGACGAACTTAACAAGCTCTTCGATAGCGACAGCGGTAATAAAATCGGCGTCGTCTTCTACGGTAGCGAAGGCTACCTCGTGCAACGCACCTACACGAACTGCGTCGCATTTGACAAAGATTTCAACGAAATCAAGACGTTCAACGGCGGTGGCAACCACTTCCAAAATTTCGTCGACGCCTGCAACTCTCGCAGTACTGAAGACCTGAACGCATCGGCGCTCGAGGGTCACCTATCGGCCGGCATTAGTCATCTGGGCAACATTTCGTACTACGTGGGTGAAAAGAATCACGTCAGCGTCGACGAAGCCGAAAAGATCCTTTCGTACGTCACGAGCCTCGACGACAACGGCGCCACTTTACGCCGCACGGTGCAGCACTTGAAAGACAGCAATGTTGATCTGGAAAAGTATCCGCTTGCGATGGGCCCGTTGTTGAAATTTGACCCCGAAAAGGAAGTCTTCACCAACAACGACGCCGCGAATGAAATGCTCACGCGAGAGTATCGCAAGGGTTACGAATGCCCTAAGCCAGCTGACGTTTGAGCAGTCCTGGTCGATCCGCGCCCAATGCTTCACGCGTATCCGAGTTTCTGTTTAAAAACCGAAAACTCTGCAAACGGATACGCACAACGGCCCTGTTTTTCCTCGACTATCGCCAAATCCAAATTGGGGTATCCACTCGATTTGCGTTATGATTGGAGGGCCGAAATTTCGTGCCTCCTTCCTGAAATCCAGCCATGCGGTTCCCCTTCCTGATTTCGACATTCTTCCTACTCGCGGCTTCTGCTTTTGCAACGTCCGACGAAGTCCAATTCAATCGCGACATCCGTCCAATACTTTCGTCAAAGTGCTACCAATGTCACGGACCGGACGAGCACGACAGAAAAGCCGAGTTGCGATTCGACAAAACAACGTCTGATCTGACGGAACGCGAAATCATTGTGCCCAATGATCCAGAAGCTAGTGAACTTATTGGGCGAATCACGAGCGACGATCCGGAAGTCATCATGCCTCCACCGGAAGCAAAGCTTGAACTAACCGGTCAAGAGGTCGAATTGCTCAAGCGTTGGATTGAGCAGGGGGGCGAGCTTGAAGGCCACTGGTCTTTCATTCCCCCAAAGCCCACCAGTATTCCTGCGTCCACCGACCGCGATTCAATCCAGAATGAAATCGACTCGTTCGTGCAACGTCGCCTCACCCAAGAGGGCTTAACGCTTTCTCCTGAAGCAGACCGACGCACGCTCATTCGCCGCGCAACATTCGACCTATGGGGCCTTCCCCCAACCCGTGAAGCGATTCACGAATTCGTGAAGGACGATCGCCCCAACGCCTATGAACGCTTGCTCGACCGACTGCTCAGCTCACCGCGCTACGCCGAACGTATGACGCTCGCGTGGATGGACGTTGCCCGCTACGGAGACACTAGCGTTTTCCACGCCGACGGACCGCGTCAAATGTGGCCGTGGCGAGATTGGGTACTGAAAGCGTACGCGAACAACATGCCGTTCGATCAATTCACGATTGAGCAACTCGCAGGCGACCTGCTAGAGGAACCAACCACCGAGCAACTGGTAGCAACCGGTTTCAATCGAAACCACGGCACCACCGACGAAGGTGGTGCTATCGACGAAGAGTATCGCGTCGAGTACATCGTCGACCGCGTAAAAACAACGTCGATGGTTTGGCTGGGGCTGACCATGGAGTGTGCTCAGTGCCACGACCACAAATACGATCCCATTTCACAAGACGACTACTATCGCTTCTTTGCCTTCTTCAACCAGACGCCAGAGAAAGGCATGCAAACGCGAAACGGAAATGCCGAACCTCGCGTGCTCGTCGGCAACGAAACGCAAACGTCGGAACTCGCCAAGCTCAACGAACAATTGAAAAACGTCGAGTCGGAACTCGCCAACACAAACCCGACCGATGAAGAAATTGATACGTGGATTCAATCCCGTATTGACGGCGCATTGACCACAATCGAATTGGGTGACTGGCATCGCATCGGCCCATTCAAGGGAAAGGATCTCGACGAAACGTTTGAAAAACAATTCGGCCCGGAAAAACAAAAGAAAGTCGACCTCAAAAAGAAATTCGGAAAGCTCGAGTGGAACACTGAACCCAAATGGGAAGACGGCAAAGTCATCACCTTCGACTATTCGGGGCTGGGTGATACGACGTACCTCTATCGCAAAATCACGACCACCGAACCCACGCAACTAGACGTTTCGCTCGGCAGTGACGACACACTGACGGTATGGATCAACAAAAAGGAGATCTTCAAAGAGAAATCCAACAGAGGCGCGGCGCCGGACCAAGCAAAAGTAACGCTGTCGCTGAATGAGGGCGACAACGACCTCCTCATCAAAATCTGCAATGGAAGCAGCGAAACAGGCTATTACTTCAAAGCTGGCGATTCAACGCTCCCCAAAGATCTCCAAACAGCGATCGAACTGGTCAAATCAGAACGTACGAAAGAACAAACCGACGCGATCGCCAAACATTTCAAGGATCGCGTTTGGCCCAAGAGCAAAGAGCTAAAAGAAAACCTTGCCGACGCCAAAAAGGCACGTGACGAGTATCAGAAGAAGATCCCGACGGTCATGGTCATGAACGACATGAAAGAACCGCGGATGACTTACGTGTTGAATCGAGGCAGCTACGATTCACCGATCAAAGAACGCATTGTTAAGCCAACGCCTCCTAGCTTCCTGCCATCGATTGCAGAAGCTTCCAGTTCACGACTCGGCCTAGCCAAATGGCTGACTAGCCCCGAACAACCACTAACCGCACGTGTCACCGTCAATCGATACTGGACTATGCTCTTCGGCGAAGGCATCGTTTCGACCGTCGCAGATTTTGGATCGCAAGGCGCATGGCCCAGTCATCCCGATCTGCTGGACTACCTAGCCCGCGATTTCGTCGACAGCGGCTGGGATGTCAAACGCATGCTGCGAAAGATCATGACGTCGCGAACGTATCGGCAGTCGTCCAACATCACGAAACAGCAGCGAGCCAAAGATCCACTGAACCGCTACCTCGCTCGCGCACCACGCATTCGACTCTCCGCAGAAGCCATCCGCGACAACGCGTTGTCAGTCGCTGGTTTGTTGGTCGAGAAAGTGGGTGGGCCGGGAGTCAATCCGTATCAACCACCGGGGCTTTGGAACGAAGTCTCTTTGGATGGCAACGTTCGTTTTAAGCAAGACCATGGCGAAAAACTCTACCGACGTACGATGTACACGTATTGGAAACGCTCATCGCCGCAGCCCGCCATGATGACGTTCGACGTACCAACCCGTGAAAAATGTGTGATCCAACGCCAACGCACGAACACACCGCTGCAAGCTCTCGTCACGCTCAATGACGATCAGTTCGTTGAAGCCTCTCGTTGCTTTGCAGAACGGCTGCTCGAAGAGGAACCGTCCGACGATGCCAAGCGGCTCGATACCGCTTTCGAACTAGCCACCGGTCGGCCGGCAGATTCGCGTCGCCACGAGTTGCTGCTCGACTTGCTCGCTACCGAAACAGACCGATTCAAAAACAACACCGAAGCGGCTAAAGAATTACTGACTGTCGGCGAAACGAAACGCAACGAGAAGCTGGACGTGCCGCAACACGCTGCGTGGACGATCGTCGCCAGCGTAATCCTGAATCTCGACGAAACTCTGAACAAGGAATAAGCGATGGACCCGATCACCGAAAGCGCCATGCTCCACACACGACGCCAAGCCTTGCTGAGCGGCGGTCGCGGACTGGGTGGATTTGCGCTGGCTTCACTGCTTGCCGCTGACAACGCCAAAGCCGCCAAGGTGACACCTCCAACCGCGACTGGCGGCTACGACGGCGTCATGGATCGCACACATTTCCCAGCGAAAGCGAAACGCGTCATCTATCTATTCTTCTCTGGCGGACCATCGCACATTGATTTGTTCGACTACAAGCCAGCGATGCGAAAGTTCCACAGCGAAGAACTCCCCGATTCGATCCGAAACGGACAACGCATCACGGGCATGACCAGCGGGCAGAAAGAGTTCCCGTGCGTGGCGCCGATGTTTAAGTTCAAGAAGTATGGCCAAGCTCAAACGTACGTTAGCGAACTTCTTCCGCACATCTCGGGCATTGTCGACGATATCGCTATCGTCAAAACAATCAATTCAGAAGCAATCAATCACGACCCTGCGATCACGTACATCAACACAGGTACGCAGCAACTCGGCCACCCCAGCCTAGGCGCGTGGCTCAGTTACGGACTAGGCAGCCCGAACAAAAACCTACCAGGCTACGTCGTCATCATCTCCAAGGGGCCAGGACAAAGCCAAGCACTCTACTCACGACTCTGGGGCAGCGGCTTCCTGCCATCGAAACATCAAGGCGTAAAGTTCCGCGCCGCTGGCGATCCGGTCCTCTACCTTTCCAACCCGAAAGGCGTCGACAGCGCAACGCGCCGCCGCATGCTCGACAAAATAGCGGCGATCAACGAGCAACGGTATGAAGAAGTAGGCGATCCAGAAATCCATGCTCGCATCTCGCAATACGAGATGGCCTACCGAATGCAAACATCGGTACCCGACTTAATGGACATGTCGAACGAAACCGAAAAGACGCTGGAGATGTACGGCCCGGAAGCTAAGAAACCCGGAACATTCGCCTCCAACTGCATCCTTGCTCGACGAATGGCCGAACGAGGCGTACCGTTCATCCAACTCTTCCATCGTGGCTGGGATCAGCACGGCGATTTACCGAATCGCATCAAAGGCCAGTGCAAAAACATCGACCAACCTGCCGCTGCACTCGTCCAAGACCTCAAGCAACGCGGTCTCCTCGAAGACACGCTCGTCATCTGCGGCGGAGAGTTCGGCCGCACGATCTACTCGCAGGGCAAACTGTCAAAAACAAGCCACGGTCGCGACCATCACGCTCGCTGCTTCACCACATGGTTTGCTGGTGGAGGCATCAAGCCCGGCATCGAGTACGGCAAGACGGACGACTACGCGTACAACATCCTCGAGAACCCCGTCCACCTCCGCGACATGAATGCCACCATCCTGCACCAGTTGGGAATCGACCACGAGCGATTCACGTATCGCTTCCAAGGACTCGACCAGAAACTAACCGGTGTTGAAGAGGCACACGTAGTGAAGGACATCTTGGCGTAGCCAGGTCTCGACTGTGCGCCACAAAGAGATATCCCACAAAGTTGGGTCCCCCTTCTTGGGCCCGATTGGGTAATTCAATATATGTCGCTAATTTCGTATGCTGATCGAACAGTTGCAACTGATTCGGCCTACGAAATCTCCCGCTGTTTACCGCCGTCTTGCCTTGCGGTTCTTTTCTCATTGCGGCTTTCCAACTCAAACGGCACCCCAATGAGGACCAGCCATGCTTTGCCAGCGAAAAGCGTTCTGCCTAGGATCTCTCATTTTCTTCCTCTGCATTGGCCAGCTTGCGTTCGCAGACGACCTGAGTCGCAAACAGAAGGTGGATGAGATTTTCTCGAACTGGGATCGAGTTGACTCTCCAGGCTATGCTGTCGCCGTTTTCAAGAATGGCGAAGTTGTCCACAACAAGGGCTATGGCATGGCCAATCTTGACGAGCAAACTCCGCTCAGCCCTGAATCGGTTTTGTGCCTCCTTTCGCTATCCAAGAGCTTCACATCTGCCAGCGTAGCGATCGCAATGGACCAGGGACACTTCGGTCCAGACGATGATGTGCGTGCGTACATCCCCGAACTGCATGAATTCGAAATCCCAATTTCGATTAAGCATTTGCTAACCTGCCGCAGTGGGCTGCGCGACTTCTATTTTTGCATGCCGCTGTTAGGGCGCAACGTCGAGGACGCGTTTACGTCCGAGGACGTACTCGACGTCATCGGACGTCAAAAAACGCTGATGATCCGGCCTGGCGAGAAATGGTCTTATTCGAACACAGATTACTTTCTGCTCGCAGAAGTGATCCACCGAACTACGGGGAAACACTGCGTGAGTTTGCCGAGGAGCACATCTTCGAACCGCTGAATATGAAGCACACCCTTTTTCAGGACACGCCACTTTTCCCACATCGAAGACGTGCGGTTGGCTACTCCCACAGACAGAACAAGTTTACTCGTCACGAATCTCGAAGTGATTGCTGGCAAGGAGCAGGAGGAGTTTGGACGACAACCAATGACATGTTTCGTTGGGACGAGTGCTTGAGGACTCAAAGAGGCTTGCCGAAAGGCAAGTTCGCAACTGAGTTTCTGCGAGACGGCTCTCTTCTTGGGAACGAGCAGTGTTTGTCGGCGTATCCATCGCAGAACTACCGTGGTGCAAAACGAATTTGGTATTCCGGAGGTGGCCTGGGCTTTGTCGCACACTATGTCCGGTTTCCGGATCACGACCTTTCCATTGTCGTACTGGGTAACCACGACACAGACGGAAGCTGGCCCGATTCGGTCGAATCCGTGAAGAAGCTGGCCGACCTTTACATTGGTGATCAACTGAAACCAAAGCCTGAAGTAGTCAAACGCAATCATGAATGGGACAAAACCGTCTCGGCTGCACCAGCACTCTCGCCCGAACGGCTCAGTGAGTTGGAAACGTTTGCCGGATCCTACTGCCGTTCGGACAACGACTTCGTCGAACTCACGTTGGATCGAGGCCAGCTTCAGCTCGCGGCGATCACCAGACACTGGCAATACGGATTTCGCCAAACGCTACAGAACATTAACGGCAACCGATTTCGCTCAGCACGAGGCTACGACGAATTCGAAATCAGTTTTAACTCGAAGAACAAAGACGACTCTGACGAAAAACTGACGGACCCTTCGCGACCGACGATTCGTGTCCAGTTTGAAGAAGGACGAGACAAAGTGTGGACTCCAGTAAAACTCACTTCCTGGACTCCGAAACAACTTGAGGCACTCGAAGGCGAATACTATTGCGATGAGCTGGAATCCGTTCATCGCGTTACCTCAACCGATGGACAGCTATTCGTGCAGTACAACTTCGGCCGCAAGCGACTCCACAGCCCCACCACCCCAGACACTTTCGTTCCAGCCGCGGAGCAATTCTGCATACCGGTTCGGTTTCTACGCGATGAATTAGGTACGGCGATAGCATTTTCGATCAATTTCGGTCGAGCCGGCGAAGTGACTTTTCAAAAGCGAAAGTAATGCGGTGGCAGCAAGGAATTCGAGAACACCTGCCTCAATGTCTGCCGAAGAATCTCGCACGCTACTTTGGCTGGTTCCGCTCGTCAGTTTCCAACACCGAGATTAATCCTGGTATCACCATCCAGCAGGTCAGATTGAAGAGCAATGCAATCACGCACGAAACAGCGATTGCACGCATGCTCCAGTTGCAACTAATACCTACTGCGAGAATCCCTGGACGATACAATATCAATGGCGCGATCGAATTGCCGGACACATGTCTACCTTTCCGCCATGTTTCTATTGCGAACACAACACTCAAGGCATCCAACGCTACACCGCCCAAGATCAATACGACACCGATTGATGAGAACAAGGCACGCAAATCTCTAAGACCTCCTTACAGTCACGCGAGAATCTCTGTCACCACCCTGGCTGGCTTCACCCCCGTCAACTTTTGATCTAGCCCTTGAAATGGAAAGACACTGCGTTGCGGATCCATCCCTAGTAAATGCTGCAGCGTTGCGTGGAAGTCACGGAGCTGCACGGGGGATTTTGCGACTTGATAGCCAAGCTCGTCAGTTTCGCCATAGGTCATGCCGGCCTTCACGCCACCGCCGGCCATCCACATTGTGAAGGCGTTGGGATTGTGGTCGCGTCCGACAAACCGAGTCGCCACACCGCCACGATTTTCTGCCATCGACGTCCTACCGAACTCGCCGCTCCAGACGACGAGCGTGTCTTCCAACATGCCTCGTCGGTCCAAGTCGTTCAATAGCGCAGTCATCGGACGGTCCACTTGCTTGCACTTACTGACGAAGCCACCAGTCAACGACTCCGACTCTGCAGAACCGTGCGAGTCCCACCCCCAATCGAATAGTTGAATGAAGCGAACGCCGCGTTCCGCCAACCGGCGCGCTAGTAAACAGTTGTTGGCGAAGGACTCTTTGCCTGGCTCGGTGCCATACTCTTCATGAATGTGTTTCGGCTCTTGTGTGACATCCATCGCATCGGGAACAGCGATCTGCATGCGAAACGCAAGTTCGTACTGCTTAATGCGAGTCAGTGTTTCCGGATCACCAAACTGTTGATGATTGAGTTTATTCAGCTGGTTGAGCGTATCCAATGCGGTGCGTCGTTCGTCACGCGTGATACCGGCCGGGTTCGATACGTTCAGGATTGGGTCTCCTTTGCTGCGACACTGCACACCTTGATACACAGACGGAAGAAAGCCGCTACTCCATAGTGCGTTTCCAACACGAGGCGGACGGCCTCCGGAAAGCAACACGATAAAACCTGGCAAATCGTCATTGGGGCTGCCCAGCCCCCAAGTCGTCCAGGCACCGATGGATGGGTAACCGACCCGAGACTGCCCACAATGAACCATCAACTGTGCCGGGCCGTGGTTGAATTGGTCTGTTTGCATCGTTTTGATGAAGCAAACCTTATCCGCCATCTTCGCAAAGTGTGGCAAGCGATCTGACATCCAGGCGCCAGATTCGCCATGCTGCTGGAAGTCGTACTGCGGCCCCAACATTTTTGGCGTCCCTTGAATGAACGCAAACTTCTGGCCTTTTATGTATTCCTGTGGGCAGTCTTTTCCGTCGAACTTTTTCAGCGATGGCTTAAAGTCGAACAGCTCCAACTGACTCGGCGCGCCGATCATGTGCAGGAAAATGACGCGTTTGACTTTGCCCGATGGCGTTCCAACCGCATCAGCGGCGTTCGCCAGCGCTGGGCTACTCATTCCCTGAGACGCCAACCACAGCGACCCTACGCCGGTGGCTCCTGCCTGCAAAAATTGGCGACGCGTATCTAGCTGGAGTAGTGTTTCTGTCGCTTCTGATTGGATGGATCGTCGTTCGCTCATTTTGTTAGCACTTCATCCAGGTTGAGCAAAACCGTGGCAACGGCCTGCAAAGGATCCTGCGTTCGTTTTTGGTTCGCGAGTTTCACGAGCGTTTCGAGCTCAACGTCACTTGGCTCGCGACAGGTCGCCAGCAGAAATCCGAATCGTACTTGCTCGTTTTCATCTTCACTTTCTGAGCGCATGCGTTGTGCCAACGACTCGCTGGCTTCGACGAACGCCGCGTCATTCAACGTCATTAGTGCCTGCAGCGGCGTATTCGATGGCAAGCGCCGCACGGAACAGAACTCGCGAGTCGGTGCGTCGAAGGAAGCCATCATCGGAAACTGAATTGACCGTTTTGTGTACGTGTAAACCGTTCGTCGGTATCGATCCGCCTCACCTTTTTCTGGTGTCTTCCATTTATCTCCACCTTGAAATGGCTTCCAAATTCCTTCGGGAATCGGCGGATGCACGGGTTCGCCGTACATCTTTTCACTCAACAGCCCAGACACCGCGAGTGCTTGATCGCGAATCGTCTCTGCTGGCAGTCGACCGCGAGGCCCACGACTAAGAAATCTATTCGCGGGATCAGCCTTATGGTTCTCCGCGTTGGCTTGGCTCGTTTGCCGATAGGTCGAACTCAACACGATTTCTTTGATAAGCGACTTGGTGCTCCATTTCATGTCCGCTTGAAATCGAACCGCCAGATCATCCAGCAACAACGGGTGGGTGGGCGAAGAGCCCGATGTGCCGAAGTCTTCTTGTGTTTCAACGATCCCAGTGCCGAACAACTGCGACCACACGCGATTTACGGCCACTCGAGCCGTCAACGGATTCTCGGGACTTGCAATCCATCGCGCCATATCTAGCCGGGACGAGAAGTCACGCGAAGCTCCGGGTAAGAAACTGGGCGTTGATGGCTGAACGGGATCAGCTTTCGTAAATTGGTTGCCGCGGTCGAATACGTACGAACCGCGTGCAAACGCCGAGAACCTTTCCTCCAACACCGGAATCGAGACTGAACGAATCTCTTTCCGTGCTTTTCGAAGCTCCGCCAACTCAGCGCGAGCAGCAACCTCAGTTTCACCCGACCACCATTCGGCAAAACGCTTGTCGGTGGAAATGGAAATTTCGCCACGGTGCGCGACCAATGGGAACGCACCTAGTTCGAACGTATTTTGAGCAAGGGAAACTCGCAAACGATCACCGACCTGGATTTCCACCGGCGTCTTCAAAACAAAGGCACCACTACGCGGATAATTGATTCGCGAGTAAGCGCCGAACCCTTGGCTGCTTTTTACGTTCAGACTTTGCTGAGGATCAACCAGTGGGTTTGGCTCGTCGGCAACCACAAACGCAATCTCTACCTCAGTCGCGTCGCCGTCGCGTGGGATGATGGATGCCTTGATGTGCGAAATCAAAAACCCCCACTCGGAATCTCTCTTTGCAAGCTCGACGCTTTTTGGATAGCCAGTGAAACGAATCGCGGTGAGAGGCTCGTCGGACGTCGGCAAGTCACCTTCGATGATAACTTTCGTACTTCTCGAGACAGTGCCTCGTGTTTCGTATTGCTGGACGCCGCCGGGCTCGCTGACGACCACCTTTGTATCGTTGTTCGTTTCCGCCGTCAGCTGCTTAAGCGACTGCCAAGCCTCTTCCGATTGCAGCAAGTGGTTTGCCTCTGACCAAATAGATAGCCAGCGTTCTTCGATTAGCCGATCCAAGTCGCGTGCGGCCGTCGATTGCGTTTCGTCCAGCGGGACAGCAACGGTCGGCGCGTCACTATTGAGATCACAATCGCGGGTATTGTTGAAGAACGCCAGGAATTCGTAGTACTCTTCGTGGCGAATGGGATCGTAAGGATGCGAATGGCACTGCACGCAACCAAATGACAACCCCTGCCATGCTTGCCACGTTGTATTCACGCGGTCGATAACTGCTTCCGTACGAAAGGTTTCGTCGTTCGTTCCGCCTTCCTCGTTCGTTTGCGTGACGCGTTGGCTGGCGGTTGCCACTAAATCGTCGATCGTTGCGTTGGGCAACAGGTCCCCGGCGAGCTGCCGCACGGTGAACTCATCGTACGGCATGTCATCGTTGAACGCTCGGATGACCCAATCGCGATACTTCCAAATCGTTCGACGACCATCTGCTCCCATGCCGCGCGAGTCGGCGTATCGAATCACGTCGAGCCAAACACTCGCCCACCGCTCGCCAAACGAGGTCGATTGAAGCAGCCGATCGACGGCCTCGATGTAAGCCTGCTCGCCATCCACTTCGACAGATTCCAAGAATTCAGCGCGTTGCTCGGGCGTTGGCGGAAGCCCGATTAAATCCAGCGACACGCGACGCAGCCAACGATCGGGAGCGGCTTCCGCGGAGGGCGTCATCTTATTCGCTCGCATTACAGGCAACACGAAGCGATCGATCCGATTACGACTCCATGTATCGTCTTTCGCGGCGGGCAACTGACTTTTCTGAGGACCGTCGAATGCCCAGTGCTTCCCCCACTTCGCACCTTGGACAATCCAAGTGCGCAAGGTCTCAATTTCTTTTTCGCTCAGACGAGGACCATGATCTGCGGGCGGCATCCGCGATTCGTCATCATCGTCGGCCGTGATACGAACGATCAACTCAGATTCATCCGCCGCGTCAGTATCCACCACCGCCGAAACCTGATCCTCATACACGAAACTCAGATCGCCCACCTTTTTGACGCCACCGTGGCATACAACGCAATGCTGATTGAAAAGCGGACGAACATCACGATTGAAATCGACGCCTTCCGCCAACAAAGGTTCCCGGCACACAGCAAGCGTCAGAAAGAGGACGACGACAACAAGGAAAGATCGACACACGCACGAGTACGCTGAGGGAGACGTTCTTGAGTCAAAGCAGTGGCTGGCCGTGGCCAAGGTGGGTGAACCCATCATAACATCAATCACACACGCAACCCACCAAGAAAACGAGGCCACGCGAGAGCTCTTCATACC
>CAYNJG010000151.1:0-17919 GCA_964397295.1 uncultured Pirellulaceae bacterium
ATCCTGATGAGGTCTTTGACGCAAAGTTCTTTCAAGGTCAAGACATGATCATTACTGGCTGCCGTGACGCAGCTTGTCGAATCATGGACTGGCGTTTGGGCTCGGAAATCGCTTCCAAAGCAATCGGAGGACTGGATGGCCCGATTTTTCAACTAAGCGTGGACAACGATACCATCCGACTCTTCGGTGGCGGTAATGTAGCAAAGGCGATCAAGTGCCCGACGGGAATTAGCCGAGACGCGATCGACTTTTACCAATGGTGTACTGGACGTCGGTGGGTTTCGGTCGAGCAGAAGCCCGTCGCGCTGACATCGAAACAATGGATAGAACACTGGCGACACCGCCCCAAAGACTATCTAAAACAGGAGGCGCAGGAACGACTCAAGCCAAGGCCTCTCTCGCCGATGATGAGGTCCATGGCGGCTTACTTTGAATCCCCAGAGGCGTTCCAGGACTACGTGGAAGTCTTTACTTCTCTAGCCAACAACGATCCTCTTTTCGAGATATATAGAGCCTTTCCGATTCTTGAGAATGGCAAAGTGGTTTCTCTCAGCTTGAAATGTCGTGACATCGAAGATCTGAGGCCGCTATCAAAACTCAAAGATTTGAAAAAGCTGGACTTGCGTTTGACGACCTTTAGAGGTGGAGTTGCAGATTTAGACGGTATCCAAGATTTGCTCAGCCTTGAGACCCTCTACTGCAATGGCAAGATTCGAGACCTCAAGCCACTCTCTTCGCTGCCGCTCAAGTCAATCGAAATGTGGAATCACGGGCAAGCCGACCTTTCTCCGCTCGCCGGTCTTCCACTGACACACCTGAACTGTGGAGGTGGGCCAGTCACCGATTTGACGCCGCTCAAAGGGATGTCGCTTGACTGGTTGTGCATCAATTCAACGCAAGTCTCGGATCTTTCGCCTGTCGCAGGAATGCCTTTGAAGACGCTGATGATCGCCAACACCTCCGTTACGGATCTAAGTCCGCTGGAAGGGATGGATTTGGAATTCTTGGCGATCAATTCTGGATCCAAGAGGATTACCAATTTGGATCCAATACGAAAGCTTCCACTGACGGATCTTCATATCGACTCACCGGACAAGTACGAAGAACTGATCGATTCGATACCAAGCCTTCGGAGGATCAATAATAAGACGCGGGTGCTTCTGTCAGATCTCAAACTCAGGGCGGAGTGGAGTCAATCAGCGGAGTGGCTCATGGACGAGGCCGCGGGATCCGAGATCGCGATCCGGATCAACAAGGAGGTAGCCGAAAATGAAATCCAGGAATTGGTTGGAAAGGGGACTTTCGTTGGCGATCCACAATGGGTGCCTGGCGTTCGTGGAACGGCGCTCGATTTTGATGGTGTGGGAGACGGTGTCCTACTTGGCAACTCTGTATCCCGATATGGCAGTACGGACTATACACTTTCGGCTTGGGTACGAACGACGGCAGACGACGGGCTGATCATCCAGCAGCGTCCAAAGATGGAGCAGGGGTTGGATGGTCAATTCAATCTTGAAATCAATGAAGGACGAGTTCGTTTTTGGAGTTACGACGGCGGCTATCAATTTCATTTTCAGTCGAAAGATGCCATCAACGATGGGGCTTGGCACCACGTAGTCGCGCAACGCGAAGGCCGCGAAGGTCGCATCTATGTGGATGGCAAACCGTCTGGATCGGCAGAGGGCCCCATCGCGCAACTCGACCCAAGCTTTGAGATGGCGATTGGCTATGATCTAAGAGACAACAATCGATACTTCAAAGGTGCGATCGACGAAGTCCGTGTGTACAGTTCGATCGTGGCTCCCGATGAGATCAAAGGTGCAGAAGAGTAGCACGGCTCTCCGAACCGTGTCTCAGCCAAAAGACGGCTCGGAGTGCCGCGAAGAGTCTGTCTCAACGACGGCTCGGAGAGCCGCGCTACTATGTGCAAAAATCGGTGGACCTCTTTCTGATTGCACCCACGCTGCGCCGAACCACTCACCGGGTGTGAGTCAGATTACTCTCCAAGAAAAATCTGATTTTCACCAAGGCGTCCGGCCAATTTCTTCGCTTTACCCCTTTAGCAGTATTCCGTCGAACCCCGACGGGGTGGCGACATGGGCAAGTTTTTCGCGTTTTCGCCGCTTTTCCAGACCCTTAGTAGTGAGTGTCCGAATCATATGTTCAGCCAGCAAAACAATAGCTTCGCCAAGTCCGTCAGAAAGAAATACCACCGATATACCGAGCTCGGTCGTTTGCAAACGATGCCGCTGAAACTAGCGTCGTTGGTCATCTGCGTTTGCAGCCTGCAATCCGCGACAGCGCAGCCAATCGATGTTATGACGTTTAATATCAGGGGTAGTGGCGCCGAAAGATCTATTCTCGATGACGATCTGCCCTATCGTTGGGTCGCCAACAACTGGACAACGATCCAGCATCCCAGTCGAGCCACACGAGTCCTCAGTGCCATCGCTCAGGCCGAACCGGATATCCTGGGGGTGCAAGAGTTGGACTTCTCAGGTGGCCTTTTCAACCAGTTCGACGATCTCAACTCGTTTATGTCCGATCAGGGGTACGGAACGTTCTCTCGCACCAGAAACGTAGACCCCGATGCTTGGGATTCGCATGACGCCATATTTTGGAACGAAGACCGCTTTGTTCGGAATCCATTAACATCCGATGGTGGGCCCACCGCAGGTACATTCTGGTTGTCAGATACTCCGAACATACCTGGATCGATATCGCTAGGAGCTGGTTTTCCCAGAACCGCGAATTGGGTAATCCTCTATGACGAAATCGCGGAGCACGAAGTGTTCGTACTCAACACCCACTGGTCATACAGGACGGACCCCGAAGATACGTTCTTTTTTGATCTCCAGGGAAAGGCTGCTGAAGTGATAAGTGACCAATTGCCATCGCTCGCAGGTGGACGGCCTATCGTCATTACCGGAGATATGAACGTAGGCCAAGACAATGACGCGCTGGACGAGACGCTTGAGATGGGAGTGGGATTGACGAACGTCACCAACCTTCCCAGTAGCCACCCCGCTAGTCCTGGTGCCACAGGTGGTTCATTCCATTTGCCTTGGACCTCGGAAGGTGAGCTTGTTAATTTGAGTTTCGTGAACCGAGACCCCATCGACCACATCTTGGTTAGCGACGATTTTGTTATCCATAGTGCCAGAGTAGCACGCGAGCTCGGAATCCACGTTGAGACGGAGCGAATAACAGACGGTAGCATCTTGTTTCCGGCCTTTCCACAAGAAGAAATCAATCATGATCCGCACAATTTGGTCAGGGATGACATTGGGCAAGATTTCGTTGTGCTCTACCCTTCAGACCACTTCCCTGTATTGGCCAGTATTGAGTTTCTTACGCCTTTCCAACGATTGGAAGGTACCACCGCAACACTTGCAGGCGATTGGTCTGTGCGCACCGTTCAGGTCGATACTGGAGTTGCAGGCGGCTTTGCAACAACCAGCCTCGAAACGGCTGAAAGAGCGATCGGTTTGGACAACAACGATGTGCGTGTGATGGCTTCCGCAGAGACTATGGAGTCGGTCATCAATTTTGGCGACGGGGAGCGTGGTCGCTTTGATGAGGACCAGTTGTTCGAAGTTAGTGGCGACGACTTTGCAGTCGAAGCAACAGCAAGAATCGTCATCGCAGAAGACGGCGACTACATTTTCGGTTTCGGCGGTGACGATGGTGGACGTCTTTGCCTTGATGGTGCCGATTTCACCCTGCTAAACGAACGCGACGCTGCTCAGGGCGTTACCCGCCCAGACGGGGCGAACGCCGAGTGTATTCAATGGGCCGGGAACACGGGCAACAGCGACACGTTCGGCACCACCTTTATGTTGGCAGGCGAATATGATTTAGAAGTCTTGTGGTGGGAACGCGGTGGTGCCGAGTGGCTGGAGGTATATACCGGCATCGGTGACACCGCGGCAGGGGAAATGACGTTGCAATTGCTAGGAGATGTGGCCACCGATTGGGAGCGTGGGGTGGGAACTCCATCTCCGGTCGAAGATCCAACTCCTGTCCAACCGACGCTTTCCGGCGTTTGGTCAGTGCGCACCGTTCAGGTCGATACTGGAGCTGAAGGCGGCTTTGCAACAACCAGCCTCGAAACGGCTGAAAGAGCGATCGGTTTGGACAACAACGATGTGCGTGTGATGGCTTCCGCAGAGACTATGGAGTCGGTCATCAATTTTGGCGACGGGGAGCGTGGTCGCTTTGATGAGGACCAGTTGTTCGAAGTTAGTGGCGACGACTTTGCAGTCGAAGCAACAGCAAGAATCGTCATCGCAGAAGACGGCGACTACATTTTCGGTTTCGGCGGTGACGATGGTGGACGTCTTTGCCTTGATGGTGCCGATTTCACCCTGCTAAACGAACGCGACGCTGCTCAGGGCGTTACCCGCCCAGACGGGGCGAACGCCGAGTGTATTCAATGGGCCGGGAACACGGGCAACAGCGACACGTTCGGCACCACCTTTATGTTGGCAGGCGAATATGATTTAGAAGTCTTGTGGTGGGAACGCGGTGGTGCCGAGTGGCTGGAGGTATACGCGGGTGTTGGTGACACCGCGGCAGGGGAAATGACTTTTCAGCTCTTGGGATCACAGTGCAATCCAAATACCCTTGGTGACATAGACGATGATGGAATGGTTGGGTTCCCTGACTTCTTGATCTTGTCGAACAACTTTGGTCAAGATCTGGCCGGCCATTCGCTGGGTGATGTCGACTGCAATGGCTCCGTGAACTTCAGCGACTTCCTCATCCTGTCTGCAAACTTCGGTGCAACCGCTGGAGCAGAAGCGTCAACGTCAGCAGTCCCTGAACCAAATTGCTTTGGCTTGCTGTCTATCGGCTTATTGGGCGTCGCTGCCGCATTCCGGCGCCGAAGCTAGACGAGCTTGGCTTCGTCTGATGTCGCGAAACTGGACGATGGCTTGTCAACTTGAAGTGGCCAAGCTGTACAAGAGATTGCGAGCAGCGACAACGTAATCAGCTGTTGTTCTCCAAAGACTCGAAGTCTATGGCACTCGGTCTTCTGGGGATGGCAAATCACAGACTGTTAACCCAACATAAGGTTTGCGACGCAGTTGTTAGCCGTTTTCCGCTCGATCCACCGATTCAACCTGGAAGCCTCAGTGCAGGGCCTGACGTTTGCACCACTCAAGTCGCGATTGTCGGGAAGCATGTTGCAATTCTCGCGTCTCCAGGTGGACACGCGCGTGCTACCATCGACGCGGCGTCAATCTATCTGGTTGACCCAGCAACAAAGAAGATACGGTTTACTTCAAAGAAGTCGATGGGAACTGAACCCGTCGCTGAACCTAGCTTACTGGCAGTCCAAGGTTGGCGTTATTCCGTCGATTAGCCCAACGTGTTCGTTGGGACCAGCCGCAATCTGGCGGAGGCTTAGGGCAGCAATCGGGTCATCGTAGCTCGCCTCTCCGAGCTACTTTGGTTTCAATCACAACCCGGCCGGGTGCGTAACTATCTTGACGTCGTCGTAGCGTGTGCCGCGTTCAAACTTGTGGCGAATACCGAAGTAGCCACCAGGTCTCTGGTCCGTGTTCACGCCGTCGGCGACTAGCTTGTCGTTCTGAAACCAATGGATCATTTTGGAAGTGACTTCGATGCGATGGTCGACCCAGCGTTTTCGCAAGGCGGCTCCAACGACTTTCTTTTTCCCAAGTGCCCCTTCCACGTACGCGTCTTTCACAGTCGTGTCAGTGCCCGGTAGCTGACGTGTGTAACCGAATTCGACGCCATCATGTTTGAAAGTCGGTTTACTGGCACCGATGATGAATCCAATGTAGTCATTGTCGTTGCACCATTGACGAAAGTGAATCGTGTAAGCGTTTCCGCCAGCGGCAATCGGAACGTTGGCAAACGCGATCGAGTTTTTCGAGCGACCGGCCTGTTGTGCGAAGTCTTTCAGGCCGCCGTCGGCTGCTTCCGGGATGCACCAAAACGAGCGTTTGTTTGTGTCAGCGGTCGGGTCGGCGATGACCCAGTTCTTTAGCACGTGGCCGAAGGGCGTGTCTGTCTTGTATGCGAGTCCGTCGGGTTCAGGATCACCAATGGTATTGCGGATTCGCTCGCCGCGGGACGATGCATCGAAGTTGTCGGAGAAGATCGTCGAACTGCGTTTCACCAGCCAAACTCCGCCGCTACGCCCGCTGTCACCTCGCTGTGGCGCGCTGAAGTCGGCGACATATAGCCAGCCCCGCGGATCATGGACGATGTCAAGCGGAGCTCCAAAACGCAGGATGCGATTGTCTTCGCCGACCAGTGGTTGATGGTCCGTGACGTTCCTGCCGTCGGCGGTCACTTTGTACGAATGCACGCCTCGCGTCGCAGTATAGAAGCAAAACAGCAAACGTCCTTGAAGCGATCCGGATGAAGTCCATTCGCAAACACCATCAGCACTCGGCCCTTTGTCCTTTTCCAAATCGCGGATAAGTAGAGACGGATCGAAATTCGATTCTGGATTGGTTCCAACCGGTAACGTCGCCACTTCCCACGGATCAACTTGGCTGGTCGGATTCCCGCCAAGCAGTACCCATTCGTTCCGCGATGGATTTGGGTGACCGTAGTACTTTCCCTCGGCGATTCGCAACATCATCTCCGCCGGGCGCGTGGTCACAGCGGGCAGGTGATCACGCGCGGGAGTTGTTTCGTTGGTGTCATTCATGTTAACGCCAGCAAACAAATTGCCCGACGAATGCCAACACAGATCGAACGCCTCGCGAATACCAGTGGCGAAGACTTGAATTGCTTCGGGATTCGTTCCAACCTCGAAGTCTCGGACGTCGAGCGGCTTGTTGTTTTCGAACGACGAATGACGGAGATTTATCGCCAGGGTGGCGGCGGATAACGGTGTTTCAGGCACTTCTGGTTTACCACCCAGCATGGAGAGCGCGCCCTGTGAAACGAACAACCGTCCATCCGGTCCGAACGTCAATCCGCTAGCTGGATGATCGCCAGTGGGAAGGCCCGTGATAACGTCTCGCATGGAAACACGTTCGCCATCGATGTCCACTCGGGAGATCGTGCCGCTAAAGTCGTTCGGCCCAAGGCTGAGTTCGTGTTGGCTATCATGGCTAAGCCAAAGTGTCACGTTCCCGATTGTATTCTGGGCATGCGAATGAGCCAATTTTGGATCGACAACGATTGCATTGAATCGTCTCTTGCGATCAAGCAGAAGCTTTGGCTCGCCCGTCGGTTTTCCATTTTCGTCAAGTGAATATGCGACGAGTTTGCCGTCCCATGTGCAGGCAAACAGTCTTTCGTTTCCGACCGCCAAGCCGCAAACTCCATCTCGGCGATCAATTTGCGTTTTCGTGAATTGGAAGTCCGCGATGTCGGTTCGTGGTGGCCCCGGTTTCCGACTGGTCGTATGGAAGCGAACTTTGAGTGGTTCAATCGCCGAGCCGCTACGACTCAGCAGCGCGGGCGTTATTTGCAATTCGTATTCCGTGCTGATCTCCAGAGGGTTTTCGACAGAAAGCGTGACCACTCCTCCCAAGTCGCCGCCAATGTTTACCGCGACTTGCTTCCGATCGCTACGCCGAATCAACTTGATCGCTTTTTCATTCACCGTGGCCGGGTCAAACTTCTCGCTGACGTGAATCTGAATCAGCGGTTCCAGTTCGATTTCCTTGGTCTTGTGGCCGGGGTACACATTCGCGACGCGAAATGGCTGTTGGGCAAACGCCACTGGTGATGTCCCAAGGAGCACGATGATGCAGGCTATTGTTTTCATGTTGTTAGCATAGTATCGATGAGGCCTGAAGAAAGAGCAGCCAGACCTGACTATTACATTTCTGATGAAATCGCAAAGAAACTCGGAGCCGGATTGAGATTGCTGGCTTCACATCGGTACCGGTCTCCAAACCTGGTGACTGGATACTGTCTCGATCTATTCGACCTCGGCCGCTTTGGAAAACTGACCGAGGATAGGTACATCGCTGAGGATAGCTCAATTGCTGCGAAGGACTCTGCTCTCGTAGGTCGTTCTCGCCATTGCTGCTTAACTTGCGTCGAAGTCTGACTCCAGGGTCACAAAGCCAATCGCTAAAGTGCGCCGGGCTGCTGCACACATACAACCTAAGCATCTTGAAGTTGAAGCTCGAACAAGTTTAACGCAATCTGAAAATCCACCGTTGAATTTCGCGATGCGTCGCGGCCAACGGGTTGTTATGTTTCGCGAAAAGTTCATCTGAGTCGGGACTCGTGTGTTGTTGCGATGTTACAACACCAGCTGGTTCCTCTATCGTGATGTTCCAATTGACCGCAACTGCTTCATTCCAGTTGAATTGGATGACCAGTTCGTTGAGGTCCCAGAAGTCGTCTTCAGACTGGACCACCCCGTTAACCACGACGGTTGGGACATCTCGCTCGATACAACTTAGCTCGATCTGCGACAATCGTTCGTTCCCAGTAATCTCACTCGCCAGATTTCTTGCAAGCCGTTCTCGGACGATGGTTGGCGAGGTGGCTATCGCGAATATCACGTAGGCCAATAACGCGATCGAAGCGAAGGAAGTCACGACAGCGTAGCTCCTTCGGGGAGAATTTGAAATTCTCCAAGTCGCGATGCATCGCGTAACGCAGAAATACGAAACCAGCAATACAATCAGGAACGAAAGAGCCGGTCCCGTGCCATTCGCACCAAAGACTCCTGCGGTCGCGCCGATGACACCGAATATCACAAGGAATTGCGACAAGCTTAGACGCATAGTTTTATTCTTGGGTGGCAACGTCAATCCCGTCCGCCACGAAGCAAAAGCCTTGGCTGAATAACAACTAAGAATTGCATGGTGGACGCCGGATAGTCCGATTCTAACCTACAACAAGAGCTAGAATTCCTATCCTGAGGTCCATCCTAAACTGCGTCGGCTTCATCGCCAAAGCATTTTGCGATTTGCCTCAGAGATCTCCGACTGCAGGTGACACATCAACGGTCGAGCTTAGCTGGATATTACGAGGCTCAGCGGTGATTACTTTCTCGTGATGCGGCCGTTCTTCTACTCTGCCCAGTCCTTGAAAAAAGTCCGGGCTGGCGGTGTGGGTCGCTTGTCGTTCACTACCGTGCGGTCCGCCACTGGGAGCGTCTTGAGCGAAAACTCGCCGTCCAAATCTGCGTTGATAATCCAGCCAAAGAAATCCATTTCGACATAGCGATTCATGTTCTGTTCTTTCAGAGAATCTGCTACCCAAAAGTTTTTCACTTTTCGGAATTCGATTTCCGTTCGCCTACTGCGGTCATAGACAACGACCGCACTTCCATCCTTCGACAAGTCGAACCGATATATCTTTCGAGGAGTTCGGCGATCTGTCGGGTCTGTGAAATCCAGCTCGACCAGGTTGCCGGTTTGCCTAACGATCAGTTCTCCGCCGGCCTTTGTCACTCTTGGTAGTTCCACACCGTAAAATTCTTTCGGCGACATCGCAAAACCGAACCGGCGAGTCTTTGTTTCAACGATGCCCGGTGACTTCTTCTTGTCCGGTGGGAAAACGGTAAGTAGCTCCCTGTTGTCTGGCCGCATATATTTCGCGGACGACGCGATGACGACCATGTCGGGTGCACGGATGGAGCCATTTAGGCAATACCACGCGTTTCTGTCGTCAGCGTCGACGCCAACCGGATCGAATTTCTTTCCCGCTTTGGCAGCCTGCATCATCCTGTTGGAATTGAATTTGAGTTCTTTGAACTGCGTCGGGTTCCTCGAATGAGAGTATTCAAGCAGCCAAGTGACTGGCTTGGGACCCTTGTTGTTCTGGAATCGATACCACGCTCGCACCTTGACTGTCTTCAGTTCGCCCCACGCTTTCTGCTGAGTGTCCCGAAGTGTCTTCAGCAACTCTGCCGGTTCTTCGACAACAGATGTGTCGGCGAGGAGTTTGGGAACTTCAACTTTGGTCGACGCCGGTTTCTGAATCATCGGTGGTGAGAGTCTCTCGTTTGCCAAGGAACCGTCCTTCGCCTCGACAGCAACGGCAAAAGCTAACAACACATAAATCAGGTGGGGCATTTATCAGTCCAATAGAAGTGTGTTCGAAAACGGTTCTGAGGACTGTATGCAATTCAGGTACCGGCACCCCACCGAAAAAGCCGAATTGTCAACGGCTAGTTCGACTACTCAACGAGTGTGCTGGTTATGCCGATTCTCCGGCGGTGATCGCCCTGTGATCAGCTCATCGGTCTATGATCGCAGCAAACACCGCCCGCAGTTCAGTATTTCACTGACTCGCCGAAGTCACATCAGCATCGGATCTTATTTGGGTCCGCCAAGCTCAACGGTTTGTCAAACCTCGGTCTCGTAGCGATTCGTTCTATGCTCTGAGGTCATCACCACCTACGCGAAATAGCCTGCAGCGGGTTGCTGTCATTCCGATCCGCTCCCGCCAGTAGCTCCACCACCATGAAACCTTTCAACTAGCTCTTGCTCTACGGGCACATCAACGATGTTTAGTCGTTCCTCAATACTTCTTTCAATGAAGTTTGCGTCGACTTTCGTCTGATCACCCCAACGCTGACCTGTCGCGCGCCCAACGTCTAGAAACCTAGTCCGACTTCCATCGCGCGAAAGCATCCATACTTCGTACGACATAACCCAGCCAGATGATGCATCACTGCCGTTTCGAACCTCTTGGACATAGACTTGCTCAATATCTTGACGCAACACTCGCTTGCTGAACCAGGGTAGTGGAAGTGGATTCAGAGAGACTGAAGCTATTAAGTCATTGACCTTCACAATCGTCCGATTCATCCATAGAGATAACGTGACGTAACCAGCCAGAATGACCACAGCAAAGCATACGACGAAGCCAAACCATGACCCTCCTTCAACTGTTGTGATCAGCTCAATATGGCCCGCCGCGGCCCGTCCAAAGACCAATACAAAAAAAGCCCCCACGAGCGAACCGATGTTTCGAATCAATCGGTTTTCCCATCGCACAAACAACCGCAGTTCGTTATTTGACGTTTCCGATTCGATTTGAGACATGAGATGTTCCGAAGTGGTGCCGCCTGTCCATTCGCGATCTTATATAACGGCACAAATTGATGGAAGCTAAGACTCAAAACCTCTGAAGTGCCCCAATTTTCTGTACCAGTGGTTATGAGAGTTTCCTTTCTTGCGGCGTTCCGCCGCTAAGAACTCTCATAACTTATGGAGCAGATTTTGGGGAGCACTCCACCTCGCCATGAGGCAATCGTGGCTTGCTGGAAGCCTCAGCGGTCTCAATTCAACAAAGAGACCGCTGCGACTTTGCCGAATCTTGAACTCGCAGAGGCCACATCAACCGAAGCAGTTCGAAGTCAGGCGAATTGACTTGTGTTAGTCAACCCGCCGAGGATAGCGACCTCATCGCAACGACCAAGGTTGTCGCCACCTACGCGACTTACGTTTCTAGCACTCGGCCACGTAAGAATCATCTCTAGCGAAAGTCTGCTTGCGAAGGTTATATACCGTCCGTCAGATGACCACTTTCGGCGGTTCTCCTTGGGTTTTGTCCCTTGAGCAACAAGGGCTTCCCGCCGTTGGGGCTAACTACATAAAGCCGAAAATGATTTTTTGGTTTCGACATGTGAGAACAACCGGTGAGCTTTGCTAGAGAATTCATTCTTGGGTCCGTTCATGCGAAGGGCACTAGATTTCAATTTTGAGCAACTTTGCGAACATAGTTCGAGTAAGCGATTGCTTTCTTTCGGAGTTCGTCTCTAGCCGCTTCTTGATCTCCTCAACGTCGAGCCATTCGTGTCCGGCTACCTCGGCAGCGTTTCGATTCACTTCAGTCGCTTCTGATACTTTGACGAGCGCGGCATAGTAAGCCTTTCCCCGCATTTTCACAAACGAATAGTCAATATCTCGTTCTCCATGCTGTTCCGGGATTTTCTTGCATCCCAACCAAACGGAACGACGAAAGTGCAACTGGTCTTCCGAGATTCCGAGTTCGGCTGAAAGCCCACGAACTGTGGCATCATTTACGGACTCATCTGGCTCAATGCCTTCTTGAGGGGCCATCCACGCATCCCGTTTCATGGCGGGACGGACAAATAGAAAGGCATCTCTCTCCGTAGCTTGGATGAGGCAGATGACAACCGGACGGTAGCCCTGCAGACGCTTGCGCATGCGACGGTCGTAGATGACACTGCATGCGAGCCTGATGTATTCAAGCACTTCTTTCTCCAGTTCACTGATGCGATTTCTCTTTGGATATCCGAAAAAGCTTAGTCTGCCCCGACGGAGCAGATTCCATACAAGGTAGGGCTCGGGTTGAAGCGAAAGCAGATATCGCTGTTCGAAAGCTTGGTGGACCTCAACTCGGCAGCCTGGCTGAACAATGCGATAGCACAGACCGACCGAACGCCCAGTCCAGTCATGTGCTGGACGGGCTTCGGTAGGCAATCGGCTCATTGCACTTTCTTGTCAACAACCGGACGGCTTGCTGTTTTGGGGCCAATTTCAGGGGCCGGTGAATTGCCGTTGGGGACCTCAGTTCTCCACACCAACATACGTCGCATATCGCTTTCGCCATCTGTCCAGGGAAGTGGTAAAAAATTTGTTGTGCCGGGACGTGTAGTTAACTCGGTTTTCCAATCTAACTCTCCACTAAGCTCCAATTTTACCGTGACGCGCTGAATCGCGTCGGGATGTTGAAGCAGCCGCGGCACGAAACGAACTCTATTGCCGTCACCCCAACCCAGGCCTGCTGGCCGATCGCTAACTGTGGTCAGGACAGGTTGGGCAAGAATATGGCCGATTTCACCCAGCTTGCCTTTGCCGCACGTCTTTTCGATCAGCGCTAGTGACGCTTTGGGGTTCCTGTCCATGCACGAGATGAGTGCGTAGGCGACTTCGGTTGTTGAGAACTTGCCTGAAGTGTCGGCTGCGACCTCATCCGCATTTAAGAAATCGATGTTCAGCTCTTGCAGTTTTTTGACATCAAATTCAATCAGCTTTAAATGGAGCCGAATCGCTTCGGGATCGGGGGCTGCCTCAGCCTTTACAGCGACGACTGCCGATTCATTGGAATCGATTGGGAATACGATCGGCCCCGAAAGTCCAACCGTCTGCCTCGAAAGAGATACCTTGGATGTTCTTAGCCATTGAGCTATGAATTCAGTCTGCGGTTCATCACCTCCACTGAACAATGCTGCAATTTCCGTAATCAGGTCGGCAACCTTTGTTTGGTCCGTCCGAACGTGTTCCTTGAGCGTCGCATCGCAATTCAACTGCAGAAAGGTTGTCGCCCCATCGGCATCGATAAAAGTTTCGCCAGGCGATAGCGCAACGCTGAGGAAGTCCGTCTTGTCAAACAATGTCTTAACTGGACTTGGCCACGTCTTCATTGTTCTTGGCCAGGACATAGCGGTTTCGTCGAATAGTACCGTGACGGCTCCCTTGTCCGCCGATCGCCATTGTTGTTCCCACGGATGTTCCTCTTTCGGGTACGAATCATAGTCCGCGATCCATTCATGGCCCTTCTTGGTAAATGACACGGCTAGGTTGCGGTCATCAATAACCTTGAGGCGAGAACGATTGGGGCCTATTGGATAAATCGTAGGCAGCAAGAAGAGTCGTTTCGTTTTGTCTATTACTTCCGCGTTGGGAAACAGCTCCTTGATACGAGCCACTAAATCCTGAGGCTCGTGAAGACGAATAAGGACGCAGTGAGAATCAAGACTCAATTGATGTTCATGGCCTTCATCGCCAGGCTCGATCGTTTTCCCCATATGGTGTACCTGAGCGCGGAAGCCGCCCGCCACGAACTCGATCTTGTCCAGTGAGACGTCGCCGAGCCCCATGTGTTCTAGATAGCCAGAAAACCACGCACGAACCAACGGTCCGTAACTTCCCATCTGCTTGCCCAATAGCATGGATGGCCGAACAACAAAGGCGCCCTGCTGAGAAAACGGTAGCTGACGCACGTCAAACGGCGTCACGTCAGAGCGAATTCCATCTTTGACCGCTGTCACCGCGGCCCCAGTTGTTTCCGCCGATGCCCTCAGGCCAGTCGCCGCGATTGTCGTTAAGATCATAAGAGTGACACCTAACGACAGTAACACAACCGATCGAGGTGCAGAGCCATCCTTTGCTCGCAACATTTCAATTCTCCTTAATAGATTCGTGGAAGTAACAGACAGTAGTCCTGTGTGAAACAAGTTTGGTTTTGCAGCGTCCGCCCGAATTGCCAATCGAGAGAGCGTTTGAGCGTACGAAAGGCGGTTGCCGATGACTTCGCTGGCAATACGGTCGGCCAATAGTTCCTGTTCCAAGATCAACCGTGCGCGGAGCCAGTGTGCGAGTGGATTGCAGTAGTGCACTGCCGCGTAGAATCCGACCAGCAATCGCCACGCAAAATCCCCTTGGTTTACGTGCGCCAATTCGTGAGCAAGTACCGCTCGCAGTTCTTCGTCGGTGTACGTCTCAAAGTCGTCCGGCAGAAAAATCAAAGGACGAAACCAACCAGCTGTACCTGCGGAGCGGAGCAGGTTCGTAGATCGTAGTTCTACATTCAGGCAATTGAGTTTCGTGGCAATTCGCTCGAGCTCTGCCTGGCAACGCTCATCACTTACTGGCGTGCTGGAGTGGCAAAGCCAAAACAGCGAGCACATGCCAATAAGTTGCCTCGCGACGAGGCAAGCGGAAATCACTAGAAAGATCGGTGCGAGTCGCACCCACCATGTCGTTTTGGTTTGCGGAAGCGTCGTGTTTTCGCTTCCAGTCCCCCAACCAATGAAGTTCGGCGGAGTAAAACGAAAACCCTGGCCATCGCCCTCAACAGATCTCGGGTCGGACTCGAGCACGACGGCCGGTTCGGTCTTTTCGTAGCTTGCTCGCAATTGGTTCGCTTTGCGAAGAATCGTGGAGGTGTAGTCGGGAATCGGCAGAAATGCGGCAACGCATAGCACGCAGGTCGAGAGCACGGCGATGCGAACCAGGGTAGCCCCGTTTCCGCGCCGAAACGGAACGAAACAAACACACAACAACCACGCAATCGAGAGGAGTATCGTCGCGTGAAACGAGCCCAATAAGATGGATTGAATGAAGCTATTCATCACTCGTCCTCCAAGAGAGAACGTAGGACAGACTTTTCCTTCTTCGTGAGCTTCTTGGCTTGCACCAGATTCACCAGCAGTTGCTCGCGCGATCCATGAAAGACGCGGCGAACCAAATCGCCGACGAGATTCTTCGACACGTCTTCGAACGAACGAGTCGGTATGTAGCGAAACGGCCGTTGATCGTTGACCGGCTTGAGATAGCCTTTTTCAAAGAGAATTCGAACCAGATTCGCTACGGTCACGTAGGCTCGTTCGATCCCCTGGGATTCAAGCTGATTCCTCGCATCGTGAGCCGTCTGTTCACCGTGCTTCCAGAAGGTATGCATTACCTCCAGTTCACGCTCTGTCAGTTCCTTCGCTGCTGGCCTTGCCATCACGTCTCCTTACTGGCTTGCTGCTGTATGTGCTTATCGGCAGGTTAATTTGATTACCCAAATTTGATTCCGCAAAACTAATCCAGATCGATGATTTGCGTCAAGGTCAGAGCGGTAGGGAAGGGCTACGTCCAACAATCAAGCTGCCACCGAGGCTTCATGCTGGCTGGAGGAACGTGAAGCTGCGAATGCAGTGCGGAGGATTATTTGGCGAGCAGGCCTACAGCCATGGCCGTAACTCTTCCACTCGATGCGTGCCAGCGGGCGTCCGAGCTTTTTAGGCGAATTCGCAATCCACGTTGTGGCTCGTTGTGGGGAAAGCACGCTGGAAGGTTTGCGAACGCCAGCAAGACATGAGAAAATGGTGAAGTCAGATTCGACGACTTCTTACTTCAATCCGATAACTCTGACTGAGATGAAGGATCGCGTGTCACAGAATAGCAAGCGGTTATCAGCATGGGATTGCTAAACGAATTTGTAAAACAAATCGAACAGGCTTCTGATCTCGATCGAGGTGCGTTTATGCTGAGAAGCACAAACGCTAGTTCGTCCGAAGGGCATGATGATGAGTTCACCCAACTACATTCGGAAGCCATCGCATTGCTATACAACGACTTCGATGGCCAATCTGGCCAGGGAATTCAGCTCTTTGGTGAGTTCCGTTTTCTTCCGCTCAAGAAGGCAAAGAAGTTCTGGGACGAGCAGTGTGAAATAAACTGTGATTTCGAGTTTAGCGTTAGCGACGAAAGGCTGAAGGACGGCTTTAGTTGGAGACGACAATGGTTTCCGTTTGGTTGGAATCAAGACGCGAACAGCTTACTAATGCTCGACTTTGAACCATCTCGGCTCGGTAGCTCTGGTCAGGTATTCGCAGTCATGCCAGACCTTGGCCCAGGTTGGTTTGCGGCTTCAAGCTTTAGCGAGTTGGTCAGCAAGCGGTTGTACCAAATGGCCGCAGCTGACTACAAGTTGGAGTGCGGCAGGCTACCAAGATTATTTCCACTTTGATTGCTCTTCAAGTTTCAATAAAGAAGTGGCCCTAACACAGCGAGCCCTTTTTGTAGCTGTTTTCGAAGACTTTTCACGAGTTACCAAGCTTCTTCTACTGCTCTTTCGTTACCGAAGCGGATGACATGGCAAACCAGACGATGCTCCAACGACGAAGCCGCGGCCTTGCGTAAACCACATGTTGGGCGTCACATGAACTACGAGAGAATTCCCAGTTCGTTAAGGCGTTGTTCGTAGCGCGTATGGTCGTCCGGAAGGAAGCAGCAAAACGTTACGACAAGCGGCAAGCCATGGAGACGGACCCAGTCGGTGACGGTTTTGATGGCAGTTTCGCAGGCCGCGCCAGCAGGGAATCCAAATGCACCAGTGGAAATGCACGGGAAAGCGATAGATTGTGCGCCATTCTTAGCGGCAAGCGACAAGGAAGAGCGGTATGTATTCGCGAGGGTTTCATTGTCAGTGTCGAGGTCACGAAAGATCGGACCAACCGCGTGAATCACGAATTTGGCATCAAGATTAAAAGCACTGGTGATACGAGCATCGCCAGCCGGACATGGCGCGAGTGCCATTGACGCACGTACGAGTTCAGGGCCAGCAGCATCATGAACCGCACCGTCGACGCCGCCCCCACCGCAAAGAGCATCGTTGGCCGCAGTCACGATAGCATCACAGTCGAGTGATGTGATGTCGCCAAGAAATAGGCGAACACGGGATTCAATTCGTGTCGCCATTCGGTAAGCCTGTGACGCCCAACGGAAGGTTTTCACGACCCCGCTTCTCACCGAAGCCAATAAGTGTCGCAACACCAAGCCAGTTTACCAAGGAAACCCCGTTGCCAAAGAGGGGGTGTCCGCGGCGTCGCAAACCAAAGGACATCACCGGAGGGAACGACGTGGCAAACCAAAACATGCTCCAAGGATGAAGCCGCGAATTTGCGTAAATATCATGTTAGTCAGCGGGCAACTCGTTAGATGCTGAATTTGGGATCGGGCAGAATGCAGTCCCGATCAAAGCGAGCAATGTTGAGACTGCGGTTGCGGGTATGTGCCATTCGCGGCCGACCAGCGGAAGCCCCGCGATCCGTTGCGCGTGAGAAGCGGCAGATTGAGCAACGGCGGGTTGGAGCGCGAACGTGAGCGCCCATCCGATGAAGGCGTAAGCGGAGATTTTGGCGAGTTGTTTCGGATCACGTATACCGGCGAGCCTACACGCGGCACAGGGAATCAGGCCAGCAGCGAGAGCCGCAAGCGTCGGTGCGTCAAAGGCGAGCATCAGCCACAGGCCAGCCAGCGATGCAGTTATGCACCCCGTGAAGCAAGAGCCAAGAAACCGGAACCGCCGATTCATTTCGTCCGCCTAACGGAAGGTTTTTACGACACCGCTACTCACCGAAGCCAATAAATGTCCTAACACCAAACAGTTTACCAAAAAGAATCCACGTTGCCAAAGAGGCGGTGTCCGCGGCGT
>CAYNJG010000152.1:0-17845 GCA_964397295.1 uncultured Pirellulaceae bacterium
ACCTATCTACTTTCGGGGTAAATCCTTAACACAATTCTTAGTGCCATTCGTCGTCACGACCTCTGCTTCGAAATCGGGCCGCATTGTATACCATCACATGTCAATGTTGCTTCTCGCGTTGCGAGGAAATGAATGGCTGAAACGAATCCAGTCCGTGCGCGGAAAACGCCCACTTCCTCGGGTGTTTCAACGTCGGCTGAATATTTTGGCCCCACGCGACTCCTCCTTGACTTTGCGACTTTACAACACGGATAATCTGCGACTTGCCTGAAGTCCGTCAAACACGGAATCTCCTCGTATCACGGCAACGTGTTCCCGCAAGGCAAGAGTCATTCCAATGCAAGTAGCAACTATGTTTGTATGCCGCAGTGTCGTGCCAGTAGGTCGTTATCCCTTTTACTTGGCTGTGTTCATCCAACTGGCGGCCGTCTCACCCTGGCTGTTGTTTTCGGCGGAACCGGAACCAGTGACCATTGCGTCCGTCGAGCAGTTGTACGCCTTCGACGAGAACTTGCTGAAGATCGAGCTGTTCATGGACAAGGACGCTTGGGACAAAGTGCGATTCTCATGGCGAGGCAAGAAAAAACAGAAGGTTGATGGAAATTGGATCACCACCACTTCCGATTACGAGCATCAGCCTGGCGACGTCATCATCAACGGAGTCAAGATCAGAAACATCGGAATCCGCAAGAAGGGTGGTCAGGGCTCGCTTTCGGCCCAGCGACCGTCTCTCAAGTTGAAGTTCAATAAGTATAAAAAAGGGCGGGAGTTTGTCGGGATCAAGGATCTCACATTGAACAACAACAAACAGGACCCCTCGCAAATTCGGCAGTATCTGTCTTACAAGTACTTTCGCCGAGTTGGCCTTCCAGCACCCCGCTGCAATCTCGCCAAAGTATTTATCAACGGGAAATCGCTAGGGATCTATTCGAACGTAGAGCCAATAAAAAAGGAGTTCTTGAAGGAGCATTTCGGATCGAGTAAAGGGTCGTTATACGAGAGCACCGCCCATGATTTCCAACCTCGCGCCGTTGAGCAGTTTGAGGCCAAGACCAACAAGAAGACCGATGACAAATCCCATCTGAAGAAGGTCGCAGCGCTACTTGAGAATGTCGAAACTACAGACATCGACGAACTGTCGAAGCTGGTTGATCTCGAACAGTTCCTCGATTTCTGGGTCGCGGAAATGTTGCTGAGCCACTGGGACGGCTACGCGGGGAATCGCAACAACTTCTTCGTCTACCAGAACCCCAAGACCGATTTGTTTGAGTTCTTGCCGTGGGGGACGGACCAAACGTTCGATGTTCGAATGGGTTCACGCACCGGCCAAATCCTCAACCCGTTCATGTCAGAAGAGACGCCCCAGATCATCCACGCCAAGGGAAGGCTGTGCGCTGCCCTGTATGCCAATCCCAAGTACCGAACGAAATACCTAAAGTTTGTAAGACGGCAACTGAAGAACAATTGGGATGCTCCGGTGATGCTTGCCGAGGTCAATCGGGTCGCCGAACTGATCCGTCCTCATATTCACTTGCAAGAGGACGGCTTCAACGAGGCTTTGGCGACGTTACAAAAGTACATCATGGGCGTAGCAACTCGAATTTCTCGTGAGCTGGAAGACCCTCCTGAGCGTTGGCTCGTCACCTTGCCCGAAGAAGGAGCTTCTTCCTTGGACTTGGATGAATAGTCCCCGAACGAAGCGCCCAAGTGGGCCGGCACCATCAAGAGTTGCTGAATGCCCTTTGCAATCACACGGTTCTACATGGCCAAACCAAAGAAGACAGTTCGCCTCAATCTTCGGATGAGCGAGGAGGACGAAAAGAGAATCCACCAATTGATGCAATTGAGTGGCGCAGCCAGCATGACGGACGTGGTCCGTCGGAGCTTGGCGGTGTACGAGCACCTCTGGCAAGAGAAGAGGCGAAGAAAAAAGAGAATCGTCATCCGCGATAAGGATGGTGAAGAACTCGACTTCCTGCTTCTCTAAGCATGTGTTCAAACGTAAATCCAAAAGCTCGCCTAACATCAGGCGAGCTTTTTTCATTCAAACAAGTACCGTGCAGCCCTCTGCGGAAATAGGCTGGGCAGGTCGCCCCCAAACTAGCGTCGGTCGGCGCGACCTCCGAGGATGCGCGACTACCCTACGAAACAGCGGTTTGACAAACCGATGTTTCGAGCGTTTCGACGGAATTGCAAGAGGTGAAACCGACCTCCGAGCTTATCACGCCAACTCTGCAACCCAGAATCTCGACACTTCCTTGGTGGCTGTTACAATCGTTTCTTAGCCGATGGCTATCGCCACGTTTACTTTTACTCCGAATACAACACGTTCTGCCGTTCGCCTGATTGACATGACGCACTCATCGGTAGAACATTGGTTTCGATTCTCCCTTCGGACGCTTCTTGTCTTAACAACGGCTTCAGCGGTGTATCTCGGATGTTACTCGCAAGTGTGGTCAGGGTACCGGCAGTCTCAAATGTCGGCGAACATCATTAGAGGCGCAGGCGGCATTGTTTCGTGGAAGAGTGGCGATTCCTTTTCTACGAACTTCGCGACAATAGGAATCATCGATTTACAGAATTGCAATTTGACAAGTGGGGTGTATGCCGCACTCGCCAGAATACCCGACAATTTCGGGTTGATGATCGACAGCAACATCTTTGATCAGGACACCATGGACGAGCTGATCGAAATAGAATACTTATCTTACTTGGTACTCGAACCGGAGCCGGTTGCAGAATTGTCGATTCGAGAACTTCAAGAAAAACGGCCCGACATCATGGTAACGGTTTTAGATGGTGAATCTTCGCGTAGCGAATACCCAAGCCTGGACGAATAACGTCGGCTAAATCGGGTAAGGACTGCCACTTCTGACCGTCCTCTCTACACCACCGAGCAAGCGAGTCCCCGCTAGGCGGTTTGACGAAGCGGAGCAACTTTCGTGCGTCCTTCTAACCACCGTTGTGCTTGAGGGGGGAAATCCGTGTAATATGCGTGTTGCGTTGGGTCGTAGGTTACGTCAGGTACTCCGCAGTCAACAAGTCTGTCATGATCAAAATAGATGAGTCGTATATTGATTCCATAGCCCCGAACGCTTCAGCGATCAAAAACGGACGCGGTCTCGTTGTCAAAGGCAAATTCGTCAGGCTGCAAAAGTCCAATGACGAGACGATTATTTTTGGGGAATGCAGTGGCAGTGGAAAGTCCAACTACAGTTGCTCGTGCGACTTCATTCGACCAGAAACTCCCACGCATCGATGTAGTTGCCCAAGCCGGCAATTCCCGTGCAAACATTGCCTCGGGTTGATGTATGCGTGGGCGCAAGGCAAGAAATTCAAAGTTGCTGCTGTCCCGAGTGACATTGCTGAAAAGCGGGAGAAACTGACCACGCGACGAGCGCAGCAAAAAGAACGGGCTTCCAAGCCCCGAAAGGTCAATAAAGCTGCGCTATCCAAGAAAATCAATGCACAGTTGAAGGGACTCGATCTTTTAGAATCCCTCGTTCACGATCTCGTCCGAATGGGGATGGGCAATACGAATGCAAAAACAGCCAGGCAGATCGAACAGCAGGCTAAGCAACTGGGCAACGCGTTTCTGCCTGGTGCTCAAGCAGCGCTGCACGACTATACGCGACTTTTTATTGACGACGACGGTCATATCGACGGAAAATCCTCAGCCAGTCTTGAAGTCGTTTACAGCGAGGCTCTGGATCAGTTAACGCGTTTACATGCCTTGGTTAAACAGGGGCGCGCCTATCTCAAAAAACGCATCGACGATTTGGATCTCAAACCTGACACTGGCACAGCCATCGCGGCTTGGCTGGGGCATGCTTGGCAGCTGACTGAATTGCGAGATGCTGGTCTGGTTGAAAATGATGTAGAGTTAGTCCAGCTTGCGTTCAACGCTCACAATGACATCGCCCGTCGTGAGTACGTCGATACCGGGATGTGGATGGTTCTTGACAGCGGTCGCATTGTGTTGACACAAACGTTTCGCCCATACAAAGCCGTCAAGTACATCAAGAGCGAGGATAGCTTTTTTCAGATTGCGACTACGAAAGAGCTATGCGTGTACCCCGGTGACGTAAACCCACGAGTTCGCTGGGAGGAAATGAAGCCCCGTCCGATCGAAAAAAAGGACTACACGAAAATACGGAAGAATAGTCACGGCGACTTTGCGGCGCTCGTCAAAGCGGTGAAGGGACATTTAAAAGGACCGCTTGCCGATAAACGCCCCATTTACGCGCTGAATTACGCGACGATGGCCGAAACACAGGATGGGGACTTGGTAATCGAAGACTCCAAGGGGGAGCGGCTGGCGCTAACGGATACGGGGATGAGTGAGGAACCGGCCAGTTGTTACTTACTACGCTTGGTGCCCAAGAAAATCTTTAAGAAGCAAACGCTAATAGCCCGGTTTCATCACAACCTCGACACGCAACAGCTGTCTGTTAAGCCGCTGGGCATCGTCACCGATTCAGCGATTTTGCGTTTAACGTTTTGAGCCATGCGTGAGTTCTCGCGTGTAGAAAAAGATAGAGGAAGTTCCCAATGAGCATCGCCATACTCACTGAGGTCTACAACGAAACGCGTCGGCTCGCCATCGCCGGTAGCGGATTGGCCAGCGGTGACTTCCGACTAAAGAAGCTCATTGCACCACTGGAAAAGGCCGAAACGAAGGCGCCCGTATTCGGGAAGGTCGCGGGTGCAATTGAGAACGTCGTCGAAAGTAACAATGAAACGTCGGCGAGAGCTCTGTTGGAACTGGGCACCTTAGTGACGGCGATTCTTTATACACAGGGAAAAACCGGTGCCGACGGTAAGCTCAAGTCAATCGAAACGAGTGAACTTTGCATCCCCACCGCCAACTCAAGCGCGCGAGTGTTGAAGCCGTTGATTGAGGCGTTGACGACTACAGGGTCAGGGCGAACGGAGATCATCGAAGACGCATTCGAACGTGGCGTCTTCAAAGACTTGCGGCTTGTAAAGCCCGCGCTTGCTGCGATCGACGACGTCTATGGTGAAATCGGTGACTTTGTATGTGACAACGTTTTGCCGCTTTACGGACAAGCGATTCTGCCGAAACTGCGCGCTTCGTTCGACGTCAAAGGAAAGGCTGGCCACGTCCGACGGCTGAAGTTGCTACACAAGCTCGATCCCGGTGGCACGGGAGAATTAGTCGAAACGGCTCTCGAGTCGGGTTCGAAGGAAATGAAAATTGCAGCCATTTCGTGCATCAAGGACTCCAAGTCGCATTTGCCTTATATGCTGGAACAAGCTGGAGCGAAAGCCAAGGATGTCCGCAGAGCAGCGTTTTGCGCACTCGCTCGGTTCACGGGCAACAACGTTGTTGACTCCTTTATCAAGGCGTTGTCGGGCGCAGACGTCGAACTTGCTGCGGGCCCAGTCAGCGAAAACCGAAGTCCGAGACTCTTGAAATACATGTTGGAAGAGGGGCAACGCCAGCTTGATGCCATACAAACACTGAAGGACAAAGCCAAGCTGAAAAAGGCACTTACAGGATTCTATCGATTCCTTCTTGCGTTTAACTCGCGCGAAGACAAGCAGTCGATCAAGTTTTTGATTGGATGCTTCGAACAGCGTGATGCGATCGGAAAACTAAAGGGTGCAGAGTTCGATGGCGCGTCAATCATCCATCGTGTTGTGTCTTTGCTGGTCCGTTCGAATGACAAGACGGCTCAGGCTGCGCTGGTCAATGCACATGAAACGCTACCGCCCGAATGTTTGTGTTGGGCCTTTGTTGCCGCTATGCGAACGTGCTCGCCTAAAAAGGTATATAGCTTATTCTCGCCATATTACCTTGCCACCCCTCCAAAAAAGCGTGGGAAGAACCCAATCAAAGAGAAGCAAGATACGATCCGGGACACGCTTTGCGAAATCGCAAGCGGTCGACAACATCGGCGTTACTATGATTTCTATCACGATCTGGAACAGAATATCGGATTCGTCGAACTGACCACCGGCGTAAAGATTGACCCGGCATGGCTAAACGCTGCGGTTGCGTCGGAAGATATGACAGTGGTCCATGTATTGGCGAAACCAAAGCACAAAGGCACAGTCAGTCTGCTAGAGAAGACGATGGATCAGAATTTGGCAAAATCTGGCGCGACCGATCATGAGTGTGCTGAAGTTCTCAACACGATGATCCGTATTGGGCATCCAAAGGCTGTAGACTACTTTTTGAAAGCGTTAGAGAAGGCCGGAAAGCGGAAAGACCGTTATTACTATGCCTGGTGGCTGCTGCGACTCATTCCTGACCTGCCTAAATCTGCAGTGTCGAAAATCGAAGCAATTTTGCCAAGTATGAACGAGAAAATCATTGACGAGGTCATTCCTCATCTCGAAGAACTCAAAGCCAAATAGAGAAGGACGCCCCATGGCAAAGAAGAAGCGGGCCGCAAAAAAAACAGATAGTGGCAATGAATTGCGGCAACCTGCGGAGGTAATGTTCGCCGAAGAGATCGACGCGTTGATCAGCGCTGAGAAGCACGACATTCCCGCCGGTTGGAAAATGTCGCCACGGTCCGTGCTGACCTACATCTGCGGTGGCAAATGCGGCAAGTTGGACATTACTCCCAAATACATTGGTTACGAGCGGTTGGTGGAAATCGCCATTTCTACGCTGGTTACCGATCGAGCATTGCTGCTGATCGGTGAGCCCGGCACCGCGAAGTCGTGGTTATCCGAGCATTTGACAGCCGCCATCAACGGGAACTCGACGCGTGTGATTCAGGGAACGGCCGGGACCACGGAAGAACAGATTCGCTACACGTGGAACTACGCGATGTTGATCGCTCACGGGCCGAGCCACGAGGCGATGATCAAAAGCGAAATTTTCCGAGCGATGGAAGAAGGGGCTGTGGCTAGGTTCGAAGAAATCACGCGATGCGCATCCGAAGTTCAGGATGCCATGATTTCGTTGATGTCAGAAAAACGCATTTCCGTTCCGGAGTTGGGCACAGAAGTGGCAGCGTCGAAAGGATTTTCGATCATCGCAACTGCAAACACCCGCGACCGCGGCGTGAATGACATGTCAGCAGCGTTGAAGAGACGATTTAATATCGTGGTACTGCCGTCACCAAAGGAACTCGAAACGGAAATCGATATCGTTGCCAAACGAGTGAGTGAACTGGCAACGAATCTTGACCTCAAGGCTAAAGTTCCCGCGAGCGACGCGATCGAAAAAGTCGTTACGATTTTCCGTGAACTTCGCAATGGTCAGACGCTAGACGGCAAAAGCAAACTCAAAACTCCTTCGGGCGTTCTGTCGACGGCTGAAGCAATTTCGCTGCTGGCCAACAGTATGGCTCTTGCCGGAAACTTCGGCAGTGGCGAGGTAGGTCCTGATGACATCGCTGCCGGACTGCAGGGCGCGATTGTTAGGGACGAGGAGAAAGACCATGTCGTTTGGCAGGAATATCTTAAAAACGTCGTAAAGAAACGCGGAGCAGCTTGGCGTCCGTTGTACCAAGCCTGCATGGAGCATCATGGCTGAATCGATCGATTCCGTTCATGTCTTTGGAGTGCGGCACCTGTCGCCAGCGGGTGCGTGGCATTTGCGTCAACTGCTGGACAAAGTTCGTCCTCAGGCAGTGCTGATCGAAGGTCTAGCAGATGCCAACGGTTTAATTCGCGATATAACGCGTAAGGAGACGATGCCACCGATCGCGATTCTGGCTTACACCGAGGACATGCCCGTCCGAACCCTGGTGTATCCACTCGCGAACTACAGCCCCGAATACCAGGCGATTGTTTGGGCCCAAGAGAACAACGCTACCGCTGAGTGGATCGATCTGCCTTCCGATATTTTTCTAGCGCTTCAGGGACGATCTCAATCGGAAACGGCGCCGATGCCCAACAGGGACGAAGGGGCTGAATCGGAAAAACTCGATGATGAAAAGGAAGGCACGGAATCCGCGCCGGTCGACGAACCGGCCGCCGTTCCTCCCGAACCTCGATCGCTCTACGACTGTTTTGCACAACAGGCGGGAGAACGCGACTACGAGACGTACTGGGAACGCAACTTCGAACACAACCTGTTCGATGAAAGTTATCGGCTCGCAGCGTTCGAATTCGGTCGCAGTCTGCGGGAACTTGAAAACGATAAACCGTATGCCGTTGCCGAGAATCTGGTCCGCGAGGCCTTCATGCGACGGCGCATACAGGCGACGATCGATGCTGGCGTGGCGCCCGATAAGATTGTGGTCGTCGTGGGCGCGTATCATGCTTCGGCATTGGGCAGCGACGTGCCGCCGATGACGGATGCTGAACTCGCGTCGTTAGAACGACGGCCCAGCAAGCTTACGTTGATGCCGTATTCCTATTTCAAGCTTTCCTCGCAATCCGGTTACGGAGCCGGAAACCACGCACCAGCCTACTTCGAGCTGCTTTGGCAGGCATTGGAGGAGGGCGACCTAAACTCGCTATCAACAAGGTATATGTCCACGGTCGCGCGGCACATGCGAGAAAGTGGGACTCACCGATCTACCGCGGAAGTTATCGAGGGCGTGCGGTTGGCTCGTACAATGTCGGCGTTGCACGGCGGTCAGGCTCCGACGCTTTCCGACCTTCAGGACGCGGCCATGACCCTCATCGGCCACGGACAACGACTTGCCGTTCGCGACTCGCTGGCAAAAGTCGAAATCGGAACGTCGATTGGCAGACTGCCTAAGGGAGTTAGCCAGACGTCGATTCAAGATAACTTCGAACAAGAACTGCAGCGATTGAAGCTCGAGAAATATCGCAGCACCGAACGGCAGGACGTTGGTCTCGACCTGCGCGAGAATCGTCGCGCTAAAAGCGAGCAAGCTGCGTTTCTGGACCTAAGTCGCTCAGCGTTTTTTCATCGGTTGCGGATTCTCGAAGTCCCGTTCGCCGTGCCCAAACGAACACGTCAGGAATCGACGACCTGGGCTGAAGCCTGGCAACTGCAGTGGACTCCCGAGAGTGAAATAGCATTGGTCGAAGCGGTGCTGCTGGGGGAAACCGTCGAACTGGCTACGGCTTACAAGTTCAAGTCGAAGCTCGATGAATGTAGCTCGATCGCTACTGCGGCGGAGCTTGTTCACGATGCCTGCCAATGCGGATTGATGAAGAGCATGGAGCACGCGCGACGTCGCCTTCAAGAGCTCGGTGCGACAAGCAGCCAATTTGAAGCCTTGGCTGCTGCCGCTTGGCAGTTGAGCATGGTGGTCCGCTACGGTGACGTCCGAAGATTCGATGCCGAGCCGCTTGTTCCCTTGGTCCAGGAATTGTTTGTTCAGGCCGCGCTATCGTTGTTTCCGGCTTCGAATTGTGACGATCGAGGTGTCAGCGAGATGACGCAGGCAATCGACGTATTGAATAAGGTCGCACTGGAATTCCACGATCGGGTTGATGAGCCGTTGTGGATCGAGCAATTACAGTGTCTGGCTGATTCTGACGATCGCAATCCCATGTTATCTGGCTACGCCTGCGCCATTTTGCTGGAACGTGGAGCTATCGAAAACGAAGCCTTGTCGCGCGAAGTGGCGCGGCGCATCTCACCCGGTGTGCCTGCGGACCTCGGTGCCGGTTGGTTCGAAGGCCTTGCACAGCGGAATCGATATGCGCTGCTGGCTCGACAGAGTTTGTGGGAGCAACTGGCGGAGTACATCGAGTCGTTGGACGAAGATCAGTTTAGGCGTGCACTAGTGTTCCTTCGTCGGGCTTTCGGCTCCTTTGGTGCCAAAGAGAAGCGGCACATTGCGGAGAATCTCGGCGAGTTCTGGGGAGTCCATGAGGACGTCGCGAGTGAAATGCTTGAAAAGCCTCTCTCTGAGGCAGAAGAAAAGTCGCTGGCTGACGTAAACGAATTTGATTTCGACGACCTTTAGAGTGTGTGTGCCGTATGGCTGAAAAAGAACCCGTTGATGTTGAACAGGTAAAACGCTGGCGGCTGATTCTGGGCGAGTCGTCTCAGGAAGCAATGAGCGGCATGTGCGCGGGCGGTTGCGCGTTATCCGCCGAGCAACTCGAAATGGATGAGGCACTTGGCGTTTTGTACGACGGTGACTCGGGAGGCGAAATCAGCCGCGACGATTGGGAATCAAAAAAGATAGGCCGACACGGAGCGACGAAGGGGCGGTCGATGCCTAAGGTCGCACGCTGGCTCGGCCAGATTCGCGACTTCTTCCCAAACGACGTTGTCGTGCTACTGCAGCACGATGCCATCGAACGCCATGGAATGAAAGAACTGTTGTTTGAACCGGAGATCATGGCCAACGTCGTGCCGTCCGTCGATTTGGCAGCCGCAGTGCTGCAACTGAAAAACCTCGTGCCGGAAAAGGCAAAGGCCGCAGCTCGCGACTTGGTCGCCCGCGTGGTCGAGCAGCTAAGAGAGAAACTAGAAACGGACTTCGCCAAGGCCGTTCGAGGTTCGTTGAATCGCAATGAGCACTCACCGTTTCGAAGTCTGCCAAACCTTGACTGGCCTCGAACCATTCGCCGGAACCTTAAAAACTACGATGCCACGCTGGGCACAATTATTCCAGAGCAGATGTCGTTTTTCAGCCGGCGACATCGGCAGAACGAATGGAATGTGATCATTGCGATGGACCAATCGGGCTCGATGCATTCGTCGTTGATTTACGGTGGAATCATGGGTGCAATATTAGCCAGTATGCCAGCAGTGGAGACGCACGTCGTCGCCTTCAATCACGATGAGGTTGTCGACCTGACCGAGCATTGCGACGACCCCGTCGATTTGCTGTTCGGTGTACAGCTCGGAGGTGCTGAGGACTATTGGATGGCGACGAACTATTGCGAACGCTTCATGCATACGCCATCAAAAACGCTGTACATTCTGATCGCCGACCTTCACGACACTAGCCCCAACGAAAAGCGTTTTGTCAGGAAGATGGAACACTTACTGGAAAGCGGCATCCACGCCGTCACATTGTTAGCCATCTCAGATCAGGGGCAGCCAGCCTACAACGAAGGCCTTGCCAAAAAACTCAGCAAACTTGGTATGCCTTGCTTTGGTTGCGTACCCGATCGACTCCCGGACCTTCTAGCGGCAGTACTGAAAGGCAACGACTTGAGTAAGTTTGCCACAGAAGCCCGCTTGAGTTGACCCCCTGTTCTTAAGCGTGACTCCATACGGTCCGACAACTCGAATTTGATCCGAGCGATGTGACCGAGTGGAGTTGGCCAGCGATAGTGTTTGTGGAAAATCGTCTTAGAGGGCGTTTTCACGGCACACGTTTGGTCAAATCGGGACTGCAAGGAATTGATGCAACCGACGGACGCACCATAGGGTGATGAACCAAACGCCTGGCTACTCAGCGACGCTGAGTAGCCAATTGCGTTATTGCGTTTGGGGATTAGTCCAGGTCTGGATTGCCGCCGTAGACCATACCGGACACGACTTTCGTAAGCCGTCCACTGCGTGGTATGCCAATGTCATCACCGACCAATTGGCTAGATTGTACTTCTGCCACCGCATCCGTTGGCGAAAGCTTGTATGAATTGGCGGACAGTAGTCGCCGGCCTTCCAATGATTCGAAACGGGCTTTGCGTTGCCTGTTTACTTGCTTCAAACGTCTCATGGTTTTTTCCTCCGATTTCGTAGTAAAGAATCTGACGGCATAGTCAGCCATCCTCAGTCCGACATAGAAGATCGAAACTGAATGAACGCTCTTGCTCAACGAGAGCAAAATCACAACGTAAGTTGTCTGCCAAAATTGCTGGCGAGGATTAGGAAGTCGCCAAAGCTAATTGTTCCGTCGCCGTCGACGTCACCTTCCGCGAGCGAAGCGTTGGTCCTGCCAAAGTTGCTGGCCAGAATCAGGAAGTCACCGAAGTCGACTCTTCCATCTGGTACGCCAATGTCGCCGGGAATCCGGGGCGGCGGCTGGGTAGCGCCCACTTGATAGACGTAAACCGATCCGGATTGTGTTCCCAACGCACCAGGCGTTTCGTCGTCGCGATCACCTGGAGTGCCAATCAGCAACTGTCCATCAGCGATCGCGATGGAAGACCCAAAGCGGTCGAATTGTTCTGCGTCGTCTTCGTCTGGTGTGATTTCTGGTCCAAGTTCCCAGACTCCAGAGACGCGGTCTGCAATGTACGCGACACCCTTGAAGGCGTCATTTAGGCGGAAACCTCCAATGGTTAATGTGTCCTGCTGCAATGTCAGGCTTGCACCAAACGAGACATAGGGCTGAGACGCGGGTGGGTGAATTTTCTCCGAGTCATTCCAGGCACTGCCAGCGCGGCTGAAGGTGTAGACTGCGCCGCGATTGGCAGCCATCTTGTGGTCTGGAGCGGAAACGACTGCCGTACCACCGTCAATTGCGACGGCGGCTCCAAATCTGTCGAAGGGGCTACCATCGTCTGACGTTAGCATCGCCTGTTGCGACCATGTTCCTTGGTCGGTGCGGTAAACGTACGCCGCTCCTTGACGGAAGTTGCGTGCGATCTCATTTCGGTCAGCGCCAATAATGATCTGGTCGCCGTCCGTCGCGACCGAAATGCCAAAGTGGTCGCCGATGGTGCTGTCACTAGCTGACAATCGAGCTTCTTCGCTCCAGCTGCTGCCGTCGCTTCGGAAGACGTAGGCTTCTCCAGTCAGGCTCGCATGATCAGGCGAACCAACAACAAGTACCGTTTCACCGTTTGTATCTCGAGCAGCGTCTATGGCAAATCCAAACCGGTCTCTGGATGCCGATTGCGATCCGTAAATGGTTTGAGCATGTGGCCAGTCGGCGCCGCTTTTGTGATAGACGAAGACCGCGCCCTGGTCCAAGCTTTGTTCGTCGTAATTCGGCGCACCCACGAAAATGGTATCCCCGCTGATAGCCACAGAAATGCCGAATTGATCTTGACTCCGACCGTTCGGAGCCGCCAGCTTCGCAACTTCAGTCCACTGGTCTCCTGATCGTTCAAAGACATACGCGGCGCCGTTCTCGCCAGTCTGATCTCGCTCGCGCGGAGCGCCGACGACAAGGAAGTTTTCATCAATCGCAATTGCCTGGCCGAAGGATTCCCGGGCGGCCCGGTCGCTGGCTATCACCTTGCTGCTGAATTGAGGAATGGTTGGCTCTGTAGACTCGATTTCCACCACGAAACGATCCGTTCCCTGGCTTAGCTCATCCTCAACCGTGACGGTTACTGTGTAGAATCCTGCGGAGGCAAAATTGTGTTCGATGTCGAATTGGCGAGCCTGAGATGGCACAACAAAGCTAGAGGTCGTTTCGTCGCCCCAGTCCACCGTGACGGTGTGAGTGTCCTCGGTGCCTGGGTCCTGAAAATCAATCGTGCGCTGGAACTGTAGTGAAGAATCGGATTGAACATCAAGTCCCGCATCGAATTCTGGTGTTACATTCAAAACTTGCAACTGCGTGTCGTGCCTTGCCGTTGATGTTCCAAGTCCCGTGATGGTAGCGTTGATCGCAAAGTCAGTCGAAGTACCAGCGTCGTCCAAATAGTCATGTGTGATTTGGAAGGTGCTTTGTCCGTTGGCGAGCTGAATGTTTTGCGGTGCAGGTGTGTTGCCCCATCGTATCTGTAGTTCGTTTGGAACGGCTGGCAGTTCGTCAAACAAACGTCCGCTTAGCGTGATCTGTTCGCCCTCATTGATCGGACTGCGATCGGGTTCAATTAATAATGAAACCATTTCGATGGTTGCCGTTCCCACGACTGTTTCTCCGGCAACGTTTGTCATCGTGACGGTTGCTTCGTAGTCTCGCAATTCGTTATACGTGTGGGTTAGAGTCTGTGAGAGAACATCGCTTACGAAAGAGTTTGGTGTTCCATCGCCCCATTCGATCGTTGCGTTCACAATGCGAAGGCGGTCAGGGTCGCGGCTGTCAGTGGGAAATCGCAGGCCAAGTTCGATGGGATGTCCTGGCACGCCGACGATGGTGCCCAAGTCAAAGCGTTCCACCGGTTCGAGTCGCAAGAAGACTTGGGGTGTTCCCGTGGTGGTTTCGTTCCAAGCAATCGCTGGTTCTCCAGCAAGCTGGTCAATGCTTATGTTTCGCATCGCGCCGCCCGTCGAAGTGATTCCGTTTCCGCTGGCGTCGGTTGCGTTGCGTTCGTGAAAGATGTCAGTGACCGTCGAGACCATTGCGAAGATACGGGATTCGGTTTCTCCACCGCGTACGTCATCGTCGATCCACGCGAGCCAAACGGGCGCGTCGCCTTTTGATAAGACTGGACTTCCAGCGAAGCCCAGCGTATCACTGATGCTTTCCGCAGCCAGCCGAGGGGCAGCTTCACTCGCGTAGTGTGGGTGCATTTCAAAGACACCCGACTCCTCTGAATTGGTCGTGTTGTTTCGCTCGACGAACGAACGGACTTGGTTTGTTCGGCCCGTGTCTTCTTGCCAGGCCACGTAGTAGTCGTAACTTCCTTCGCCATTGGGGTTGTCGGCGTTGGGCCTCAACGAGACGGCTGGGCTATGGTTGTCTCCTTGGACGGAAAACTCGCGAGTCCCTGTCCAAGCACTCGCGCCCACGGAATGAGCGATACCGACGCTACGATTTCCGAGTACGCCGTGCGAGGTTGCCACGACTCGATCATTTCCGTGGCCAGCGAAATCGAAATCATCCACTCGCACGGCCGTATCGCCGGTGACGTTGGTTATGTTCTGCCATTCGAAATTGCCTGCCGGCTGCGGCAGATAACGAGCGCTGAAAACTTGAGGGACGCCATTGACGGTCTTCAACCAAGCTGCTGCCAGTCCATCAAACTGCGGCGCTAGTAACACCTTTGTGCTGTTGCTTGTTGCGTTGACTGGGAGTGTTTCCTCTAGTGGCCCCCAATCGTTAGCCATTGAGGCGAAGCGTAGTTGTGAAGACTGCCCATCCACGTCGAACTCTACCCAAGCGACGATCACATCCGTATCCGTCACGAGCAACGCTGGTCGCCGCGAGTTCGTTGAAGACTGACTTACGCCTCCGTTGCTCGCACTTCCGTTGATCTCCTGCCACTCGCCGTTCGAATGCCGAGCTACGAAGATTTCATTGTTGCCTGAATGCGAATCGACCCATGCGACATAGGTGTCGCCGTTCGAGTGTCGTTGCACCGTTTGCTCGACACCGCCAATGTTTGAGATTCCGTTTTGGCTTGCGGAACCGCTGAGTTGGATCCATCGTCCGCTGTCATCTGTTGGCCCATCACCCAACTTTGGCGGACTGGTTCCCAATGTCGAAACCGTGTCTCCTGGTACGACGATATCTCCACCGCTGACGATCGTGTCGAGTCCCGGACCACCGTCAATTTGATCTTGGTGAGTTCCGCCATCAATGGTGTCTCGTCCAGGACCGCCTTCAATCAGATCCGCTCCACCAAGACCGCGGATATCGTCGTCACCGTCATCGCCGAATAGGAAATCACCCGTGGCGGTGTTCGGATTGAACGTTGATGCACCATCACCCGATCCGATCAGCGTGTCGTTGTCTGGCCCTCCACGAAGCGTATTACCAAGACCAGCGACCGCGTCCAGGTAGTCTTCGCCCGATCCGCCCGACAGGCTGTCTTTGCCCAGTCCGCCAAACAATCGATCGTCGCCCGCATCTCCTGAGAGTACATCGTTTCCGTCGTGGCCCTCCAGAAGATCGCTGCCAGTACCACCGCTGAGGATGTCGTCTCCTTCATTTCCGTGAATGCGATCATCACCGTCGCCACCGTCAAGCGTGTCGCCACCAAGCATTCCATGAAGAATGTCGATGCCAGCGTCGCCACGAATAATGTCCGAGCCATTGCTTCCAATCAGCAAGTCATTGCCTGGTCCGCCGCCCAGAATATCGTCTGCATCACCGCCGCGAATGATATCGTCACCAGCGCCGCCATAGATCTCATCCTGGTCGTTGCCGCCGTAGATCAGATCGTTTTCTGATCCGCCGTCGATAAAGTCATCGCCATCGTGGCCCTCGATGATGTCGTCACCTCCGCCGCCACGAAGGGTGTCGTCACCCGCGTTGCCTTCAATGTAGTCATCGCCCTCTGCGCCCGTAATATTGTCGTGTTCGGTCCCGCCAAAGATTCGGTCGTTGTCACTGCCGCCGTCGATGATGTCGTGGCCAGCGTCGCCGTAAATCGTATCTTCGCCCGGTCCGCCTAGAATCCGATCGTGTTGGAAGCCGCCAGAGATGATGTCGTCGCCGGTTCCTCCGCGAAGGATATCGTCGTGACGGTTGCCTTGAATTGTGTCGTTGCCTGGCCCGCCATCAATTTCGTCTTCATCCGCTTCGCCGAAAAGCGAGTCGTCATCTTCACCACCATCGATGAAGTCGTCGCCAGCGTTGCCGCGAATGGTGTCTTGCCCCGTTCGTCCGAAGAGCGTATCGGCGTCGGCTCCTCCGTTTATGGTGTCGTCGTCGCTACCGCCGTCGATGAAGTCGTCACCCGCTTCGCCGTTCAGTACGTCTTCGCCCTCTTCGCCGAAGATCGTGTCATCGTCTGGGCCGCCGCTTATCGTATCGTTGTGAAGCCCACCGTAGATTTCATCGCGTCCATCTCCTCCATGAATGACGTCATCGCCGTCTAGCCCGTGGATGACGTCATCGCCACCTTCGCCCTGGAGAATGTCGATACCGTCTCCGCCGATAATGAGATCATTTTCACCACCGCCGTGGATCGTATCTTCCCCGCCTTCGCCGCTGAGAATGTCATCGCCACCTTCACCGTGGATCTCATCGTCGGCATCGCCGCCATAAACTTCATCCATTCCTGGGCCAGCGAAAACGATATCAATTTCGCTGCCGCCAAATACAATGTCATTGCCGCCACCTGAACGAATTTCGTTGCGACCATCTCCGGCATAGATCGTGTCGTTTTCATCACCCGTTGTGATCGTGTCGCTTCCCAACCCGCCATGGACGATATTTTCACCACCGGTATCGGTGATCGTATCGTCACCATCTCCGCCATCAATCTCGTCATCACCCAGCCCACCTTCGATGACGTCTTGCCCGTCAAACCCAGAAATGATGTCATCGTTCGCACCGCCATCGATATCATCAACGGCCAAGTTGCCGATCAGGATATCGTTGCCGGCGCCACCGCGAAGAATGTTTGTGCCCGTTCCGCCTCGCAACACATCGTCATCCGCGCCGCCCTCAAGCACTACTACAAAGTCGACCGAATCATCAACAAAGATGGAGTCATTGCCAGCTCCAGCCCGAGCGACGATCCGTGTGATCTCGACAAACGCTGGGTTAAACGTTTGCTGTTTGCCGAATGCCGATACGACGATCTTGTCGCCCTGCCTCACAACGGAATAGTTTTCATCGATCGCATCTGGTTCGATAGAACGTTCATTTGCCAAGTCACCAACCAGCAGAGTTAGTGTCTCACCGGAGCGTGATGCAAGAATGGGCTTCTCGTCTTCGACTGACCCCGCGATGAACGGGCAATTGGGCGTCAGATCGAACGTGGCGACGTTGAATTCGCCGAAGGGGAAATCTCTCCGAGCGGTCAACAAGCGAACGAAGACTTCGAGTTTTACATCCATGGACCCTTGAAGTGACATGATGCAGCCGCCATCGAAGAAATCGCGACCACGGATCTTTCCGTCACCGTCGTCATCCACAAGGTCTGCGGCCAGGGTAGTGACGACGCCGCCAGCGACTCCGGCGGAAACGAGATTGGGAATCCCGAGGCTCGCCTGGAACAGTGCTTCACCGGTTACCTCAAGTTCCGGTACATCGTTTCCCTCACCATCGGTATCGCCCACATAGAATCCATCAAATAGATCGGCGGGGTCTTTCGAGTCTTTGAATTTCACCAGCCCGACAGTGTCGTAGCCAATGCTCAAATCTGCCGCGACGCCCACTCCGCCGAAGAAGCCCATTTGTAG
>CAYNJG010000153.1:0-17660 GCA_964397295.1 uncultured Pirellulaceae bacterium
ACCGGTGACCGACGAAGATGGAAATGTAACGCAAGATTTTGCGTACCAACTTTCACTCGCGGAAGAACCGCCACCGTTTCGTGGGTTCACCGACAACGATCGAGTGCGATTTATCATTGGTTCGAATGGACGCATCGCTACAAATGAAGTGAACGCAGCCATCAATGACAATCGATCGGCGGCCTTTGCTTATGTGCATCTCGATGCACCGCCATCGGGGCCGGCTGATCTGGGGTTCGTCAAAACTGTTCAGCCGAACGATTTGATTCAATTCAATATGCGAGGCCCAAAGTATCCGATTCTCTCTGTAGAACGAAATCAAAACACGAGTTTTCCGAACGCAAATTTCCAAGTCCGATTCTTAATTGATGATCTACCGTTCGCCAGATTTGCTTTGGGAAGCGTGGTGAAATTTGAAGTCTATCGCCGACCACGCATGACCAGTTCAACGCCGCTAGAGTTACCAGCCGGCACGGCGATCGCCATGAACTTGTCTGGCGTTGGCATGGACTATTTGTCGGGAACGGGCGTTGAGTCGCAGGTATCGTTAGGCTTAGCGACACCTCGGCAGAAGTACATTGGACTTACTGAGTTCCAGCGACTTAGCGAGAATGAATTCCCTTCTGGATCGGTCGCACCTGCCGTCTTGGACGAACTGGCGAAGCTACCCTTGACGATTATGTTTTCGCCAGATGGCAGCATTGATCGAGTCTACCGAGTGCTTCCACCATTCAATGTTATTGCTGCGGCAAACATCGACATGTCTTTGTTGCCGCCGAAACGCCCTCAAGACAAGATCTTCTTGTTCTTGGGACGGGATGCAACTAACACCATCGACAATTTCAACGATGGCAAGAGCATTTGGATTGCGATTGATCCACAAACTGGATCGGTGACGACCGCACCTCACTTGCTGGATCCAAGCATCGATCCACTGTCCCAGCCACTTCGGGCCATTGCGAACGCTAGGCAAACGGCAGCCACGGGCCAAAGCATGGGAGGTCAATAATGAGTCATCTAAATCAAAAACGAACCGGTATCAGTTTGTTGGAAGTTCTCATTTCCATCGGAGTGATTGCGCTCGGCATCTTTGGTGTCGCAACGTTAATTCCAGTTGCTCAATTCAAAGTGGCGGAAGGTACCGCACTTGATCGGATCGCGGCATTTGGCCCGAGCGCTGCAGCCGAGTTCCGAATCCGAAATATGGGTTCGCCCAACAATTGGGTAGTAAGTCCTTTTGCAAACATCAAAATCGCTGCGAGCACCCCCGGAGAGTCTTCGGATAATTCGGGAGTCTTGAGCAAGGGATTCGTCATTGATCCGTTGGGTGTGATCCAAGGGCGGCAGTTGTTTTTCCCTAGCCCTCCGACTGGTGTGCAGCCGTCGAATGCTCTTCAGCAGATGCCATGGTTGATGCCACGGTTGAATCTCACCAATACGTTTACATCGAACCCCTTAGTAAACGAACGACTCGCTCAAAAAATATTCTATCTGGGTGACGATGTTGACTTCGACCGTCCCGACGAACAGGAAAAGCAGCCGCGACGGCAGTACTTTATCGACTCATCAACAGGTCGACCGGTTTCGACCGTACCCGGTGCTCAGTTGTCGTGGTTTGCCACGTTGAGCCCCGTTGCGACGCCTGGTGTGACGTCAGACGAATTCGTTTTGTCGATAGTGATCTGCAAAGGGCGAACCCCCGAATCACAATTCATTGAACAGACCGAGCACGATGTGGCTGTTCAGCCTACGAATTTTCCTGGTGAAATCGTCGTCGCCAACGATCCGTTGGTGAGTGAATTGAAGCCCGGTGATTGGATATTGGTTGCAAAATCAAACGCACCGAACTCAGCGACGACTTGGGTTTATCGCTGGACGCAAGTCATTGGGACTAGCGACGAAGATACCGACAAGCTCACGGGTGAACGCACCTTTAGTATCTCGAATGACGACATAATCATCCGTCCGAATGAGACCGGCAGGATCTTTTTCGTAACGGGCGTCGAATCGATTTTCGAACGCACGATACGCATACAAAACACAAACGCTTGGGACGAGCAATCGTTCTAGCTGCTGATTGAGTGATCGGCAGACTTCGAGATTCAGCTAGGGCCAGTTGAACTCGAGACACAAGGCAATGTACCGCCAGCAAATTGTTGGCACGAAACTTGGGTTGCTAGGAGGGCAAGCAACACAAGAACAATCGGAGAGAATCCATGGCTAGACGAAGAAAACAACGACGCGGTGTTCTGCTGCTGATCGTACTTAGTTTGCTCGTTCTATTCCTGCTTGTCGGACTATCGTTCATGGTCTCGGCGGGTCAATTCAATCGCATCGCCAAGTCCGCTTCGCGCACTGGGGCCATGGGAATGCCAGGCGATAAGCTGGCGGATTCGGTGATGTACCAATTGCTGCGTGGTACAAAGAATCCATACTCTTCGATTCGCGGTCATAGTCTGTTGGAAGACCTCTACGGTCGCGACTACATGATTTCTGAGGCGAATGGCATCGTTGATGTGCCTCTAGCAAGCCAGGCAAATCAATTCCACGTGTTGGATATCCAGCTTGGTACTAACACACTCGCAGATACAACAAAGACGCGATATGGAAACGACTTAAGTGCTGATCGCCAAGAAGCACGAGATGACTACTACGCAGGATGTGTACTCACATTCTTGAACGGCACGGCAAAAGGTAAAAGCACGCGGATCATTGAGTACAAGCCAAACAGCAATCCTCCATACATTCGCGTAAAAGGTTTGACGGTTGTCAACAAAAAGACTGGTGCTTTGCAACCGCCCGCGACCACTAGTGGAACACCACTTCGCTTCCTGGTAAATGGACGACCATTCAACGGAACAGGCGCCGGCTACAACGTGACAACGGGCGGCCTCGACAATAACTTCCAGAGCAACCAGAGCACCGTGCCGATTGCATTCTTACCCAACTACAGATCATACGACCAATTTCCTGCTCTCGATCCATTCATAAGGAAAGATAGCAGAGCGTTTGGCGTTGGCGGCCTGGACGAGGCTTACGACAGCGTCGATTATCAAAACATGTTTTTGGGTAAAGCTGCTGATCTGCAGTGGTTGAGTGAAGCACAGTCAATAGCTCCGAATGGCGATCCTGATTTTAATGCGATGCTCGGCTACGCACAGCAGACGGGCGGTGCAATACCATCATTCCATCGTCCGTATTTGCTTCGTCATCTGAGTGGTCTGACCGAATACGATCAGATTAAGCAAGCAGTTATCATGCGACCGTCGCGGCTTCATCACCCTTCGTTCACCGGTAGCAACTCTGCCTTTAACGAGTTCGTCGGACCTTGGGACGTGGACAACGATAACGATGGAGTGCCCGACAGTGTCTGGATTGACGCCGGACTTTCGCCAGTGTCCGCTCCAGACGGCCGACTCTATAAGCCACTTGTAGCTATTTACACGTTGGATATGGACGGACGTATCAACGTTAATGCCGTGGATAGTCTGGAAAATACCGCGGCAACAAAACGGCTGGGCACCATAGATTTGACGGATGTCGGTGTAACCAGCGTGGTGCTTCAGCCGTCTGCGATACAGCCCGCCGCTTATGGGGCTGGCAACGGAACTGCTGACATCCCTCTAACAAGCAGAAACAATCTGGATGTAAGCGACTTTCTGGCAACGCCTCTTCGTTCGCGTTATCAAGGCAACGAGCGGTTGGATACTGGGCAACGGAAGGAAATTGTTGAAAAGCGTACAAGCTTTTTTCCTTGGGCAGAGAAAAGTCTGCCCGGTAAAGGTTGGGGCGAAGAAACGAACCCACAAGAAAGTGGTTTCGAATCGAACGACGATCAGATTTTCAGCAAGAAGGTGCCGACCTGGTATGGCCGAGTCAATAGTCTATTAACAGGAGTTGGTAGCCCAACCGATCTCAAGTCTCAGGCCCTACCGGTCCTAGATGCGACTGGCAACATGATCTGGCTCGGGCCGAACTTCTATGGTGTTTACGATTCATCGGATGATCCGTATGAGATCAATTTGCTCAAGCCAACGACGTACGACTCACCGTTTGGTTTGTCGGAGCTAACTGCACTGAATCGCGTCGATCCAATCGAAGATAGCCGATTAGGGAACTTTCCAGGCCTCGAAAACTTTTTTGCTTTCGGCGCCGTGTTCAATCAGTTCACGACACACTCGTACGAAATTCCAACATTGCCTTCGATCAACGTTGGACGTGGTCGTGCTAGTTCGGTGCAAGGTCTAAAGCGAAGTCTTCGTGAGATGTTTGCTGGGAAGATTCAGCAAGTTCGCGGTATTCAGCCTCAAAATCTGGCTGCGGTGCAACAGAGTTTCACCGATGCCGGTTTATTGATGGCGCCTGAATTCATACGCGGCGAAAAACTAGATTTGAATCGAGCGTTGGTCGCGAATTTGCCGCCATCGGCTGCTGGTTCACCAACCCAACATTTCCAAGAGCAGCAAGAACTTCTACTGCAAAAAGAAACGTTCGCTCGCTACCTCTACAACTTAGCGCGATTGCTTTCGGATGATGAGACTCCACGGGCTATCGAACGTTTAGCACAATGGTCGATCAACGTCGTGGACTTTGGTGATTCCGATTCGGTCATGACGCGATTCCGATACGATCCGAATCCGTTTGATGAAAACACCAATATCGATTCGTTCCCCGTCGTATGGGGAATGGAGCACCCTGAATTGTTGATCACCGAGAGCTTGGCATTTCATGACCGACTTTCTGCAGATGACCCCGATGTTGGCAATGGTACGGTTGCGGGCGGTGACGATGCGGGCGGTAATTTAGATTCGCTGGTATCGCCCGAGGGTTCGCTGTTTCTCGAACTGTATTGCCCTCGCGGCAAGAATCCGCCCAATCTATACCATTTGGCGAGCCGTGGTCCTGAAGATCTGTACAGCATTGGCAGTGGAGGTGGTCCCCAGCAACTCGAACTTAGCAAACGCGATCCCAACGGAAGGCCAGTATGGCGAATCGGAATCACAGATGTGACCGACGAGAACGATCCAGATTCACCACATGAGCAACTCGTTGACGAATCTATTCGGCAACAGGCACAACGGCGTCCAACACAATTCGACGATGTACCGCTTGAGCGATTCATTTATTTCACGAATCAATTGCCAGCCGGCGAGAGTCCCGCAAGAACGTTCTTTCGATCGGGTGGTACCCCGCAACTTTGGATGGATCCTAGTAGCTACCTAGTCATTGCACCGCGAAATCTTACAGATGCGGAAGACGAGAGTATAAGCATTTCTGAGCTTAGTCCGTTTGGGCAACCACCGATCATCGTGGAGTCCAGTTCTGGAAATGGCCTCAACGTTTCCGAACCCGAAGGTGGTTATGACGAAGACGCCTTGCCATCCGACGAGCCGCTAGATTCGTTAGAAGGCGCTGATCACTTCGCAGAAGACACAAACAGCACGTTGGAAAACTATCGAACGGTCGTGCTTCAGCGATTGGCGAATCCCAATATGCCATGGGATCAATTGCTGAACCCCTATCTAACGCTCGATTGGATTCCCGTTGACCTGACGGTTTTCAACAGCGAATACGATGACCCACAAGCAAACCCAAATAATCTGGAGGTGATTTCGCGCGAGAGAACAGGCCGAGATCCAGCGTTGCCACCGGGAATGCAGGCCAATGCCGATCCGACATTCAATATCTGGTCGGCTTGGAGTACATCCGATCGAGACAACCAAGGTCAAACGATCATGGAATCGTTGGGGAGCCTCAACGACAGCATGGGACCACCCAACCCCGCGAACGGTCAACCAAGGCCGCCGATACTTCGCAATACTGGCTTATACGCTGGTGCACCGAGTATTGATTCATTGAACCAAGTAAACGGTTTGAACCAGACGTTGACTTCGTTGGTTTGGAACAATCGCCCTTATGCGAATCCTTACGAATTGATGCTCGTTCCGGCATGTTCTTCCGCACGACTAACCGCGGAGTACACGGTTTCCCAAGGGGAATCGCCAGTGCAGAGGAATTCTCGAGGTGCGTTCGGCCATTTGTTGAACTTCTTTGAAAGTTCAACCGGAGCGGCTGGTGATAATCTACCCGCTGGTAACATATTTCGGATTCTTGATTATGTAGATGCTGGCGCGTCCTTCACAGGGACGAAAACCTGGTTAAATAGCGATCAGTATGTGTCGGAATTCCGTGCACCGGGCAAAGTCAACCCAAATACCGCCGCAGATGGTGTCTTGCGTCGTCTCGGCTTCGACAGTCTTCTTCGACGTCGCCAACATGGTGAGAATGGACAGGGCGAGAATCAAGGCGCGTTTGAAGAGTCGTTGTACGGCTACGAAAAAGCCTTGAGTAACGGAACGGATCGAAATGCGCCTGGGTATTTTGAAGGCCGATATCCAGATGGCCAATCACCAGCCTCCCGGCCTAATCCATTGAGACCGGGTGTGGTAGCGGATTTGGTTGCCAGGCTGCCAGGCGCACCGGTATTGCCAGCCGTCGATGCGACACTATTGCGGTCAAAGACTCAGACTCAAGGCGTTGCTGGTGAACATCCACAACCTGCACTTGCTGCGTTCGCATTGCCTAGGGCGTTCAATGAAAGCAATGCGGACAGGCGGGACTTTGCACTTCAGAATCGGCAGACGAATGCTTATTTCCGCTACAGAGATTTAATGAAACTTGGAAATTCCGTCACAGCACAGTCGAACGTTTTTGCTGTGTGGGTAACGGTCGGATTCTTCGAGATTGAGCCGAACTACGATGCGAATGGCAATCCATATGCTGTCGATGCGTTTCACCCCGACGGATATCAGTTCGGAATCGAAAGGGGCAGCGATGTCGGAGAAGTTGTTCGTCATCGAACGTTTTACATTATCGATCGGTCGGTTCCCGTCGGTTTCGAGCCTGGCGTAAACCACAACGTTGATGATGCGATTTTGGTCAGACGGCAATTGGAATAGGGACGATTTTGTCAGACGTCAAAGGGGCACTTTGCGTAAACTGTTTTTGGATATCACTATGAACAATCATCGAACATCACAAAACAACCGACAAGGTTTCACACTTGTCGAAATGATGATTAGTGTTGCGCTGACGCTGATGGTCGTTTTCGCATTAGTTCGGGTTTTCGAAACCCTGGGCGATAGCGTTACCGATGGCCGTGCTTCCATTGAGGTATCTAGCAGCCTGCGCACTGCGGCACAGTTGCTGCAAAGCGATTTGGAAGGCGTCACCACAACGACGTTGCCGCCACGCAATCCCGAACAGGGCGAAGGCTACATTGAATTGATCGACGGTCCAGGAACGGACTCGCAATACCGCGTCTTTAACTCGGTCGTTAACCAAGCTGGGATGCTTCGACTAAGTGAGTTGGACTCAGCAGTTGACAGGGACAGTGATGGCTACCTGGATGATGAAACGTTTGACACGGCCGTGGGTGACGTGGACGACATTCTGGCTTTCACATCCCACAGCAACGGTGAACCGTTCAGTGGAACTATCTCAGACCCGCGCATCGCTAAACCAGGTCCCAACGTAGTTCCCTATTTGGAGAATACGGACAATAGTGGCACTCCAAATGACGCCACTGACGACATTAAATTTCCGATACCAACGCAGATTCTTGAATCGCAGGATGCGGAAATCGTTTGGTGGCTGCAAGTCGAACGAACACCGAACGATGTAGGGCTCGATGAACTGAGTGGACTATCGTCAAACCTGAATGGTTGGCAGCAGCAGTTGAACTTGGCGTGTTACGCAGACCGAGATATTACCGGAGATCCGCAAATCTACCCAAGCGGAACGACGCCAGTGCGATCGTTGCATCGCCGCGTATTGCTCGTACTTCCGAGTCTTAACCTGAGTGCGATCAGACTTAGAAGCGAAACCGAAGTCGAGCAGTTTCTAAGCAATAACGATATTTCGGTTCGCGTCATTCGTGAAAGTACGAACGTATGGCGAGTGGAACCAAACTCGTTGGCCGACTTGTCGGAACGTGAGAACCGTTCGTATCGCTCTTCATGGCGTTTTGTAGCACCGAGTCAACGATCTGCAATTGCTGCCAGTCGACTACTTCCGACGTTCGATGCAAACGGAAACCAGTTTTCCCGTCCGAATGGCGTGACTCTCGATCCACGCACCGCGTTGCTAAGGCAGGCGGCGATGAAGGATATGGTCGTCACTCATCCGGCATACGTTTACGAATCCACGCCTGGCCTTCCCGGGAGCCAGACGCAAACGCCTGCTCGTCCAAACGTTATCATGCTTCGTAAAGGCCGTGATGTGGTGCTTAACGACGTACTGAGTTTCGACCTGCAAGTTTGGGATCCAGCCGCCATCGTTCGCGGTACGACAGACGGAGACATCGTCGTGCCAAGTGATCCGGGATATCGTAGGGCTATAAATTTAGCTGGTGCCCCAGATGGTGCGTTTGTAGATCTCGGTCATGCTGTTCCACCAAAATCGATTAGCGTACTACCGGCTAGTTTTCACGGCAATTTTGGTGGTGCCCCTTGGACGAAATCATTGTTGCCATTAGATGGATCGAGTGGCGGCACTCCCAGCGGGATAACGAACGGTTTTGGGTGTGCTACTTTCTGTAGTTGGTCTTCCACCTATGAACGCGATGGGTTTAATCAGGATGGTGATCAGTTTCAGGGATCGGCTCTGATTGATGAGGGACATGACGGACTAGACAACGACGGCATCAACGGAGTCGATGATCCCGGCGAATTAGAGACGTCGCCACCCTATCCGCATCCGCTTGTTGGCCTGAAAGTGACACTTCGAACGCTCGATTTCGGAACGCGGCAAGTACGCCAGACTAGCGTCGTTCAAGATTTTCTGTCTGAGTAGTCGTGGCTTCCATCGCCATCTGCCTCGGCGGATTGCGTTGAACCGCCTCGTAAAGCGACCGTTCGTTCCGCATTTACATCTAGCATCGCCTCCGCGATACGCCTATGCTTCTTCGGTCTTAAAATAACTGAAGCGACGGCGTTCTATGATCGGCAAACCCATAGGCCAATCCACGCGAATTGCGTTGGGCATCATTTCGTTTCTCGTCCTGATCGGACTCTATACGCTGATCTCCTATCGAGCGTATCAAAAGAATCCGAATCAAAAATCGGTGCCCGGTTGGGTGCGAGGCGATCGTTCGTTCCTGCTTGGGTTTAAGAAAGCTGCGACACCGCTGCCCACGTTCAGCCGTGGGCAAACGGATGAAGGCGACTCGTTCATCGAGTTCAGTACACGCGAAGCTGGTTGGATCTATCAAGACGCCCTCTGGGATGGCGTCATTTCGCTGCTCTTCGGTGGACCTTCGGGGCTCTCGCTCGATACAAATGGAGTGCCTAGTTCCCTGTTGCGGTTCACGTTGGGTATAGTTGCCGGTAGTTTTCTTGCCGTGATCGTCGGTATCGCGATGGGTTGCTATCCCTGGATCGAAGCATGTCTAAAACCACCGATCTCATTCTTGGCTAGTATTCCGCCAACGGCCATGATGGTCGTCTACATGCTCTTGTTTGGGTTGGAAATGAAGATGTTCGTGGCGGTCGTGGGAATTGGAATCTTCCCCACGCTCGCACATTCGATCTATCAAGCAGTCAAGAACGACGTGCCTGAGTCGGCAATTTACAAATCGTATACGTTGGGTGCTTCGAAGATGGAAATCATCTGGGAAGTTGTCATTCCACAAATATTGCCGCGAATCATCGATGCGATTCGATTGCAGGTTGGGCCCGCGATGATCTTTTTAATCGCGGTCGAACTAGGATTGGGAAGTGAAGGCATCGGATACCGACTGCGAAATGCCCGCCGCGGAAACTACTACAACGTCATTTTCATCTACCTAATCATGTTGGGAGTTTTCGGCATGACCATCGATTGGCTACTCAGCCGATTTCGCCGATGGATATGTCCATGGTTTGGGGAGTCATCCAAATGAGCACTCCATCGAAAGAGAACAAAGAACCCGAAACGAACCCGGGTAGCACGAAAACATCGGCGCTTTCGGTCGCGGGAGTACACCACTGGTTCGGTGACAACCGAGTTCTGGGTGACGTTAACTTTGAAATCGCCGATGGTCAGATCGTGGCAGTGGTGGGACCAAGCGGGTGCGGTAAATCGACGCTCCTTCGTGCGATCTTGGGCACGCATCCTCCGCGTCAGGGATCTATTCTGGCTGATGGCAAGCCCGTGAACATGCCATCTCGTGACGTGGGTATTGTGTATCAGCACTACAGCTTGTTCGACTTCATGACGGCCCGCGAGAACGTTGCGTTCGGATTGAAGTTAGACGAAACGTCGATTCCGTTTCGCATGTTCAATTACTTTGGTTGGCGCAAGATCCGCAAGGAACACCTCCGCGCGGCGGATGAAATCTTGGACAAGGTTCAGCTTAGCCATGCTGCGAAGCTATACCCATCCGAAATGTCAGGTGGCATGCGTCAGCGGGTCGCGATCGCTCAAGCGCTCGTGATGAAGCCAAAGATACTGCTACTCGACGAACCCTTCGGGGCGCTGGACGAAGCAACGCGTGAAGAACTTCAGTTGATGTTGCTGCGTCTGTACGAAGAAAATCTAGCGGCGAAAGCAGAGAATAAAACAGCTCCCTACACGATCATGATGGTGACGCACGAACTAAACGAGGCGATCTACGTATCCGACCGGATTCTGGGTCTCTCGCAATATCATGCGGAAGGCAAAGACGGTGCAAAGATCGTCTATGACCGTCCGGCGCCTGTATTCAGCACGAAAGATGTTCGTGACTTTGCTGACTTCGAAGCTCAGAAAAATGAAATACGCGGCGTGGTTTTTGACGACGAGCAGAACAAAAACCACGAAGAGTACATCACGTTCTGGGACGAGCACGCAAAATCGTAACGCCAGTCAACGCTAACGACACTTTGTCGTTCAAGGTAGAAGACTAAACGTTTTCCCAGCTTCGGTTATTCGCACTGTTCAAAACAGCATCGCAAACTTTCTGCGTTTCGAGAGCGTCGCGGAAGGTTGGTCCCACGGGTTCGCCTTTCGCATAACCTTGACAGAAGTCAGCGACTTGGTGAACGAAGCTGTGTTCGTAGCCAATTTGTAGACCTGGAACCCACCAGTTGCCCATGTAGGGATGGTCGCCGTCTGAAACGTGGATACTTCGCCAGCCGCGGAGCATCCCTTCGTCGGAATGCTCGAAATACTCTAGGCGATGAAGGTCGTGAAGATCCCAGCGAAGCGATCCGTTTTCACCGTTGATTTCGAGAGTGTAGAGAGCTTTGTGACCGCGAGCGTATCGTGTTGATTCGAACAGGCCGAGCGAACCGTTGTTGAAATGACAAAGGAACGCACACGCGTCGTCAATCTTCACTTCTTGCTTCTCGCCAGTTTCCTGATGAACACGTTCTTTGATGAACGTTTCTGTCATGGCCGAAACGTCCGTGATGCCACCGTTCAGCCAGATCGCTGTGTCGATGCAATGAGCGAGCAAGTCGCCGGTTACGCCCGAACCAGCCGCGGCAGCGTCGAGACGCCAAAGTGCTGCACCGCCTTGCGGTAGATCTTCGGAGATTGTCCAGTCTTGAAGAAAGTTCGCGCGGTAGTGAAAAATACGACCGAGTCGACCTTCGTCGATGAGATTCTTAGCCAGCGTGACAGCCGGAACGCGGCGGTAGTTGTACCAGACCATATTGGCGACGCCGGCTTTTTCGACCGCTTCGCACATTTCTTCGCCTTCGGCAGTATCCATGGCGATTGGTTTTTCGCACAGGATTGCTTTGCCTGCTGCGGCTGCAGCGAGCGACATTTCTTTGTGGAGGTTGTTCGGAACGCAGATATCAACGGCGTCGATATCGTCGCGTTCGATCATTTTTCGCCAATCCGTTTCGACTTCTTTGTAGCCCCAATTGTCCGCGAATTTCTTCGCGTTTTCTTCGTTACGTGCACAGGCAACTTGGAGTACGGGTTTTACATCAAGGTCGAAGAAGTTCGCGACTTTGCAGTATGCGTTACTGTGAGCACGGCCCATAAAACCGTAGCCAATCATTCCGATACGTAGTTCTTTAGACATATTCTTTTCTCGTCTGATTTTTTCTTGTGTTCGTTCTTGGACGCTAGTTCCAATTGTGGGAATCTCGGACCTTGATCATCGCATCGAGGATCGTGTTCCATGTTTCGGGTTGCTCGAGCATCTCGTTCGGGAACATACATCCGTCCCAGCAGATGTGTTCGATTCCGCGTTCAGCAGCACCTTCGAGCCAGTAGCCGGAGCACTTGGTGATGTCCAGCTTGCCGTTAGGATCATCCGCTCGACAGTGTTTTCCTGTCTTGTCATGATCGCCCGCGCCGTGGACACCGCCGTCATTTTGGGCCACGTGGAAATCGATGGTCCAAGGTCGTAGCTTGTCGGTCATCTCTTTGTAGGCTGGCCAGAATTCCTCGTCCGTATGATCTGGGTTGATCAACGCATCTTCCGGAGCGTTATAGCCAAGCATGAACGTGTACGAATGCGCGAGGTCCGCTTGGAATCCGAGTGCATGTGGCATGTCGACTTCTTCCAGCAAGTTCAACATCGCTTTCCACGAGTGCATTCCCGCCCAACAAATCTCGCCTTCCGCAGCGAGTCGTTCACCGTGGTCGGCTGCGATCTTTGCGGCTTCTTTGAAAGTAGCGGCGATGCGTTTGGTGTTCGTGACGGGATCTTCCTTCCACTTTTCGACGCCGAACTCAGCCGAGTCGATGCGGATGCAACCGTACTGGCGAATGCCGTGTTCGTTAAAGACCTTCGCGATGCGACAGCCCTTTTTCACCGCGGACAAGAACTTTTCCTTTTGTTCGTCCGAACCCATCGCCGAATCGCCGACGGTGCCGGGCCAAACAGGTGCGACTAGAGAACCGACAGCCAAGTTATGACTAGCGATCAAGTCCGCGATGCGTTTGAGTTCGTCGTCACTGGCATCGGGATCGGTGTGTGGATGAAAGAGGAAGTAATCGACGCCCTCAAACTTTTGACCGTTCACTTCGGCAGCCGAAGTTAGCTCGAGCATGCGTTCGAGGCTAATGGGTGGTTCTTGGCCTTCGTCGGTGCCCTTGCCAACGAGGCCTGGCCACATTGCGTTGTGAAGCTTCGGTTTCATATTGAGTTTCCTTCGTTGGTCGAGGTGGCTGGCTTTGGTGTTTACAGTGGGTTCGCAGATTGGGGCGGCTAGAAGCCACCACTTCTATTTATAGCCGCCGACGTTTGGAACGCTGTCGATGGTTCGGTGCCTGTGTTTTCGATTTCTATGCCGCTGGTGGACTGATGAAGACTTGATCTCCGTCTCTTGGCCGAAGCGAATCATTTCAGACACTTGCAATTTCAAGTTTAAACTCCCAGATTGAAACTTGCATTTGGCGGTGGAGCGAGAAGTGGGTGGACGAATTGCGATCGTCTAACACCAACCCGCAACGCAGGTTTTAATCGCTTTTGAGCTGATTCACAAGTAAACCAACTGGCTTCCGCGAGCGATTATTACCGCTGTCTGGAAGGTGCCCGAGTCGAGACGCTCGTAGCTTCGATGTCGTAGATGGACCAGGTGGAAGGGCCGTCTTCTGGGAATGGTTTTATCGTCAATATGCCTTCGACGTAAATTACCGCGTCCGTGTAGTCTGTCGTTTTTCCGTCTTTCATAAAGACTCGCATCAGGTGATCGGCTTGACCGCCCGGTCCGAACTTACAGTCTTTGTTCTTTAGAAGCACGAACTCATTCAGCCCCGTTAGCTGATCGGGCGGATTCATGTGTCCGCCAATGCTGATTCTCGCGCCGTTCAATTCCTCAGCGCGACCATTGTTAACCTGCAGCATCATTGGGCGAAACTTCGAGTCTTCCGGCATGCCAAGGTTAAGCTCGTCAAAGCTGATGACCTGCAGTTTGGTGGTCGCCGTCGTGGCAGTCGGCTTTGTGATGTTAGTGGCGACCTTGGCTGTGCTGTCCACCGCCGAATCCCCAGCGTTTGTTTGGCTGCCATCAGTTGGATCGGTGGTTTCAGCCGACGTGACGATTTGTGGCTTAGTATTGGGAGCCGGCGGCTTGCAGCCGACGAAGACAGTAATCAGAAAACCGAATAGTAGCCATGAACGCATCGTGCAGTCCCATTTGCTGACGGCTATTTGATGACAACCGCGTCTTCGAGATGATAGACGACTTCGCCTACTTTGGATGCAGTCGAAGTTCTCAGACGAAACGTACCCGAGAGGCTTCGATTGAAGTAGCTGTATTTTACGCGATGAGGATCTTCCAAAGTGACTTGCATCATGTCAGTTAGCTTAGGCTTACCGCCGAAGCAGCAGGCGCCAAAGTCCGGCACCAGAATGAAGCGTTTAATCTCCCCTAACTGATCGTCAGGATAGACGTATCCCTTCACGAAAATCTTCTGGTCGTTGATATCGGCGGCGGTCGGAGCGAAAGGTACGTACGGGTACTTTGGGTCGGGTTGTAGTTGGGTGAATGTAACGCGCTGGCAATCTTCAGGCACTTCCGTTACGTACGTATAAATTGCATGCGAGACACCGACGAGCAATAAGAGGGTGGAAAGTCCTAAGCCGATCTTGGCGAGTTCATATCCGGTGAACTCTTGCTGCCGATTCTTGAGCCTCCATACCGAAAGGATGCCAATCAGAATGCCAGCGAACGGCAATGCCAGCAGAAATGGGTTGAGACTAGCCAACAACCCAGTTGGAATGGCAATTAACCCAAAGACGAAAGTCACAATGGCTGAAAAGCTGAGTGTGCGATACTGATCGTATTGATCAGCTTCGGGGTTGGCGAAAGATTTCGTTGTAGTCGGTTGATTCATCGATCGATAAGCTACGAAGGTTGGACTCGGATTTCTTCGGTGTGAAAGCGTTCGTGGCGTAACGTGGACGAGGCAAGCGAACGTTAGCTGTTCGTGCCGAGTGCAGTACGCATGGCTACGAGGCAAACTGCCCCGCACAACATCATTACGCCCAGCAGTTTCAGAAAGTTCGGTCCCTTCTCAGCTTCCGATTCTACTTCATTTAGCGTGTCGGGAGGCACAATACTGACCTCGGAATTAGAATCTTTAACACGTGCTGTTGTGAAGGAGTTGGTCTTTTTCGTTTCGGCTAGTTGAGCTACATCCGTTTCGTTGGTTTCTACCGCAGTATTCGTCGCCGCGCTGGCCGCTTGTATGGTGGGTGAAACGGAGTCGTCGGCTAGATCATTCGAGGTCGCCGACTTCAAAGACTCGGCAACGGCCGTCGTTTCCGCGGGAGAAAGTCCCTGACTGACTTTGTCGGCCTCCGCCGTGGCCTCTGACTCTTCTTCGTCCTTGGGGTCGGCAGACATCGGGAAAAACGTCATAGCTCGTTTTACAGCTTCCGCGTCGATCGTTTTTAACACTTCGATCTTCTCTTCGGCCACTGGTAGTGGACATGATCGCAGGTAGTTCACCACCGGTACGCGAACCCAGCTTGAGTTCTCGTCGGCGGTGGCGAAAAGATCAACGAGCTTATTCATCACGGTCCAGTCTTCCCACTTTGCTAGATCTGGAATAACAAGATCTGCGAGTTCCGGCCGTTCCAACATGTGGTGTAGCGATTTCGTCAATCGTGTTCGCGGGATCACGTCAACTTCGGAACCGTGAAAGCGAATCGCCATAATCGCCGCATAAGTGTCGGCGTACTCAGCGTCTTTGTTTTTGAGGAACTGATCTTCGACTCTGTCTAAACCTTGCTCGCCCGTCAGAATCAAATGGCAGGCAATCAGTGCGTCGAGGCCAGCCTTCTTTTTCCTGTCGTCTGACATCATGAACTCTTCCAGCATCGCCGCATCGGCTTTCGTGCCACAGACGCCAAGCATCGTGAAATACAATCGACGCCGATTCGAAGGAACGTCCGGATTCTTGATGAAGCTCACGAGTCGATCGTGGTTCATTTTCGGCTCGAGCATTTTCACTGCGTCGTAAGGTGCCTTCGCAAACTCATCGTAAGCATCACGAGCAAGCATTTCGTCTTCGTCCTCCAGGTAATCCTGGAAGAATTCTAATCGCTCGACGCCAACGGTCAGTACGAGTCCCTCAAGTTCTGCGTCGATCTCATCGATTCGTTTTTGAGCTTCTAATCCGTTCGCATCGAGCTCCTTGCCTTTCTGTCCTTGCAGAGACTTTTTTAGCTCTTCTTTTTGCAATCGCAGTTCATCGATCATTTTGTTTTGGACTGTGCCGTTGATCTTCTGCAATTCAGCAAGGTAGGTTTCTGCGCGATCGGTGAGGATCAATGGCGTTGACCATTGCAACTTCGGCGCGTCGGTCGCCATTGCGAGGAACGGGCGACCTTTCTTTGGCTCTCCAAAGTACACGCATTGAAATGTATCGCCGTCCTTGATGTACTCGCCGCCCTTAATGACTTTGCGAATCAAGAAAGTCGATTTGGGGATCTCTGCTTGCGGGTCGGTGTTTGCTTCAGGGTTGTACTTGCCTATCGTCTGCAGTTCGCAAACCACGACGACATCCATTGTGTGTATTTCTTCGCTGAACGTTTGCGATACGGCCGAGCAAAACGGACAGGCTTGCAACGTCGGACTAGCGGAAGTCGACATGCCGAGCAAAACGATAGGAACGAGAAGTCGAATTAGTTTTCGCACGTTGAACATGACAAAACCTTTCGCGCAATGAACGGATGAATTTCGCACGGTTATGCAACATCAGGGCGATGACTGCAGTGCTTTCGCAACATCAGTGCGATAAGCAGACAGGGCCGGCATAAAGCCAACAGCGATCGCCAGGATGACGAGTATCGGAATAAGCCAAATCTCTACTGATATGTTAGGCGTTAGACGGGGTCCTAACAAATAGCCTAGCTCTTGCATTGGCGGGGCAAGTTGAAAAGCACTAACAACAACGCCTGTTTCGTTCTCGATTTTGTGACTTGCGAGACCAATAAGGCCGTGGCCAGCCACCCATCCGAGTAATCCACCTGCTAGCGAAATGATCACAGATTCAAGCAAAACAACCGTCATTACGGTACTTCGTCCCGCTCCAAGCGACCGCATGACGGCAATTTCCTGTTTTCGATCGCTCATCGAGTTGTAAATACTGACCAAAATGCTGATTCCAGACACGACACATATTAGTGCCGTAATGACGAGAAGCAGATTTCGCACGGGACCCACAATACTGTTAAACAGATTGTAGATAATCGCCACGGGCTTCACGACTTGTCCGACCGGTTCGTCCGAAAGCTGATCTTCCAACTGCATACTGCGAAAAGCATCTTTGGTGTCGACTAGCAGTGCTGTGACTTCTTTTAATCCGTCTTCGCGAATGTGGTCCGGGATCAGATTGAAACCATCTATATTCACGAAGACGCCACGGTCTTGCGGGGTTCCGCTAGATTTTAGAATTCCTACGACGGTGAAATCATCATGAGCTTTCCCGTCCGGTGCACCGTGTGCCGGTTGAATCGTATCGCCGACTTGGATGCCGATATCTCGCGCAACTTTCGCGCCAAGGATCGCTTCGAAAACGCCTGACTCGCCCTTGCCGGTGAAGTTGCCACCGCCCTCTTCGAATTCGTATGATAAATTCCGTTCGCGATCATACACCAGGTCGAAGAACTGAGGCGTCGTGCCGACGACGCGATACTGTTTGTAGTAGTCTCCCAATGAAACGGGAAT
>CAYNJG010000154.1:0-17587 GCA_964397295.1 uncultured Pirellulaceae bacterium
ACGATGAACACCGACGGCTTTCCCGAGCGTGCCGACGTATGCAACGAGCACGCTCAATATCGCGCACCAGAATCCGAGTGTCGGCACCGACATCATGCCATAGGAGACTGCGGTGAATATCAGAACATCTGAAATGCGATCGGGTAGTTCATTCGCAATTTCACCTGTCGCACTCACTCTGTTCGCCGCGACGGCCACCATGCCGTCAAGCATGTTGAAATACAGACGCAAGAAACACAAAGCGACTCCAACGAATACAAGGTGCGGCTGAAACCCCGCAAAGCCGAAACAGACGGCCGCAGTAGCTGATGCGGCCAGCGAGGCGACCGAAACGACATTGGGGTGAATACCCAGATTCACACACCAACGAACGGGCCGCGTTGCAAGTTGACGAAAAATGGAAGCAATCGGACGGCGATCAGTGACTTCAATTGTTGACATCGGGTTTCCTCGTGAGTTACGAGGAGCACCTAAGCGAAGATCGTGCCAAGCCACACGAACCGACCTAACAAACAACGGCGAAAGCACTTACGACATTACAACGAACACTGAAAGCCAATTAGCCAAACGACACTGGATGCACACTGAACACAACTGCTGTACTTAAACGATAAAAACGAATGTTTTGAACCGACGTAAGGAAACTTCGGGCAAGACGTCGATAATAGATAAGTTCCATTACCTGAGGAGTTGCTCGATGAAGTGGCTAATTCGAAATTCTGTGCTCGTAGCTTTGAGTCTGTTGGTTTGCGTAGGGACGTCGAGGGCCCAATCCTCTTCTCGCGGCGCGGCTCAGCCCCAGCCCATCCAAGTGCAGGGCCAACCGATATATCAAGCTCAACCAACGTATCAACCGTATCAACAGCCGAACACATTTATCCCCAACGAAACCGTGGTTAATCCGGGTTCGGGTACACGAGTTGAATCTCCTGGATCGGGTACACGCGTTGAGTCCGCGGGATCAGGTACTCGTGTTGAGTCCGCGGGATCGGGCACTCGACAATCCGTCATGTCTGGCGGTGAGAGTTTCGAGCAAAAGTTCTGGAACTACCTAGTTCGCTCAAAATACCGAAACTGGGCGCCGGTTCCGGGAAAGAGTGACAAGATGTACGAGGGCGAGAGCCCGCACGGTGCATACCTCAAGATGTACTTGAACCGAACCGCTGCAGGAAACGTGTCGGATCTGCCAACTGGTTCCATCGTGATCAAGGAAAACTACGGTAAGGACCAGCGTACGTTGATGGCCGTAACGGTGATGTACAAGAACAACGGCTACAGCCCATCAACGGGTGATTGGTATTGGGTGAAGTACAATCCCGACGGAACTGTCGCTTCCAAAAACACAGACAAGGGTCCCATGTCATTGGCCGGCCGTGTCCAAGGTTGCATCGATTGCCACGACAGTGCTGACGGAGACGACTACGCTTTCTTCAATGACTAACGATTAGGAGCCAAAGCGTGGTATGCTTAAAGCGTCCACGCTAGTGAGCTCCTATGAAAACTTCTTTCGTGTTGTTACTGTATCTGTTCCTCTGCGCATTTGATGCCAGCGCGGAGGAACCAGGTTGGACGCAATGGCGTGGCCCCTCTGGAACCGGCGCGGCAACCAATGATGCGACTCCTCCGGTTACGTGGAGCGAGACGGAGAACATTCGTTGGAAAACGAAGCTACCAGGCCTCGGCCATTCTTCACCCATCATCGCTGGTGATCTCGTTGTTGTAACGACAGCTATTCCAGAAGGTAAAAAGCAAGCGCCGAAGTATAGCGGCGCCCCAGGTGCTCACGACAACCTTCCGGTCGAGCAAGCACACTCGTTCGTAACGATCGCGGTAAATCGCGTGGATGGCAAGATTGCGTGGAGCACGAAACTCAATAACAGCATGCCTCATGAGGGCGCACACAACTCGGCGAGCCTTGCTTCTGCGTCTCCCGCGACGAACGGCAAGCACATTTATGTCAGCTTCGGTTCGCACGGACTCGGTTGTCTCGATTTGACAGGCAAAATCGTCTGGCAAAAATCACTGGGGCGAATGAACACCAAACACGGACACGGAGAAGGTGCCACACCAGCGTTATTCGACGATCGATTGGTGGTGAATTGGGATCACGAAGGACAGTCGTTTATCGCTGCTCTCGATACGAAGAACGGCGAACCGATTTGGCGCAAGGATCGCGACGAAGTTACCTCCTGGGCATCGCCACTGGTCGTGACAGTGGCAGACAAGCAGCAAGTCATCGTTTGCGGCACCGAACGAATCCGAGCCTACGACTTAACGACCGGCAAAGTGGTTTGGCAATGTGGTGGCTTGTCCGCAAACGTAGTTGCGACGCCGGTTGCTGGGAACGGCGTTGTGTACGTCGGCAGTAGCTACGAGATTCGCAGTCTGATGGCGATCAAGCTTGCCGGCGCGAAGGGCGACATAACGGGCAGCGACCAAGTGCTTTGGCAGCGACGAATTCGTACGCCTTATGTACCTTCACCGCTGCTTTACGAGAATCGCTTGTACTTTCTCGGCCACTATCAAAACGTGCTGTCTCGCGTCGAAGGTCCCACTGGCGAAGAACCGGTAGGTCCGTTTCGACTCGGTCCTCTCGGCAATATCTATGCTTCGCCAGTTGCTGCAAACGGACGTGTGTATATCACGGACTTGGAAGGCGTTACGCAAGTCCTGAGCAGCGGCGAGATTCCTCGCCCAATCGCTGTGAACCGATTAGACGATAGCTTTTCCGCGTCGGCAGCGATTGTCGATGACGAGATCTTTCTTCGCGGTCGCGAGTTCTTATACTGCATCGGCGAATAAGATTGGCTGAACGGCGCTAGCAGTACCACTCATTTGAGTTTAATGTTGTCGATCGTGGCGCCTTCCGGCAAGTCTTTGACCTGCTCGTGTATCTGGCCCATGAAACTGACATGCACAACCACAGAGGTAACTTCAACATTTTCAGCGTCGTCTTGACCGCCAAGAACCAAGGGTTTCTTGTGGCTGTATACTTGCTGTGGTTCTAGCGTTTTACCCGCTTCGCGAAGCGAAACGATGCGTGCGGGAAACAAATACCGGGTAACAAATTCTTTGTCAGACAACAGCTCTTGAAAGGTCGCACCATCTTCTGCAATTGCTGAGACGGTACCTTCAACCGTGTCCACAAAGTAAACAGCGCCTGATTCACCTTGAGCGAAAACATCCCCAACGGCAGTTAACAAAACGGGTCGAAGCGGCTCTGGCATTGCCCATTTCCAATCATCCAGGAGAGCGTCCATCGCAACGCCACTGGGATTAATCGTGAGGTCGTTCATGGTGATAGGCATTTTTGCTCTCCCTTCGTTCTTGGAGTTGACGAGGTTTCTTCCTACTCGTCTGCGACGTTTACGTAGACCTTCAACGCGTCTTTGTCTTCAACCAGCAAACGCATCATTTCCTGATAATTGTCGATCCCATCAACATGGGTCGTCAGGATTTTTTCAATGACGCCAGGGTACATGACTTCGCCAAGCGCCAAATCCTTAATGCCAAGCTCGAAGTGCTCGCGATTTGCGTTAACCGATCCGAGCAGCAACTTGTTACCCAAAACGAATTCGATGTTGATCTTATCCGAAGGTACTTCGGTGGATGTGTCGCCACCAGTCACGCTATGCCAGACAAGTACTCCGTTGAGTCCGAGGACCTTCATACTATTGAAGGCGATGCCGCTGTTACCTGTGGCTTCCATGATGATATCGGGCTTGCCAACCTTTTCGGCTAACTCTTCGATGGACGTATCCTGCGTACTCACATAGTGGGCGCCAAACCCTTCCACGATATCAGCCGGAAGTCGCGGTGCGGGCCGTCGCGCCAAGGTATAGACGTCGAGTCCACGTAGTCGCAGGATCAACGTCGAAAGCAAACCAATCTGGCCAGCTCCCATAACGAACGCTCGTTGCGGGCGCCATACTCGCATGCGACGTTGCACTTCGAATGCTTGATGAATCGCTTTGGCCGCGCACGACATGGGTTCCATCAAAACGTGGAGATGCTTGAGTCCTGGTGGAACCTTTACGATGTACTCTTCGTCGTCGACGATGTACTCGGTCATGTAACCGTGCAGCAAATTGATACCGCGTTCGAAGTACGTTTCCTCGCTCGTCATATCGTAGGTGCCGATCTTGTCGTAGATCGATCCACCAGGGCGACGAACGGTGGCAGTTACGTAGTCGCCGACCTTGACGCCGCGAACGTTGGGGCCAACTTCTTCGACGACTCCAAATGACTCGTGACCGATGACGAGAAAGTCGAAGCCCGGAGGTGCGTTTCCGTACAACGCATCGTTGATCTCCCGGTCAGTGGCGTCAACGCCAACCTTCAAAACGCGAATCAGAATTCCTTTTCCGTTCGGGATCTCATCCACGGAAGGTTTGGGCAACTCTGCCATGTGGACGCTATTCGGTTTACCAGGATGGACGGCGACAGCTTTCATGGATTCTCTCTTACTTCGTCAACGATTTCGTATGCAGACCGCATATCGTACCCGTCCAGCATGCCATTGGCTATGCAGGAGAAACCTCATTCAAGCTGCGAAATTGTGTGTTTGCCAACCGCGATTCCGAGTGTAAGATTTAGGTGGTGCTCAACAGTTCGGTTGGCCCAGTTTCTACCTAGAATTAGCAGCGATCCTTGAAATCGCTCGACGCATGTCCAATCTTTCTAAGCTCAGGCGACAAATTGCCTGGGAAGCCGCGCGATTGATGTATCAGCGGCAAGAGTCAGAGTACTTTCGTGCCAAGCAAAAAGCAGCCAAGCGAGTTTGCCGTGGTTGGGTAAAGCCCGCCGACTTGCCAAGCAACGCCGAAATCCGCCACCAAGTCCTTATGTTGGCTCACCTGCACGAGGGAGAGTCGCGTTTCGAAAACCTCCGTGAAATGCGATTGGAAGCCTTGCGTATCATGCGGTTGATGGCACGCTTTCGCCCGCGACTCATTGGAAGCGTGCTGACCGGTCACATTCGTTCGGGCTCCGATATCGACATCCATCTATTTTCCGACAGCATCGAAGCGGTCGCGAATATTTTGGAACAAGAAGGCATGATCTTCGACGTCGTGCGCAAGCAAGTCCGCAAAAACGGTGAAGAACGGACTTTTGTGCACATTCACGTCAAGGATCGGTTTCCACTCGAACTGACTGTCTACGCGAGCAACAAGGCTCACTATGTAACAAAGAGTTCGATTACCGGGAAAGCAATGGAGCGTGCCAGCATCGCGGAACTCGAACAATTCTTAGAGCAACAATACCCCAACCTAGATCTCAACGATGCCTTGGAAGAAGCGGAGTCACAAATAGATCGTTACCAAGTCTTCCAAGCATTACTCTTGCCGCTGGAGGAAGTACAGCAGAATCGGGACTACCACCCGGAAGGCGACGCGCTCTATCACAGCTTGCAAGTATTCGAACTGGCGCGTGATGAGCTACCCTACGATGAAGAGTTCATGTTGGCAGCATTGTTACACGATGTTGGCAAGGGAATCGATCGGGGCGACCATGTCTACGCCGGGCTAGAGGCGTTGCTCCCGTTCATCACAGATCGCACCAAATGGCTCATCGCGCATCACATGGATACGCACAAGATCCGCGACGGAACGATCGGGGCGAGGGCACATCGTCGCCTACGCGAGAACGAGAATTACGACGATTTGATTCTGCTTGGTGAGTGTGATCGGGGCGGCCGCCAAGTCGGCGTTATGGTCTGTGATATCGAAGAAGCACTAGATTACATTCGCGAGATCGCCGAGATGTGCGGTGGTTACTAGCCGCCGCGCCGGCCCGCGGAGAGCTTCGCTGTTCTTCATCGAAACAGCATGGGCGCGTCCCAAACGTTTGCGTCTATGCTGCTTTCGTAGCTTCTGTCACTTCGCATGCTAAGCCGCTTTGCGACTCACGCCCAAATTGCTACTTGCCGTGTCCCACCAGCCCGGACGATCCAATGCATGATACTCAGACGTTGCTGGTAGCGTTTTGCTCAAATGCTCATGAGCGGCCGGCAGATTGTGATACGGAATCGTCGGGAACAAATGATGCAGCGCGTGAAATCGAATCGTGAATGGGAAGAATAGCCAAGTGAAGAAATCCTTCTCACTGTAATTGCACGAATCCGTCACATGATCGGCCATCGACATCGAGTCGCCGTGACTCTCAAAATGATGGTCCGCGAGGAATCGCATTTGGTTGCAGAACAGAATCGAGATCGCCAAAAGATACATCAACGGCAAACGAGTCCAGACGGTGACCCCCAATGCCACCCCTAACGGAATCGCCCACGCTCGTAGACAGCACAAAAGCTCAACCGCAATAAATGCTTTGTGGTCCATCCGACTAAGACCGCGTTCATACTTCCAGTTCAACGTGAACGACGATAGCCGACGCAATGTGAAATCTCGCCAACTGCGCTTCAGAAAAGAAATCGGCGCCAGCATGAATCGGAACAACACGAAGATCGGATAGACCATGACGTGCAGTACGTACATCGCGAGACTAGCGAAACTGCCTGGCGTGAACACATTGATCATGTATTCGGGATCTTGAGGCGTGCCGTAGTGTCGCCCGGAATGGTGATCGCGATGATGACTCGTGAAGAACGTCGATGGAAACAACGTGGGAATCCCAAGCAGTAAGTTCCACGCGATCTTGAAGCTTGGCAATTGACTTTGATTCAAGTGCGAAACTTCATGCACCATCGAGTTTGCTCGATACAACCAGAACACTGACAACGGAAACGCAACGATCTGCTGCCACGAAAACAATTCAGCGGTCAAATAGACGGTTGCACTCACGTACGCAACAACAGTGCACAGTCCTAAGTCAAACCAGTATTTGACAGCGTTGACTTTAAAAAAATCAATCGGTCCGTCTTGAATCGCCGCGCGCGCGTCCCGCACCCAACCTTCTGTGTTTGCCTGCATCGAAACCATCCCTTTTTTCAAATGCCATCGCCACCGGCAAATAACGTAGCGGTAGCTTCCGTCACCTTAGCGCCTGGCTTTAGAGGTGAAGTCGGACATAACAAGTCATGACACTAGTCAAACGGAGTGTTACGCCCGAGTAATCCAACAATAGCAAGATCTTTGTGCGACGGCTTCCAGAGGGACCTCTCCGCTTCACACTGACATCGTAGTTTGCGGGAAAGCGATCCCCCATTGCTACGGGTCGCAACACACTAAAGTTCAATAAAGTGCCAAGTGGTAGCACTCACGTCTTCCGCACCGCCGTAACTGCCGCGCAAGAATGTAAGCGAGCTTCACACCTATTTTTCGGTGGACACATCATTACGAGGATCCACAAACTGATCGAACCCCAACCACAGGCTCCGTGCATAGCGAAAGAACCAAAGCGGAAACAGAAGTACAAATGCGACGATGACAGTAATGACCGGGTTGCGTGGCCACTTCAAGGCAAACACAGCGATCGGATATGCAGCAGAAGCAACAAGCGAAGTCAGGCCGTAGTTGAAATAAATCGAACCGAGAAAGAAACCGGGTTCGCGTTCGTAGTGAAGTTCGCAGTTCTCACACGATGGATGCATTGACCAGTAGTTTCGAAATAACTTCGACTGACCACATCGCGGACAGCGAAGTCGAAGGCTTCGAAAAATGGATCGCGGTAAACTCTTGCGAGGCGATTTCGTTCGATGCGCGTTCGATGGCTCACGATTCTTTGGCGACACGGTTATCATTCCTGTGATAGCAAAACATCAACGGCAATACCCACCAAGATGCGAGAGGTACCTTGCCCAACCGCGAGTGTTTACCAGATAGAACCATTCGGTGCGATCGGGCAATCAAACAAAACGATCGGATAGGGCGCAACTCCGCGATTGTATCGCAAGTCGTCAAACGCTGCCGTCTATGCCGTTTGTCTGCCCGCTGTCATCGATATGCAGTCGCCCCTAACTTCGCTCTGCACCGATTGTCCGACCGCAATCCGGCTACGTTGACTATGACGTCCAGCCCCGTTCTTTTGATGGATTTAATCAATCCGTTCCGATATTCCGCACTGAGCGCGCTATGCGCTCGTCCCCTCCAAGAGTTATGCCTCGCATCCTCCGCAGGTCCCACCATGAGCCGCCTTCGCTCACCCTCCTACAGATCCTTTCGACACGCCTCGTGCATGATTGCGCTAATTGCGTTAGCCATCGTAGGGTGCCGTTCGACAAAGATACTGGAAGAGCCGCCAATCCGCGAAGCTCCAATAACGCGAGAAATTGAAACCGCAAACGTCTGCGCACCAGTTGCGGAAGAAACGGCCACACTACCGCCGCCGCTGACTATCCGCACAGATGCCGCGCCCCAAGACTGGTTTTTGACACTCGAGGAAGTCATCCAAATAACGATGAGCAACAGCGATGTCATTCGCGACATCGGCGGCACGGTCGTTAACGGCGCTGGCGCCAGCGTTTACGATGTGGCACTTCAACAGCTTGGGGAAGAACAGGCACTCAGCGCTTTCGACGCACAGCTCTCGTCCAGTCTGTTCTTCAATCGTGACGAGCGAGCGTTTAACAACCTATTCTTTGGTGGCGGTGCGAACACAGTAGCGAGCAACACAGCAAACTCGAATTTTCAGCTTTCGAAAACCGCTGCAACGGGTACCCAGTACCAACTTCGAACGATCACAAGCTACGATCGAGACTCAGCACCGTCGGATTTCAATAGTGCCCACAACGTTGCCGCTGAAGCTCAAGTCCGGCAGCCACTGTTGCGTGGTCGAGGAATCGAATTCAATCGTATCGCTGGTCCGAATGCACAAGCCCCGTCGGATACCTACAACGGCGTCGTGCTGGCCAGAATCCGTACCGATATCGCATTGGCAGATTTCGAATCGGCGGTACGCGACTTGGTCCGCGATACAGAAAACGCCTATTGGCAACTTTACTTTGCGTACCGATCTCTCGACGCTCGTACTGCAGCATACGAAGCATCTCTACGTTCGTGGAGGACAGTCCAAGATCAGTTAGAGGCCGGTACAGCAGACGGAGAACAAGAAGCTCTAGCCCGAGCTGCGTACTACCAAACGAAGGCCGCAGCAAATAACGCATTGGCGGGCGGCCAAGGATTACCGGGTGTTCACTCGGCCGAGCGCAACTTGCGAAAGTTGATGGGAATTCCTGCCAACGACGGCAGACTAATCCGACCGGCCGACGAGCCATCCGTCGCAGAGCGGATTTTTGATTGGCAGGATTCGTTGGATATGACACTCGAACGCCGTGTCGAATTGCGACGGCAACGCTGGCTTGTAAAGCAACGCGAAAGTGAGTTGCTCGCATCCAAGAACTTCCTGCTATCGAATCTCGACTTGGTTGCTCTCTATCGCTGGCGTGGCTTCGGCGACGACCTCCTTGGCAATCGTGATGTTCCGAACGGTAGTGCCATATCTGATCTTTGGACGGGCGATCTGCAAGGCTGGCAACTGGGGCTCGAATATTCCGTGGCCTTGGGCAAACGTCGTGAACACGCAGTCGTTCGCGCCGCCGAACTTCGACTTGCTCGGGAACGCGCACAACTGCGTAACAAGGAGTTGTTGATTGGAAACGACTTGAGTTCACAGTTTGGCGAGATGGCACGCACCTACGAAGTCGCTCGAGATAACTTCAATCGTACAATTGCCGAACGCACACGATTGAAAGCCGCCCAGGCGAAGTATGATGCCGGACAAGAATTGCTCGAGTTCGTACTCAACGCACTACAATCGACAGCCGATGCTGACTCGCAATACTACCAAACGCTTGTTGACTACAACTTGTCCGTTTCGAACATGCACTACACACGCGGCACGTATCTCGACTACATGGGAGTTCGCCTATCGGAAGGACCATGGACGGCGGGTGCTTACCGCTCGTACGCCAAAGAGTTCCGTCGGTTCAAACCGAGGCACATCAACTACTGCAAGATGCAGCCAAACCCTGTCAGCCGCGGAGCGTATTCGCAAGTAGCACCAATCACGTCCAACTCGGTGCAATTCTTACCAGAGGTCGAAACGATTCCTGTAGCGGAAAGCGTCGTTCCGGAACCCGCAGCTATCGCAATACCTGAACCGATGTTTTCACCACCCGTACCGGTGACATCGGTTCAATAGCTCCCATCCATCCTCCGCCAGCTAAACCCACCGGTCCGCTCGCAAAAGATAGGTCGGCTGACCCACAAGTCTACTTCGCCGCGGCTGTCTCAAGTGCAAAGTCTGATGGCTTCATAGCCTTGTCTTTGAAGAAATCTTTCTCACGAATGAAGCGAAACTTCGTCGGCTTGAAATCCGTGACGAAATCGATGTTCAAGTCCGGTTCGACCTCCATGTCCAACAACCAATAAACACTATTGATGACGATTCGACGGAGACCGGGCTCCACGAAGTCCAGCGAAGCTCCCATCGTTGTGTTTACGACTTTCCCCGTTTTTCCGTCATCACTTGTGTAGCTCTTGGTCCAAACGATTGGCATCATCGGTTCGTTCTTTTCGCCTTCAATCGGTTTGTCTCCTAAGTTCATTCCTTCCAGCACCGCACCCAACACAAGCGGCTTGCTGTCGCCGGGCTGCGGCAGACGAACGCCGTAAACATCCGACGGCCCGAAGATCGTGCTTTCTTCGACCCCACTTAGGACAGGATGATCTTTTGCGTCTTCGACAACAATGCCACCGGTCGCCTGTTTCCCGTGGTGTCCATGATGGCTAATCCATTTTTCGCCAAGGACATGTCGACCGAAACCGTCTTCCCACTTTTCGCCTTTGTGTCCATTGTTGTAGTGGGCCCAAGGACCTTTGATGCCATTGAACCCGTGCGTAGCAGTTCGCAATCCGATTACCGGCTTCGCCGACTGCAGGTAACCATCAATGTTAGCCATCGCTTCATCAGAAGGATGGCGAAAACGAGTCGCAATGATCATCAGATCCGCGCCTTTGAGTGATTCAGTACCTTCCAAGCTCGAACCGTTGTTCGGATCGATATACTCCCCGTCTTCTGACATCGAAAACAAAACGGTGCAATCAAAACCGTGACGTGCCGACAAGATCTGAGCCAACATCGGCATGGTTTCTTCTGATCGATACTCTTCGTCACCCGACACCAACACAATGTGCTTGCCCTTGCCTGGACCATCGTGGCCCTTCAAATGAAGCCAACCATCGACTGCCCACAACGACGAGGCAGAGAGCAAAACCAGAACGAGTGCATTGCGAAGAAGAGCCATGAGGAAACTCGCTAAAAAGAGTGAATCTGACGACTAACACCATACCAAAACGGATTCGATTTTGCAGGTAGCAACTAAGACCCTACGCGAAGGCAAGTTGGTTGCAGTTAGCAAGACAAAATCGCAAGCTTGCAATCTTTAACCTTCTTCCCAGTCTTGTAATGTCTGGTTCAGCGAGACGGCCTCTAAGACTTTAATCGTAGCGCCTGAATAGTAGACGTAAACTGTGTGTGAACTAAACGGCCCCTTCCAAACGTATTCTTCCACCAGCCGGTTCTTCGATGGCGATCGGGACTCGTTGGGCTCGCGGCCCAAGACTTCGCGAACTTTTTCTGGTTCGTATGGATCATCAGAAGAATCAACAACATCGCCTAGCGTGGCCATCGCTTGCTCGGATGCAGCACGGGCGGATTTTTCTTGAGTCATGAACAAGAAGGCCGCACCAACCAGGGCTGCTAATACCACGATGATGATCACCTTCACGATTCCGCGGCGGGTCTGGGTGTTCTTCAATTTCATCTTGGCCCTTTTTGTAAAACGAAAACGAGTCATACTGGTTCGCTATCGTACTTCAAATACTCCACGTTCCAAATATCTCAGATTCCAAGCATGAACGGCTTTCTCTGCGTCGATAAGATCGCCGGAATTACTTCTCGGGCCGTCGTGAACATGGTTCATCGCCATGTACGACCGGATAAAGTCGGCCATGCGGGTACGCTAGATCCGCTGGCCACCGGTGTATTGGTCATCGCCGTTGGTAGATCGACGAAGTTGATCTCCTATGTACAGCAAATGCCGAAGATCTATGTGGCTGATTTCGAGCTTGGCAAAACGAGCGACACTGAAGACATCACAGGCGAAGTTCTGACCCATGAGGTGACTTCCGTTCCCTCCTGCGAAGAAGTAAAAGCAATCTGCAAGCAGTTTGAAGGCGAGATCATGCAGCTTCCTCCACAGTTTTCTGCGCTGCGAGTTGATGGGAAACGTGCCTACGAACTGGCTCGCACTGGAAGAGAAGTTCAGTTAACTCCGCGTCCGATTCACATCTACGAAGCTTCCGTTGTCACCTACGATTATCCGTCGCTGCGATTGAAAGTGCAGTGTGGAAGCGGAACATATGTCCGATCGCTGGGACGAGACATTGGTGAGCAGCTGGGGTGCGGAGCCGTCATGTCCCAGCTTCGACGTACACAAATTGGCAATTTCGATCTGGAACGCTCGCTGTCGTCAAACGAATTGCAATCGAAAGACGCGATTCAAGGAAATCTACAGCTACCGCTTGCGGGTGTGGACCTCGAACGACGAGAGCTCTCTCCCGACCAACTCCGAGACATCACATTCGGTCGCCCAATAAAAGTCGATGCGAATGCGGAAGAGTTCGTTGCGGTAACCGACCACGAAGAATTCGTGGCCGTATTGAAGCGAGAGAAAGAGTCTTGGTACAAGGCAGTGGTCAATTTCCACGCAAAGTAGCGTTGAGTCTCACCGAGTAAGCGCATAAAAAATGCCCGCACAATTGGCGGGCATTTTTCTGTTCTCAGCGAATGGCTGACTAAGCGACAGGCTTTTTCGCTTCTGTGTCCGCTTCGCCATTAGTTTCAGCGTTTGCTTCGCCTTCAGGTTTTTCCCCTTCAGCCGGCTTCTCGTCGGCGGCCGGTTTTTCGGCTGGTTGCTCACCACGTTCCGCGGCTTCAGTTTCTGCTTCTTCGAGCAAGTCCGCACCAGGCCAAACACTTCGAAGAGCTTCCGCAACTTTCGCGACTAGCTTGTCACGCGTGATGCCTTTGTACTGGCTAACGTGAGGAACTGGAGCAACTGGTCCTGGGAACTCTAGTTCGTGCAACTTGGTTAGTAGATCAGCGTGAGGGATGACACCAGCTGGATCAGGAAGCATTCGCTGATTCAGTTCAATCGAATCGGCGGTCGCATCGGCTGGGATATCGGCTACCGAAACACCGATTAGCTTGTCTATCCCAAGGCCGACAACTTGGTCCGTTGTGCCGCCACCAAGATGCCAATTCCAGGTGTCGAGATAGAGCCCCACGTTGGAAGCACTGACCATGCTGAGCAAGGTCAAGAGTGTTTCTGCAGTATGGACGAACTCGAATTCATAGTCCGCCCGAGCTTTCGCTGCTGCTTGGAAGCCAACACCCAGCGATATTCCGTGAGGAGCCAACAATTCACCGATTTCGTTGAGCTTGCTCGCATAGAAGTCAAAGTTATCCTTCAGCGGCAACGTGTTGCTACCTGGCTTGACGATCGTCACGCATCGCGTCGCGTCGATTCCCTTGGCAGCGTTCGCCAGCGTCGGCAACTTCGCAATTTGCGTCTTGATCGTCTCCTCTTCGGCGTCCCAATCTACGGGAATCTCCCATGCGTCGACATTCAGCCCAACAGTCGTCTTCTTGGCACTTTCGATGCAACGATTTGCGTGTTCGATTCCCTTCGTTTCCACCTGACGGGCATAGCCCTCCATGTCTAACTCGAGGCCTTTAAAACGGTAGGAAAGTGCAAGCTCAATCAGCTCACTCTGTCGACCAGTAATCCCCAACGAATCGATATTCAAACTGCGATACATGTTATTAGTTACTCGCTTCCAAGAATCCATTGTCTACCGCAGACTTAACTAAGTGGAGACCCACCGTTGCGGATGACCGGGCATTATTGCACAGACGCAGATTTGCTCCTAGAGGGCTATTCTGCTCTGCAAGCGAGGCAACCTAGGCTGGCAGATCGCTAAACCGTAATGCCATACAAGTCCGAGTACTTGGCTTGGAGCCCACGAAGCAAGGGCTGTTCAGAGAGTGGCTGCCCCGCAACTTCCTGCACCAAATCCGCTGCAGTAACGCATTGGCCTCGCGTATGAATTTTCTTATGGAGCCAGTCTTTGAGCGGATCGAACTTCCCTCGTTCGAACTGAGCATCGAGTCCACCGAGATCAGCATCTGCTTGCTCCAGGAATTGAGCGGCATAGAGATTGCCCAGTGCATAGGTTGGGAAATAACCCAGGTACCCGATGCTCCAATGGATATCTTGCAGTACACCGTCACTATTGTTCGGCGGTTCTATCCCAAGAAAGTCGCGGTACTTTTCGTTCCAAGCTTCCGGCAGATCGGCAACCGCTAGTTCGCCGTCGATCATGGCCTGTTCAAGCTCGAACCGAATGATAATGTGCAAGTTGTAAGTAACCTCGTCCGCCTCCACCCGAATCAGACTTGGTTGAACCGCATTGACCGCCCGATAAAAACCATCGGCATCGCATTCCTTCACGGAATCACTAAACCGTTCTCGAACTTCGGGAAAGAAGTGATTCCAAAACGCACGGCTACGTGCGACTGAGTTCTCCCACAAACGAGACTGCGATTCGTGAATCGCCATTGAACAGGCTCTTCCGGGAGGTAGTCCATACCAGTCGTCCCGAAGCCCTTGCTCGTACATCCCATGCCCGGCTTCGTGAATCGTGCCGAAGAAGGCGGAGGAGAAGAAGTCTTCGTCATACCTCGTTGTTAGTCGCACGTCTTTCGGGCCAAGCGTCGTGCAAAATGGATGCGTCGTTATGTCGAGCCGACCATGTTCGAAATCAAAACCAAACCGACTCGCCGCTAGCATGCCGATTTCGCGTTGCTTGTCGATCGCATAGCGAGCCTTCAATACATCCGTACGCGGCTGCTTGTCCGAGCCAACGATCGCCTGCAAAAGGGGAACGAGACCATCACGCAATGCTCGGAACACATCACGAACCCGGCCTGTACGCTCACCTGGCTCGAACTCATCGAGCAATGCGTCGTACATACACTCGCCGTACCCAACGGCTTCCGCGTATTCGCGTTTTAGTTCGATCGTACGCTCCAAGAACGGTTGAAGCATTTCAAAACGATCCTGCTTCCGTGCTTCGATCCAGGCCTGCTGCCCAGTCACACTATTTTTCGTGAGAGCTTCAACCAACGACTGCGGAAGCTTGGTTGCCCTTTCGAAGTCACGACGCAACCAACGAACGGACGCGACTTCATCGCTCTTGGGATCGAGAGCCTCCACTTCTTCGCTTGCTTTGGCAAGTAGCTCACCGTAAGCCGCATCCGTTTCCTTTTGATGCTTCAAGCCGGACAGAAAAGTCAGCTGTTCGGCCCGGTAGGCACCCGCAGCCGTTGGCATCTTAGTTTGCTCGTCCCAGCTAACGACGGCTTTGGTGGCATCGACTAACGCAATTCGGCGTGCATGTTGGAATGCTTGTTCGATGGCGGTCATTGAATTCCTTTTCAGCTTTGAAGATGTGCGACCGCAGCATCTTAACGTTACACCGAACAGTTGGCGACGGCTTGATCCTTCTGATCATCAGGAGCCTCGCCAGAAAACGCATCTCTGTATCCGCTGGATATCAGCCCTCGGTCAAGCACGTCTGCGTTGCTATCAAAGTGGATTCCGTTCTTCGAAAGGTCAGGTGTTTTCAAATATCGGAAACCCCGAAAATCGATGACAGCCAAGATTCCAAGGAACTCGTATCCTGAACGGTAACTACTCTTCAACGCGCTGTAGTTGATGATCTCCGCAGTCGACAAAATGTACCGAACGCCCAACTCTTGCATTGCGAGGCAGGCTTGACTTCCCACGTATTGATACATGCGACGTCCCCGATAGTCAGGATGCGTGTATCCCTTGTAACGAAATGCGTATGTGTCCGGGTACGCAATCGCGATGCCAGCGCGTGGGCTATCCGCATCTTTGTTGTGTTCTTTTTCGATAGAGTGCAAGGCTAGCCAGCAGTAGCTAACCAGTACCCCGTCCAGGATTCCACCAAAACAGAAATCGTACCCTGTCTCGATACGCGCAATGATTTCGGGATCAATGTCGCACTTTGGATTCTTCGCGAACTCCCGCAGTTCGTCCGCCGTAATAAAGCGACATTCCAGACCTGGGTTTGGACTTGCCGTTGGCTGCGAGATCTTCGTTGCGTCTTGGACCATCAAATGCGAGACGTCGCAAATCATCAGACGCTTCGCAAGCCGACCAACCACATACGGTATCGTTTTCAAAAAACCATGGCGTCGATACGTCTGCTGAAGTCCGCTAAACATGTAAAGGGCTCGCGAAAAGAAACATAAAAGAGACACAAAAAACCTTAGTCAGCGAAGTGACTGACTAAGGCGAGGAGGAGAAAGGTCCGTGCCGGGACGGACGCGGCGAGCAGACTAGTTTGTGGCTGCAGCTTCTTCGTGCGGAGCGACGTAACTACCGTCGAACAATTCTTCAATGTCGGTAAATCCAAGCTCCGCATCCGGATCAACGCGGAATGTCACTGGGTAAGTGAATTGCTTCTTCTTTTTGCCCGCAACCTTCCCCAACGCACGGACAGCCCGAGCGACGAACTGCTTCGCGTGGGGCGCCACGCCAATAACTTCCATCGAATCGCACTTCCAGCCGAATTGCTTTCGCAAGTATTGGTTTGCTAAGTGCACATTAATCCTGCGAGTTGCAGCGGGATTTTTGTGCTCTGTGGAAAGCGAACAGCACAGATCGTCGTCGTGATTCGTGACTCGGTGAGGAGCCAACTGAGGCCATGTCAGCAATTGGCCTGGCTCGACATCAAACACCAACGCGTAGTTGTCGAAGCTAGGGTCGTAGGGCACGTCTTCCGAAAGGTCGCCAGAGCAAACAAGCTCGACCATTTCCTGCGAAACGAATCGCTTATCGAAGTGCGGGTAAACCCAGACTCTTTTGCGACCGCGGATATGCCAAAGCATGTTTACTGGCATGTCCACGTGATAGTGGACGAGAGCACCCGGAGATGAGATCAACAAGTTTGCCGATCGATCATTGGCTTTGAATTTCGGATTATTACTCTCGAGTTCGTCGTAGATGTCGTTGAACACTTTCGCGAACTCGGGATGGTGGTCGATCATGTTGCGAGCGTTAAGCCACAATCGCCCTTTTTTCATTGTTTCTAGAACCACGTCGCCAGAAACACCGTCACGCGTACCTTCGCGCCACTCAAACTTGTTCGTGTCGTTGCCCATCGTATTGATGTGCAAGCATTCCGCTGGATGCGTGTCGATAATCTTGGCTAAGCTTTCGTCAGAAAACAAACCTGTATCCAATAGTCGATGCTTCGCGAGAATCACACCTTCTTCGAGTGCGTTGTATTCTGCTGTTGTCCAGTCTTGAAGGTAGCTCATGCTCTGCCTTTCTCGTGTCTTGTGTCGTCGCGCATACGCGACCTATTTTTCAAGTGCCTACCTTTTAAGTATTGGTCTAAAACAAAAGGGGTGCCGGATATAAATGTGACTCACAACCAAAGAAATACGCTCCTTCCCCCCTTCTACACGACGCCAAACCGCAGCTCATGTTGCAAAAAAAACACATCGACATCGAAGCCTTAGGACGTACCCT
>CAYNJG010000155.1:0-17517 GCA_964397295.1 uncultured Pirellulaceae bacterium
GCCAGCAGTGGCACACTTTTCCATGTCGCTCCGAAAACCTGTTGGTTTTATTTAGGCGCCTAATTGTCAGGATGGGAGGTTTCTTGGGTCGTCCCCTTGGTCTCAAGGTGATCTCGAGACCTTGTTCTTTGGCTTTTTTCTGAACCCATTCTTCCGTTCCGTACGGACACCCACGCTCCCCTTCGCTCGCTTGCGGGTCGCCATCCGCCTACACAATTGTCCGCCCAAAGTTCGCGGACAAGATGAGGAAGTCCGCGAAGTCGATCTCGCCGCTCGCATCAAAGTCGCCATCAGCAAACGCAACGTCGCTCGCCCGGCCAAAGTTATTCGACAGGATCAGAAAGTCGGAGAAGCTGACTTCGCCATCAGAGTTTGCATCACCGGCAAGCCTCACGTCGGAAGCAGCGTATGTCGCGCGGAGCTGGGTGTGCTCGGAAAGCGAGATCGTCAGAGTGGGGTCGTCGCTTAGGGTTTCGCCACGATGGTTCAACCAACCGGCGAATTGCAGACCACCGTAGGTTGGTTCGGCGGTCAGCGTAACTCGCTGCCCCTCATCGTAAAACCGAGTAAAGTTACCTACGCCATCGTCGCGACCTGTTCCATCAGCCTGATCAACGAGAATCCGCGGAGACACGCCTTCGGGCGTACGCACATCAAGCAGCACGGTTTCACTATCCGGAAGATCGGAATCGTACTGCACGAACAGTGTGAGCTCTTGGAAGTTGACGTCCAGAGAACTGGGAACCACGTCCGCCAAGGTGCGAATGGTGATATCGGAACGGGCACCAGGGTGAGCATAGGGTGAACGCAGACTTCCAGCCTCTACACCCAATAACGTAGAGACCGCTTCGATATCAGATGGACTGACTTCCGACTGCGTCAACTCGCCTCCGACTGCGTCGTAGTCCGTACTCCAGAAGAAGGCGTTATTGCTGTCGTTCGTTACGTGCTGAAACAGGTATTTCGTGCCCTCCGATTGCACAAGCGATTCACCGGAGTGCTCGAAGCGGAACTGTACGTTCGCAGCTTGAAAGGCCACGTCATCGGAGAGCGTTGACACGACGTCTTCGATCCCGATCTGCAGTAGCTTGACGTCTTGCCGAGCGGCGTTGATGAATCCCTCTTCAACAAGATTGATCGTGACTTCGCCTGTGCGGTTCAGTTCCGCTACTTGAGCCGCTGAAAGCGTCAACTTGATCTCCGAGGTTCGTTGCGGGCCATTCTCGTTGAGCTTCGACCAGATTGGATCCGCTACTTCGCGCAGCTCGCTTTCGTAGATGCTCTCCAAAGCGGCAAAGTTGTCTGGATCGTCCAGGAAATTCACTCCTGCGTTTTCGGCGTCGAGCAAACGGACGATTTCGTTGAACGTACCCGAAAGCGCAAAGTCACCTGGATAGGCAGTAAGGGTCTCGTACTCGAAGGCCTTCGCAAGGTTGTACTGGTACCTCAGCAGGCGGTCTCGAGCGTTCCGTTCCATATCGTTCACTCGGTCGAGCGTGCTGTGGCTCAGAGTCGTGCCAGTGACCACGCTGCGTTCTTGATTCAGGGCGTCTGCTGTTGCATAGCCAGTCGTGATGGTGTTGAGGTTGACGGATATGGCATTCATCGTTTGGGCAAGTTCAGCAGCAAACTTTTGCTTCTTAGCTAATAGATTTTCGAGCTTGCCAATCAATTCATTGAATTCAGAGTCTTGTGCCTTGAGTCTCTGCAGTTCATTTTCAATCTCACTGCTCGGCACCTGCGATGCGGTAGCAACTTCATGGAAAGCGGAAACGACGGGTCCCCATTGTGCTCCGATTTTCGCGAGCTGACTTCCATAGTCTTTCAGCGTGGCCGAGTTGACTTCGGAAGGCAAATCCAGCAGATCCAATTGTTCGGAAATCGCTTCGGACGAAGCTTCGAGCTTCTCTTGTTTGAATGGGTCGGCGATACCCTGTGCTGCACTGACGAAGCCTCCTATCGACGGATCGGCAACAAAACTATCGACGGCGGTTAGCCCCACACCCAGCGCCGAAACAGCGGGAATCGGAACAACGGAGAGCAGTCCGCCAATCGTACCCAGTGCTTTACGGGCCGTGATATTTGATTGCGCCTGTGATTCCAACTGGGCTTCTCGCTCCGCTAACTCGCCTTGGATTTCTTCCGTATCGACCGTGATGTCTTGCAAGTCGCGCTGCAAATCCGGAAGCCGGTTCTGAGCGTCATTGAGATCGTCGGCGGCGTGTTTGATAGTCTCGTCGAGTTCGCTAATCAGACCATCGATCGCATCTAGCTTCGATTGCTGGTCGGCTTCTGCATCTTGAACCAATCGTGTCAGGAACAGCGTCTTGAGATCGCTCTCGATAGCGTTTTCGAATGCGCGATAGTTGGCAGCAAAAGACAACGTTGGTGCCCACCCAACCGGATTCCCGAAGTAGTCGAGATGATTCGCAAGTTGATGTTCGTACGTCGCGACTTCACTTCGCATCTCGGTAAACTGCGCCGCGAACTCGGGAGCCGCAGAGACAGCTTCATCGAGCAGGTTGCCGTACTCGTTGAATAGCTCCGCCGCCAGTTCGATGTGTCCTTGTAGATATGCGTCCTTGGCATACGAGATCATCGCACGCATGCTCGTCGGATGGGCCCAGCCAGCCGCATCTGCTTCCTCGACCTGAGTTGTCAGACCGTTGGCTCCGGCAACACCGCTCGGGGAGTCCCAGTTCCTGCCAGATGCTAAAGTGCGAGTGGTTATACTCCAGCTCCCGATGAAGGGAATGCGAACGTGGGTTACGGTCGAGGGCGATCCTGGGGCACCGCCATTAGCGCTAGGCGCCCTGTCACCCGCTAGGCCGCCAGATGAATCTACGATCGAATCCAACTGAGGCAGGTTCGATTGCAGCTGCCCTCCCACTCCGCCGTTTCCAGGTAGACCACCAGCCACTGCGTTGCCGCCGCTGGTCCCGGAAAGCGACGTGGAACCGATCAATGTCGAGGGATTGCGAAAAATATCGTCGAATTGAATGTAGGTAGTATTCGGATATTGGTTCAACACATTTTGTATCGACAGGACCGTGTTAACGTTCGGCAATCCGTCTAAGGGTTCAACTATTCGAGGGTTGTTGCCTCGGCGTCCGTCGTGACCGTTTCCACCTTGCTGTCCCTTACCGCCTCGCAACACAAAGCGGTTCGTCGTTGAATCCGAATCGCTATCTGGTGTGGTCAGCTTTTCGATCTGCAACTTCACGTCACCTGCGTCCTGACCGAATTCACCATTCACTCCCGGTATTGATCGCCAAATGTGGCTGGTGGAATCGGGTGGTAGTAGTTGGGCATTCGCAGCAGCGGACTGGAAGTCCAACGGAGTCGTGTTGATCTCTGCGGTACCGTTCTCGTCTCGGAAGATTAATTCTTTGGCGTAGATCGTGATGTCCGTTCCGGGCAACCAAAGTTTGCCGCCGACAATCACTGTTTCCGCGTAGATGGAGAGCTCTCTTATGTCCGAATTCGCTACGCCGCCCGTATGGACGAACCTTTCGAATAGTCCATTCGCATTCCCTGGAATCAGGCTTACCTCCTTGCCGGAGATTTCAACACGTCGAGTTTTCTCTCGCTCTACTCCGTTGAAGAAGACGTCTCCGTCCAGCGACTCGTCGCTGACCACAACGTAGTCCGCCGCATCAGGTAGTTCACCAGCTTCCGTTACAAGCTCAAATTCACTTCGAATCTCATTCGTGCGAATGGTGAATTGCTGAGATTGGAGAACGCCACCATCGACAGCCTCGAACGTGACCGTGGTGTCGAATCGATCCGTTGCACTTGGTGTGTATGTGAACAAACCATTGGTGTCGAGTGAAGCTCGCGCGGCCGCGCCGTCATTCGATCCGCTCACGCTCACCGAAAGTGTATCGCGGGCCGAATCTGATACATCCACGAAAAAGCTGATGGTTTCGCCAGAGATTGCATCTTGCGCGGGAATTTCACCAAGCGGAAATCTTGGGATCTGAAGCGAATCCGTGGCGACCGAAAACTCGACGCCCACAAACTCTGCCTCGGAGCCAGTCACCGTGAGCCGAACCTCATCGCCCTCTTCGACCAGCAAGTTCCGAACGGCTTCGGTGCCTCCGGCCCCAGCGCGAATATCGAATGGTTCGTCACCTGTAAATTGGTTTGCCAGCAGCGTTCCCGAAGTCAGTTCATCGCCGTTCAGATCCAGTCGCCACTGAAAGTCACCCTCGCCGTCATCCATGGTCCACAGCTCACCGGACAACGAAATCATCGTGTCTTCCGGGCTGGTCCAAGTGACATTTGCGGCACCGTAACCACTGCCATCCAACGAGGGCATCACTAGCACGTCAGCTTCGTCAAAGCCTTCAAGGTGCGAGCCCGCAGCGTCGTCTTCTAGTTGAAGCCAAAACGGCGCGCCCAATTTCTCTAGAGTGAAGGCTTGGAGATAATTGTCAGTGTTTGGGAAACTGTGGTCGCTTCTGAATTGCACCGTCACTTGATCGTCTTGCGCAATAAACTCATGTGTGAAGACGACGCCCGTGTCTTTGCGATTAATACCGCCCTGCTCGGCATAGACGGCTAGGTTCGAGTAGATCTGTTCGCCGTCCATGTAAACGTCGAAACCACGTTCCGTCCAGAGTTCTGCGAAGAGCGTCTGCAACTTATAGGTTTGTCCGGGTTCCACTTCGAGATCAAGCGATACACCTGGCGACCTTTCCCAACGAATCGACTCCATGATCGTTTCGAGCGTATCGTCTTCCTGGGAATCCCCGTAATCTGCGTCTGGATACCACTCGACGATTCGATGTTCGGCGTTAATGATGTTGTCGTTCGCGATCGATCCATCGCTGAACGTGACATCGCCGATCGTCGCCTCTGATCCTCCGGCGTTAACGGCATACACGAAGTCGCCGGTAAAATCCAAATCCGAAGCGGATTGAAACTGGCGGACGTCGGCGTCCTTCAAACCGGTGAAGATTGTTTGACCTTGAATGTTCGGATCTTCGAGTGGACTCAACTCCTGCTGCCCGGCGTTGACCGACCAAGCCACCTCAGGTGACGATCGAATTTCGTTGAAGTCGGATCCGAGACTATGCACGAACGTTGTCATCATCGCTCGCTCTTCGAGGCTCTCAATCAAGTAGCGGTTCTTCTTGCTTTTTCGGAAATTTTTCTTTGCAAAAGACATCGTTCGGCCCCGGAAGCAGGTTTTCGTTGGTCTTCGCCTCAAACGTGTCTCAGCACGCGATTGCGACTGAGATACCGACCCTGGGGGGTCTTTGGTGGTACACTGGGAGGTATGCTATTACCTGCGAGGGACCTGGCACGAACGTGTCACAGGTTTTCAGATATTCTTAAAAATCGCATCGCGAAACGCCACAAACCGTTAACTGGCATGGACTTCTGGCTTTGAGTGAAAGTGATCTAACTCAGATTTTGCATCGCGTGAAGTCCGGCGATGAACAGGCTCAAGCCGATCTGTTTGCTGCTGCTTACGAGGAGCTGCGAGGTGCAGCTTCAGCCTTGATGCGGCGTGAGCGAGCTGATCACACGCTGCAACCCAGTGCCCTGATCAACGAAGCTGCTTTACGTCTTATTCACCAGAACTCGTTGGAGCAAATGCCCGACCGAGCCTACTTCTTCGGCGCGATGGTCCGCGCGATGCGTTGTGCACTCGTCGATCATGCTCGCGGCAAGTTAACGAAGCGTCGCGGCGAAGGTGAGAAAGCGATCTCGCTTGACCATGCGATCGACGTGATGCAAAAGGAGTCCGGCGTCGATTTGGTGTCACTAGACGAGGCTCTCCAAGAACTCACGGCGAAGCGCGAGCGAACAGGAAAGATTGTTGAGCTGCGTTTCTTCGGCGGCCTTACGTTGGAAGAAATAGCAGAACAGCTCAGCGTGTCACTGGCGACCGTCAATCGAGAGTGGAGATATGCCCGAGCTTGGTTGTATGACCAAATGCAAACGACCTAGGAGCGAATGACGTGGCAGACTCCGAGCTCGACATTTTCGCACACGCTATCGAACTAGAAGGCAATGAACGCTCTCGGTATCTCGAGGAAGTATGCGGAGATGACGACGAGTTGCGAGCCCGGATCGATGCATTGATCAACATGGACGAGCAGGCGGAGCAAAGTAAGTTCCTCATACCCTCGCCACTGAATCTGAAGAGCTCGCTAGGCAACTCACTAGACAGCTCGCTAGCTGACGCTACTGCGAAGCTTACGGCGTCCGAACTGATCGACCGCAACATTGGCCCATTTTGCATCGTCAAGAAGATTGGCGAGGGCGGCATGGGCGAAGTTTACCTCGCACGCCGGACGGAGGGCTACAAGCAAGAAGTAGCCATCAAGGTGCTGCGTCGCGTAGTCGAATCAGACGAGATGCTTCGCCGTTTCGAATCCGAGGCTCAATTCACTGCGGCACTTGGAAAACACCCAAACATCGCGAGTTTGATCGACGCGGGTTCGACAGAGGATGGCCTGCTCTACTTGGTCGTTGACTACGTCGATGGGCAGCGCATTGACGAATGGTGCGACTCAAAAAAACTCACCAACGACCAACGTCTCGATTTGTTTTTGCAAGTCTGCGATGCCGTGCAGTTTGCTCACCAAAACGCGGTAATCCACCGCGACCTCAAGCCGAGCAACGTACTCGTCTCACGCGAGGGCGAGGCAAAGCTGATCGACTTCGGCATCGCCAAGCTGATCAATCCGCAACTCGGTTTTCAAGACGAATCGACGCGCACGATCTTCCGCGTCCTGACACCTGAGTTCGCCAGTCCAGAACAAGCTCGTGGCGAACCGCCCACGACAGCGACGGATGTCTATTCACTTGGAGTTGTGCTTTACGGTTTGTTGACCGGGCGCCGACCATACGAAGTAGACACCATGAATCCACAGAAGCTGCTGCACACGATCGAAAACGTGCAGCCCGAACATCCGCGTTCGGCGATTAGCAAGACAACGAATGCAAGGGCCAGAGAGGCCGCAACGCTCGATGAGATAGCACAACGACGAAACGTGTCGCCTGATCGACTTAGACGTCAACTGGACGGCGATCTTAGCAACATCGTTCTCATGGCACTTCGCAAAGAACCCGAACGGCGATACGCAACTGCGGCTCAGTTTGCAGACGACATTCGCAAATATCAGTCCGGTCATCCCGTCCGCGCACGGAAAGACACGCTTAGCTATCGCACGGCAAAGTTCATTCGCCGCAACCGGTTTGCTGTGACGATGGGAACGATGCTACTCATTACGCTTATCGGCGGCATCATTGGAACGAGTACTCAATGGATGCGAGCTCAAAAGGAATGGAAACGAGCTGAAGGGAACGCCCAATCTGCGCAGCTCGAAGCGGAGCGAGCTAACGAACTTGCCGAGAGCGAGTTGGCGGCTCGCCTCAAGGCCGAGGCGGCTGAAGAGGAAGCAGCGGCGCGGGCGCGCGAGGCCAAACTCCGCGCTGAGACGGCACAAGAGGTGTCTGACTTCATGGTCCGTCTCTTCCAAGGTGCGGACAACTTCGGTTTCCTCGACTATCAGTTTGGTCCGACCGGCAGCGACGAAGCCAATCCAACCGCGACGCAGCTACTGGCTCGAGGCAAAAAGCGACTCGATACCGATCTCAAGGATCAACCCGTCGTGCGTGCTGCTCTCAAAACGCGCATCGCACAGGTTTATCTGAGTCTCGGATCGTTTCACGAAGCCGACCAATTGTTGCAGTCCGCAATCGAAACGCAGCGAAAACATCAAGCTGACGTGGCCAAAACGGATTTCATCGAAACGCTTATGACACTCGGAGTCATTCGATACATGTACGGGCGCTATAGTGAATCGCGAGCAAATCTACGGGAAGCGATCACGATCAGCGACGAAACATACGGCGACAAAGATCCACGTGGCGCAAACGCCAAACTGCTCTACGCCATGGTGACCATGGAATACGCTGGTTCGGCACGCGGGGTTTGGGAGGAGGCGAATAGGGTCTTTCGAGAAGTCGTTGAAATCCGCGAACAACAAAAGGACGCAACCGCGTTCGAACTCGCGCACGCGTACATCGGCGAAGCCATTGTTGAACGCACAATTGGCGAAGGCAAGGCGTTGCAGTCACTCGCGAAAGCGGGAAGGCATTTGGTATTCGTGCCCGGAGGCAGCGACTATCTGCGTGCTTGGATGCTGGGGATGCAGGCCACGATCAATTGGCAACAGAAAAGAAATGAAATCGCCTACGAGCAAACGGAAGAGCTCTTGAAGCTGCTTCAAGAGATGCTCGGCGAGCAGCATCCCGCGGTTGCTTACATTCGAATTGATTTCGCGAACCGGATCTACGCTGCCGGAGAATACGAGAAGTCCGAAGCCTATTATCGCGAAGGGATCGCTCTCGCTCGGCAAAGCTACGGACGCCAACCTCGCACCGCGTACGTACTTCATAAGTTCGGCTCGATGCTGGCAAAGCAGACGGATCGCCGCGAGGAGGCCAAGGCTCTGCTGACCGAATCGGTCGAGATCTACACCGAGACCTTGGGTGCTAAAGACGCTCAAACGAAAACCGTCGCCAAGAAGCTGACGCAGTTGCGGTAGGGCACGCCGGAACTGTCGGAAGATCGTTAGCGAGCCGTTTCCCAGTTTAATCCGCTCTCCAACTCCCAATCACAGCCCGGGACGAAACAACTGCGAATTCGCAGCGACAACCGATCCATTGCAAAAGTCAAAAGCACCGCTTTTCGTCGAGCGAACTACTGGGATTGTGAGATTGCTTTCATTTAAGGTAACTAAAGTTTGACGAACGCTATCGTCGATTTGAAATACCATGGATGTTGGCTCGATACGCCTCACTTGATGGTAACTATGCTCATGGGTATCAGACCCAAAACCCGACTTGTAAACCCAGAACGGCTTGAATGCCGCAGGCTATTAGCAACGATCTCAGGGTTTGCGTTCATCGATTCCAACAACGATGCGCAGAGAACTTCCGAAGAATTTGGGCTACCCGGTGTCCGCATTGAACTCCGTGGCGAATTGGGCCAAGAACTAGAATCAGTCACTACTTCAGATTTGGGCTTCTACGCGTTTACGAATTTGCCCGCTGGAACCTATAGCGTCGTTTCTAATCAACCGGCGGCAGTGAGTGATGGTTTGGAGACATCCTCGTTTCCCGGCGTTGTTGTGGGAGATGACGAATTCAACAACATCGTGGTTGCAGAACAAGACCTGGCCACGGGTCTCGACTTTGGTGAAGGCCCGATTAGGCCAGCCTACGTCGCTTCACTGTGGGTACTCGCGTCCAATGGAACGGATGACTACGGTGCCTTGCTGCGAGACGTCGTCAGCGGCGCGGAGTTGGCTTCTGGAAACGTTGCCTTGGCGACACGTATTCGCGCAGAAGCGGAAACTGGAGCGTTGGCGAATCCTGTGTCCACACTTGACCGCTATGCGACGATCGCCGGAGAACAGCTTCTGGTTCCGGCAACACAGGGCGTCCTGAACAACGACTTCAGCCCAAGCACAACCGAACTCAGTGCCAATCTACTAAGTCCTCCAGAGCAGGGAAGCTTAGTCTTCAACGCTGATGGCTCGTTCTCCTACATTGCAAACGCTGACTTCGACGGCACTGACTCTTTTGAATACGAGGTCATAGCTGACGGTGCAACTTCGTCAGCAACGGTGCTGATTGACGTAGCTCCTGCGCCGAACAGACCGCCCGTGTCCGAAGCTGACGAGTTCCAATTGAATGAAGACGAAACGCTTGAGGTTCAAGCGCCCGGTGTTTTGGCGAATGACACGGACGTAGATGGCGACACGCTGAGTGCGGCGCTGACACAGCAACCAAGCAACGGGACCCTATCCTTTAGTGGTGACGGATCTTTCGAATACACGCCCAATCAAAACTTCTTTGGGACGGATTCTTTTGCCTACGTGTCTCGCGACGACCAGGCTGAATCGGCGGAGACGTTCGTTCAGCTTGTAATCGCCCCAGTAAATGACGCGCCAGAAGGCACAGCCGATTCGTATGTCACAGTCGAAGATGAAACGCTTGTCATCACCGCGGCGGAAAGCGTTTTGGTCAACGACAGCGACGTCGATGGTGATGGACTTGTGGCGATCTTGGCCACCGATGTTGCGAATGGCGTTCTAACACTTGAGGCGAACGGCACCTTTGCGTACGAACCAAATTCCGGCTTCAGCGGAATCGATTCCTTCACGTACATTGCGAGCGACGGAACTGATTTGTCTGCTCCAATCACAGTTATCCTTGATATCGGGTCCGTAAACGACGCGCCCATTGCCAACTCAGATGAGTTCTCCGTATCGGAAGACACTACGTTATCACCTAACATTAGTGTTCTCAGTAACGATGAAGATAGCGACAGCGATCTAATCACCGCTGAGCTACGTGAAGAACCGTCTAGCGGCACTGTCACTTTGAATTCGGATGGAACTTTTGAATACATTCCGGATTCTAACTTTTTTGGAGAAGACTCGTTCACGTATGTCGCCAATGACGGGCTGCGTTTATCAAGCCCGGCGACCGTAATAATCACAGTTACTCCAATCAATGACGCCCCGCTGGCGACTGGCGATCAGTACGATGTCAATCAGGGAGAATCGCTCGTTGTAGATGTGGTTTCCGGATTGCTTTCTAACGATACCGACATCGAGAACGACTTGTTGACAGCGCAATTGGCCGTTGGCCCAAGTAATGGACAAGTTGTTCTGGAGTCGAACGGAGCGTTCGAGTACGTGCCAGCGCTGGGATTCTTCGGGACAGATACTTTCACCTATCGAGTCAATGACGGAACGGACGATTCCAACACGGCGACCGTGACGATTCTTGTGGCAATGGTGAATTCAGTACCACAGGCATTTGACGACTCCTATGAAGTTGACGAAAACACCACGCTCGATATCAACTCAGCCAATGGTGTACTTGCAAATGATGTGGATGACGATGCAAATCAACTACTGGTTGCCGAGCTGGTTTCCCAACCCGAAAACGGCAATGTAGTGCTGAACTCCGATGGCTCGTTCTCCTTTACGCCGTCGGCTGGCTTCAGTGGGACAGATAGTTTTCAGTACCAGGCAAGTGACGGAATCGGATCTTCCAATCTCGCTACGGTCACTATCACGGTGAATCCGGCCCCCGTAACCGTAAGCGAAACCGTCACAGTAGAAGCCAGCAGAGATACCTCCTTGTTCGAAAACAGTGACGGTGCTCTTGGCAACGGGGCAGGAGAATATCTATTCGCTGGAAGGACTCAGCAGGGCCAGGACTCGCTTCGCCGAGCATTGATTGCATTCGACTTCAGTTCGATCCCGGCGAACGCAACAATCACAAACGCATCGCTAACGTTGAATATGTCACGAACGATCGTCGGAGCGTTCGACGTTGCACTTCATCGCGTCACACAGGATTGGGGTGAAGGCGCGTCCGACGCCCCAGGAGAAGAAGGAAGAGGTACCGATTCAGCTCCCGGTGATGCGACATGGATACATTCCATGTTCGATTCGGTAGCGTGGTCGACACCGGGTGGCGATTTCGATTCTGTGGCCAGCGCCTCCACGTCCGTAAATGGAGTTGGACAGTACACGTGGTCATCGCCTCAGATGGCAGCGGACATACAAGCGTGGCTTGAATCCCCCACAACTAACGCGGGCTGGCTGCTGCTGAATGACGAGAGCGAAGTTTCAGCAAAACGATTTGATAGCCGAGAGAACGCGACGGAAGCTAACCGGCCACAACTCGTTGTCGAATATGAAGTCACGTCGGTCGCGCAGGAAGCACTGGCGGCCGGTATCGAATCGGATCCTCCCAGTAGCGGTGCATCTGAGCCAAACCACGACGTTCGCGATGCTGCTTTTGGTGAAAACGAATTCCGAATGGTTGGTGACAGCAATCTAGACGGCGAAGTGAACTTTCAAGATTTCCTTGTGCTTGCCAACAACTTCGGTAGAACGGATGCGGCATTCGCTGACGGCGACTTCGATGAAAATGGCACGGTCGACTTTGTTGACTTCCTGGCTCTATCGCAGAACTTCGGCAGAAGATACAGCTAAAACGTGGTGACCCAGCGGGCCCCGATCACGTCTACATCAGACCGGTCGTCGAGCATCCAGTGTTCGTGGTTGATGAGTAACAACCCTGCTCGCTCAAACGAGAAATTGAATCCCCACGTGAAACGGTCGATACTCTGCTCGCCAATAGCCGCGATCTCGTGGTCAAGCGTGTCGTAGCGCGTTAGAAAACCAAGGCGCTCTAGCAGCTTCAACTCAAGCTCTACGATGTAACCATCGATTTCATTTTTGTTTACTGGGCCTGCTTCTTCGCGCCGCCGAGCGTATTCAAAATAGGCTCGCCAAAACTCCGCATTGATCAACGCATCGGCTCCAATGAGGTAATAGTCAAGCTCGCTACTGCCTTCGTTTTGCATTTGACCAAGCATGCCGGACGCGCCTAACCGGAAGACATGGTTGCCCAACGTATAGCGGCCTCCAACTGCCGGCGTACGATTGTTGTCCGTGTAGCTACGACTGGAATTGAAGTTGGCTCCGCTGGATGTACCCTGCAATCCATTGATCGCGAACAGGTCCAGCGTGTAACTCCGGTCGCGGTATTCGCGCAATCCGAATCGAAGATTGGCTCCTTCATCCGAATAGGGAGCCGGCAGCACTGGCTGGAATGGTCCGCCGGTATCCAATCTCCGCCCCATGTTAAACATGAGTGGATTGGTCAAAGTCCGATAGCTTCCGGGATGACTAACAGCGGAATATGCGCCAAACGGAACGACAAACCTTCCCATCTTGAGATCGAGCGAAGTGGAAACGGGCGAACGCTCGCTACTGATTGCGTGAGTCGGTGCAACTTGGGAGGCATTCTCCGGCGCATTTAACGCGAGCTGGCCACCATGAGCATTGCCGCTTCCACTCATGTGTCTGGCCGATCGTTTTGTAGCCTTCGAGTGGTACTTCTCGAAAAGTAGTTTTCTCAAGTCAAGCGTTGCGCTTGCTTCGACCAGTTCTAAGGTAAAGCCTCCGCTTGAATTGCGATCGGAGTGACAACTAGTGCAAGCCATGACAGTAGCCCGCAATGGCCCTTCTGATTGCCAGTCTGCTCCGACCCAAGCGTCAACAAAGAAACCAGGATTCTCGATTGGATCGCTGCTTGTTCGATGTAGCGTAGACAGCGTGGAGCTGAACGTCCAAGACTTGACCTCTTCTCCACCCCCTTCGTCAACTGCACCGTCACCGCCTGCACTTTCCGAAGCCAGGAACACCGAGATTGCTTCGACATCTCCGGGAGCCACATCTGCTCCGGCCTTGGCGGCCATCCGGCGAACCGTTGCCCGCCACGACGCCAAGCCCTTCTTCTTGCCCAAAGACCGCTGGGCATCGTGACACTTCACGCACGACTTGTAGAAGGCAGTGCGTCCCGATGAGACCAACGCAGGATCAAACTTCCGGCCAGTGTCAGCTTCAGCTTCTGTTTCGCTGTCTTCATCTTGGGCATCCGCATCCCTCTCTGATTTGACACTTGCCTTTGCTTCATTGATCTCATCGCTTGTACGATCAGACAGAAACGTAGCAATCGATCGAAAGTCGTCCGAGTCGATGTCTGCATCCTCTTTTTGCGACATTCGACGGATCGTTGACATCCATTCGTCGAACGACTTTTCGACAGCGAGAGATCGCTCGGCGTCGTGGCACTTTATGCACGAACCATAGAAGGCGTCTTTCCCGTCAGCTAGTTCGCTCGAAGCCGAACTCTCTTTGCTTTCGTTGTCTTCTTCTTTCGATTCCTTGTCAGCCGCTCGAGTCTTTGCGACTGCAATCTCTTCGTCGCTGCGGGATGAGAGATACCTTGCAATCGGGTCGAAGTCATCCGTTGCGATATTCGCGTCCGCCTTTTTTGCCATGCGTCGAATTGTCACCAGCCATCCGTCAAATGATTTCTGCACTGGCAGCGAACGATCAGCGTCGTGGCAGGTAAGGCACGAGTACAGAAATGCAATCTGTCCTTTTCTGATCTCCTCGGAGTGATCCTGCTTCGACTCGTCTTTGTCATCGAGAACACCGTTGTCATCCGGGTCCCGTTTTTCAGCAGCCACCTTGGCAGCGGCAATTTCGTCGTCGGTGCGTTGAGCCAAGTAAGTGGCAATGGCAACCAGTTGCCCCTCATCCATATCAACATCATCGGCATCGGCGTACTCGACCATCTCGTCGATAGTCTCGGTCCATTCGTCGAGCGATTTCTTGGCCGTCAATGCCCGCTTGGCTTCGTGGCATTGCGTACAGTTTTGTGCAAACGCCTCTCTACCTCGGATCAGCAGTTGTCCCTTCAAACCGTCCAGTGCATCGGTATCAACTAACGGCGACTCTGGCGTGCGCAGAACCTCCGGAGAAAGACTCTGCTTTGGTGGTTCGATAAGCAGCAAATCCTCAGAGGCAGATTGCGCCGGCTGAGGCGGCAGAGGTGGCGAAGGTGGCACCGTGAGTGGTAGCGGTAACAAGGAATGTGGCTGCATACATCCGTTCAACACAATGCAAGCTATTAGCCCAACGGCTAATAGAGACATCTTGGCACTTGTTTGCTTGAACGTATTCACAGGCAGTGTGTTCTCAGAACAGGTATTCGAATCCAAATCGCAGACCATGCGCCCAGAAGTTGGACCGGACGTCTCGCCCGATGGGGCGTGGCTCGCCAGACAGTACTCCCGGCGAAAACTGCGACGTGTTGATCGTCGTGTCGATTCTTTCGCCCGCGCGACTAACGTCATGCCAGAAAAGAAGGTTGTAACCGACGACTAGACTAAGTCCCGGATGGCACATGTACTTGCTGGTGAGCGCGAATTCCGAAAAAGTCGAGAAGGAGTCATCTTCAAAAACTCCAGTGTTCGTAGGCTGTACAAGAAACCCAGAGCCGCTCGTGTCGCTTGCGTCACCGACGGTTGCAGTTAAGGTACCGAAGATTTCTGTCTCAGTGCGGGTTGTGCCAACCGCGACCTTGCCAGACATCTCTACCGCGAGTGTTGGTAGCACTAGAGTTTGGACTCGAACGCCGAAGTCAACTCCGTGGAAAGTGTTGTCCGATCGGAAACGGTCGGTCGACGCAATCTCGGATCCTGCCACGGGACCTGACAAGTTGATGCTTGTTTCATCAACGCGCAAATCGTCAACGAGACTGGCATGTCGATATCCAATATACCAATCCACTTGGCGCGAGCCCCAATCTGCGACGCGTCGAAGAAGCAGCGCTTCTCCGGTAAAGAACTCCGACTTTATTCCGGCTTCAACTGTGCCATCGACGACTCCCGGAAAACGGATAAGTTTCGCATCCTGTTCGTCATTGATCAGATGAAAGAAGGGACGGCCAAGGATCTCAAAATCGTTGGATGAATTGAAATTCGAATCCTCATTTCCGAGAACAGCAAAGTTCAGCTCAAATCCAACCATGGCGGAGAGATTAAGCCATCCACCTAAAGTAAATCTCGCACCAGACCTAGCTCCATCATTCAATTCTTGCCCGCCGAAAAGCGTGGATGTGGTAGGCAGATTCAGTCTGGCTGCGAACTCTCGCAGCGTACCAGCGTCGCTGGTCGTCAACAACGCAGGAACATCGCTGCCGTTGACCCACCAGAGCACGTACTCAGCACTCACCCAAATTCGAGGCTGACACATCAACGATTCGTCGCAGAAATTCTGCGAACCATTCCATTGACCAGCGTTTACGTTGTAGTCGCCGAAATGGTCATACTCATCACCGATGGCAAGGGGCGGATGTTCCGCGATCTGAGAGCCTCGAAAGCCTACAGATTCGTTCGGGCTGATCTGCGCAAGGCTACCCTGATCATTTTGGGCCATGGCAGCAGCGCTAAGCGTGAGCAACCACGTCAGCACATACATCAACCTTGCTATCATCGCTTCTTGCCCAGCCATTGCCCCGACTTGAAACTAACTTGCGGTAAGTAGCAAAAAGCTCACGCTTTGTCGACGTAGAATCCGCGCTCACGAAAATCTATAGGCCAAGCAATCCAATGGAAAAACACGGCAGAACTTTTCCGTCTTCGACGGATGATGTCGCTCAAGGCTTTAGAAGGCGAAACTTTGTTTATTGCGAGATCGCGACGAATGCACGAGCTCGCCTATCGGGCTTTGGAAAAGCCTCGTTGTCGTTCGTACCCGTCAACGCAATAGGACGGCCGGCCACGCAAGCACTGCAATCTTATCTTTCTGCTCGGGCCCCCAATGTATGACAGTCGACAGAACGAGCGCCACATCTATGCGACGTGTGAATCGAATACAAAACGAAGCGAGGCACTGAGTCCTCGCCCCGTGGTCGCACGCGCAATGTCATTTGCTCGCAAGAAGTCCCCGACGTAACAAGCTTCACCGTTGTCCGCGACAATACGCTCACCGGTGGAGTCGCGCCATTCGTCCCACGCAACGAAGGATCGACTTACGAACCGTAATCAACACTCGCCTAGCCGTGTGCCACCCCGTCTGCGGAAACACAGTTGCGACGCGTTCCACTGCATCGCAATTTGCGGTTGGCGACAACCATTCCCATCGTAAATGGAACGACTGGCAACGGCTCAAAGCTCGCATCCTCGAAACCGACCTGCCGGCTCACGCGCAAAATATCGTCGCAGTCGTACGTTCGGCCTGACTCCGTGCGCAGCTCCAAGCCCAATTGATACATCGCCCGCGACACGTCGCCCGCGGCTTGTCCTTTGAAGACATCCACGACGACAAGCCGGCCGCCCGGCTTCGTCGCCGCGTAAAGCTTCGCAAACATGCGTTCAATCGATTCCGGATCAAGCAAGTGCACGAAATTCGCAACGAAGACGACGTCGTAACTCTCTGCGGGTAGCGATTGTTCAAAGAAGTTTCCGGGCAAGGCAGTGAACCGTTCCGCCATCCCCAGGCTGTCTGCGGTTTGCTCGGCAACCGCAAGCACGCCACTCCAGTCTGCGGCGGTAACTTTCGCGTGCGGGTTGCGACTTGCAGCAGACAGACTCCAAACCGCCGACCCCGCCGCGACGTCAAGGTATCGCTGCGATCCCTCCAGGGCACCGTGTGCTGCCAACTTTTCTGCCACCAAGGTCGCTGCGGGCAACATCATCCAACGAAGAGCAGCCGCCTGCCTCATATACTGCGTCTCGCTTTCCTCAACACGATCCATTCTTGAGAGCGGCTGACCCGTCCGCAAAAAGGATGGCAGATGGTCCCAATACTCGTCACCAAGATTGCGATATCCACCGCGAAGGAACTGGGCGGCGGGAGCCAGCGCGTACAGCTCCTCGTTCCTTTCTTGGCGAAGTATGTGCCCATCACGATCATCACGCCCATCACTCTCATCCACCAATCCCAACGCGACCAACGATTCAAGCAACAACTGAACCGGTCGCGTTTGGAAGCCCGTTGATTCAACGAGCTCTCCCACTGCCCTTGGACCATCCCCAAGCGCATCGATCAGCCCCGATTTGATGGCAGCCTGATACACGCGCGCGGTAGCGTTTGCGCTCATCAAGTC
>CAYNJG010000156.1:0-17480 GCA_964397295.1 uncultured Pirellulaceae bacterium
AGATGGCCCAACTGCCGTTGAGTATGCCGTTATGTTGGCACTTATTTTTCTTGCCGTTATCGCAACGGTCGGAGTACTAGGTGAGAACACATCGGAGAGTTTCGAACCCGTTCGAAACATTCTCGCTTCTTCGTAACCTGCGTTTTCATTCACTCAAAGGTGAAGCTCATTCGAGCTTCACCTTTTTTTGTGCGCTAAACACGGACATTGGATCATAGCGTTCGTTAATCGAGGCACTAATCACATCAACGGACCGATCCAGTTTTCCTTCAAATAACGTTTTGCCATCTCGCTTAACTTCAATCGGTTGATCTAGATCAAGCATCGCATCGTTAAACCGCAAGTAAACGTGCTTCAATCCGTCAGCGTCCTTCGTTTCGAGCGTGACAACTTGGCCGTCCAGCGTAGCGCGGATTTGGCTGGATTGTTGATGATCGGCATCGTCAACTTTAAGCCAATAGAATCGCAAATGTTTCACCCCATGCTGCCACCAAACCACCGTCTTCGGAAAGGCATTGCGTGTGAACTTCTGCATCCAAGGGATCGATGATGCGTCTTCACGGTCCATCCAGTGCCCCTTGTCCGGGTAAATCGTAACTAGATGGGGGTAGCCTTTCGGATCATCGGCCTGCAGCTTCGCAAGCTTTTGCTTCCATTCGGCCGCAGTCTCATTTCGCTTGTAGGCCGCGTCTTTTCCACCCATATAAATTGCAAACGGCATATTTCGCAGATTAAGCGGAGACACGCCGTTCGGATGCCCAGCCATCATCGAAGCCGCTGCCCATCGATCCGCCATCCGCGGAGCAAGTTGGTAGACGCCATCACCGCCAGCCGAATAACCCATCAAATAGACGCGATCAGGATTCACATCTTCCAAGACAACCATGTTTTCAATCAGTCGATCGAATAGGCCGTCGATATGTGCTTCATGCCAAAGGTTCCACGTGTTTGTGGGTGCACGAGGCGCAACGTATACGCCCTCGTCGGGCTTATAAAGCGACTTCTGATTTTGCCATTGTCTGTCATTCACACGTTTTGGGGCTCCGCCGCCACCATGCATTGAAATGAACAGACTTCGACCACCTTTGGGTTTGTCGCCGTAGACTTTGTAGAAGAACGGCATTTCGCGTTCGCCGATCTTAATCGCTCTGGCTTCCATCTCCGCAGTTCGTTCGCTGACGAGTTTCTCGCGACGCGATTCCAACAGTTTCGAAGTGGCTTCGTCTGCTTGTTGCTTCGTCAAAGGGCCGGCAAATTCTTTGAAAATGACGTCTAACTCGTCTTGCTTGTCGCCCAAGTACAACGTGAACAACTGACGGTCTGTGTCGTCGTCTTCGACTTTGATCTCGCGTTTTGTTCCGGCTTCAGCCAGTTCAACGGTGTACGATTCGTTGAGCTTCAGCGGTGTAGAAATATGATCGTTCCCATCGAATCGCTCATCATTCGTTTCTCCCTCGAAGACAGTTTTGCCTTCCGCATCCGCAACACGCACTCGGACAGAACAACGATCCCCGTTGGCGTCCAATGTTTGGAACATTCCAAGCTTGAGACCTTCCGCAAGCTTGGTCGCCTTGTTTGCGTAGCGATCCGTAACGTTGACCGCATGGACGTAGTCGATCGAACGATCCCATACCAAAGGAAACCGAGTCGGTGTTTTTCGATAGCTGACTGCATAAATCGCGTGCCTGGGATTATCGCGCAATGCAGTCGATGCTCGACCAGTGAACCAGGCCTTGTCTAAATCATTGCCATTGGGCTCGGCCGCACCCGTAAAGTGCCAACCATCATCCCAAACCTCGACCCACGAATGGTTGCCACTGCCATCGGACCAAAGCGGCGTTCCTACAAACCGCGCCGGAACCCCCACAGACCGGCATGCATCGATCAGCAAAATCGAAAGTCCAGTGCACGAAGCCAAACCAGAATCGATCGATTCAAAAGGACCTTGGTCCGCTCTTCGGCGTTTCCTTGAGTACTTAACTTTCAGTTCAGGAAAGATCTTATTGTTCAGCGCGGCGGCCACTTCACCAGGCTTTTTCAATTCAGCAATCATGGGCTGAAAGCGTTCGTAGAATTTTTTTCGCCAAGCATCGCGTTTTTCATTGATGCTAATGTGCGGAAGAACGTTATTCAGAAACACGTCCTTCGGAACTTCTTCTCGCCACGGTGTTTTTTCGAATGCATCGTAAGCGGTGTTGACATTGTCGAGCAAAAAGTCTGTCGACAGTGATTGAAGATCTCGAGACGGCATGTGCGCGATTAAGAATTGCATGCCTTCGCGTCTGGGCTCCGAAATCTCTTCGAGTGCCGCTTCGATGGCGTTCACGTTGTCGCCGGCTTTTCCTAGCGCAACTTTTACTGCTGCATCGTACTCTTCGGCGTTGGTGCAGTGACCGAAAGAAAGAAGTGCCAAAACCAGCACTCCGAGTTTCACAAACATTGGTTGCATCCCGTTTCGCTCCGAAAACCCTTCAGTATTCTCTCGCACCATAACAGATGTGCTATCACGATACGATGCTCGCTAGCAGTTTCGTCATTTGACTCACGTTGACGCAGGCCAAGAATTGGAGCTAGGTTCACCGAGTACGTTCGCATTGCAAGGCATTTTATACACGCCAGCATGGACAGCTAACTCGGCGCACCAAAGCCCACGGAAGCCCGTAGTAATGTCGCGTAACACATAGCCAATCGACCACAACCAAACTCTACGACGAATTGCACCATGGATGGCCAGCAAACTCGATCGATTCTCGCGCGGCCTATTGCCGTTCTAAGGATCGCTGCGTGCTTGTCTTGTTCCATCGTGTTCGTCATCACTGGCTGCCAGTCTTCTTCCAACTGGCTTCAAGCTCGCAAGACGCCACGCTCTCCGTTGGCTGCCGCACTAAAGCTGGAATCATGGAAAGGTCCCGAACCGACCGAACGCACGATGCAATGGCTGCGCCGCTACGATCTCGTCTCGGCTTCTGAAGAAAAGAGCGAGCAGGAATTCATCGATGTCGTCGATCAAGTTGCAAGCCAGCGACAATCTGAAGAAGACATCTATGCACTTTCGGAACTCGCCTTCATCGCGGGTAACAAAGCACAACACAAAGGCGATTTCGCCGCTGCTTTTGATTTGTACGGCATTTCGGTCGCAAACGCGTATCTGTATTTGGTTGACGAGAAATTCGATCTCCAACGAAACCCTTACGATCCAAGGTTCCGCCAAGCTTGCGATCTTTACAACGGTTCGCTGGAAGCCGTTATGCGATTGGCACAGCGTGATGGACCGCTAACTCCGGGAACGAAACGCGAAATCGAAACCAGTAGCCAATCCATTCAACTGTCGATCATTTCCAAAGGAACCTGGCGAGCCGATCAAATCGCGAGTGTTGAATTCGCTTCTGATTATCAAACCAAGCAACTCAAAAATCAGGTGCAGCGATTTGGTCTCGGCGTACCGTTGATCATGGTATATCGACCGGACCTGAATCGACCAGAAGATCAGTTTTATGCTCCGGGTATGAGTGTCGCCGCAACGGCGTTCTTGCGAGTCATGCCAAACGAAGAAGATCTCCGCAACGGTCGCGCGCGACACAATTGCGTGATCGAGCTCTACGATCCACTGCGAACTTCCGACGTGCAACTCGAGGATACGCGGCTCGTGCCTCTGGAAACGGATCTAAGCACGCCACTCGCCTATTCACTCAGCGACCCGCTCTTACAAGACAACGATGTGGCCACGCGTGGACTGCTAAACCCTCGCGACTCGCAATCGGTCCAAGGCCTCTACCTGCTGGAACCGTACGATCCGCAAAAGGTTCCCGTGCTGATGGTGCACGGGTTGTGGTCGAGCTTGATCACGTGGATGGAAATGTTTAACGACCTGCGAGGCAACGCCAACATCCGCGACAACTACCAATTTTGGTTTTACCTCTATCCAACGGGGCAACCCTTCTGGACCACCTCGTCGCAACTTCGCCAGGATCTCGCTAATGCGCGCCAAGTCCTTGATCCCGATCGTCGAGCCGTTGCACTCAATGAAATGGTATTGGTAGGGCACAGCATGGGTGGCTTGGTGTCGAAGATGCAGACTCTGCAAAGCCGCGACGACTACTGGAACCTCGTTTGCGATAAGCCGCTCGCCGAACTTCAGATTCCGAACGAGCTTCGACAGCAACTAAACGAAACGTGGTACTTCGAACCAAATCCGTCGATCAGTCGCGTCGTTACGATCGCTTCACCACATCGAGGCAGTGAATTCTCAAACGGCACCACTCAGTGGCTCGCACGAAAGTTGATACGCTTGCCCGAAGCCATGGCCGAAAATACGCAGCGACTCTTCGCCCAGGATGCTGCATTACGCAAGAGTCCGCTGTTACGAATCAACAACAGCATTGCGTCACTATCTCCCGACTCTCCAGTCTTTCAAACCATGCTGCAATCGCCACACTTACCCAAAGTTCAGTATCACAACATTGTCGGCGTCGTGCCGGAAGATAATGTGCTAGGCAAAGTGATCTCACGCGGCGATGGCATCGTGAAGTTCGAAAGTGCTCACTTGGAAGGGGTCGCCTCGGAGGTCATTGTTCCGGAGGACCATATTAAGATTCACTTGCACCCACGAGCGATCCTGGAAGTCCAACGCGTGCTAATGGAGCATCTCGGTCAACTCAAAGCCAATTACGTGGCGTCCGAGTCTGTGAGTTACCCATCGAGCGGAAGCCCTATCGTAACGCGACGGGTCAACGAGAAAGCAGTCCGCATTCCTCGCTAATCGGCGAATCTTGCCAAAGATCCTCGGGGCGAGGGAGTTTGGCCAACTCATGGGGATCTGTTCATAGGGATTGTCCATGCCGCCCTATCGCGGTAAATTACTGAGTTCATCACGGCCGCCAGCGTAGCTTCAATTGGCAGAGCACCGCATTCGTAATGCGGGGGTTATGGGTTCGATTCCCATCGCTGGCTTTTGGGCTCATCAAGCCTCGTCCCTTATAGTGAAGGAGACGTGGTATTTCGTGCCCGTACAATCCTAAAAATGACCGAGACTACGAGTATGAGTAACTTGTCGCCCTTGTCGCCGTTGCCACCCATGTCGTCACCGATTTTGGAAATCGACATCCGAGACATCGTGCTTTCGAATGGATCTTTTGGTCCAAACGAGATCCGCCAAATGGTTGAGGTGATCTCAAACGACAACCTCCAGGTGACAGTGCTGCGTGATGCCGTTGCGGACCTTGAGAAAGTCGAAGACCGCACGCCCGCTTCGTCCGTTCGATTGGGCGTCTGCCAACATCTCCTTGGCAAGTACGAAGAAGCGATCGAAACATTGGCCAATGCCGATGGTGGTGCTCTGACGCACTTCTATCTTGGCAAGTCGTACATGCAAACCAGCCAGTTCGAAAAAGCGATGGCTAGTTTCGAAGCAGCCGCGAAAGCCGGCTACGGACCTGACGATTGCCGACTGGCAATCGCCGGTGCACAACGCCAAGCTGGCCGTCCCGACGACGCAATCAATAGCCTGGACCAACTATCGGGTGCGATCGAGCAAACATCCGAATACCTTTACCAGCGTGCAGCCACCGTATCCAAATTGGGCGGCAACCTCCAAGAAGTCTGTGCTCTCTACCAACGAGCGATCGACGTTGATCCAACACACAGCGGTGCCCTCTTCGGATTGGCACTGGAAAACGATCGCCACGGAAATGACGGCGAGGCACTGGAGTTTTACCAACGAGCTTGTTCACAGTTCCCGTCGCATGTTGGCAGCTTGCTGAACTTGGGAATCCTGTTCGAAGATCGTCAGCAATACGACCAAGCTCGCAAGTGCTACGAACGCATCCTTGATTCGTTCCCAACACATGCTCGAGCGAAACTATATCTTCTGGACGTCCTCGCATCGTCCGATCAGTATTACGACGAAGAAGCACAAAAGAAACGCGACCGCTTGGCTCAAGTGCTGGGCATTCCTGTCAGCGATTTCGAGCTGTCAGTACGAAGCCGCAACTGCCTTCAGAAGATGGGCATCTACACGCTTGGTGACCTGACACGCTGCAGCGAACAAGAATTGCTTGCCAGTAAGAACTTCGGCGAAACGTCGCTTGTCGAAATTCGTGAGATGCTAACCTCTAAAGGCTTGGACCTCGGGCAGTTTTCCCACGAGCGGGAAGAGCCAGAACCATCGGTTGATATTTCATCGCTTTCGCCTGACGAGCAGGCATTGCTTGAGCGTCCGATTTCCGATCTGAACCTCTCTGTACGTGCACGAAAGTGCATGGCTCGACTGGGCATGGCAACGATTGGTCAGTTGATCCGAAAGACGGGTGACGACCTGCTGGAGTGTAAGAACTTTGGCGTAACAAGCTTGACGGAAGTTCGCGAGAAGCTGACACAATTCGGCCTCAAACTCCGCGGCGACTAAGGCGTCGGCTGGCACTTCGATTCGAGCGGTAAGGTCTCAAGTCCTTACCGCTTCACCTACCCGACGCATTGAGCTCTCGGATGTCCGACTTCCAATTCCAGCTCAACCATCGCGACGCGTCAACGCAAGCTCGACAAGGCACGTTGCAAACTCCGCGCGGCGCTATTCAAACACCGACGTTCATGCCCGTCGGCACGCAAGGGACAGTAAAAGGAATCGAGCTGCGCCAGCTCCGCGAAACTGGCGCCGAGATGATATTGGGCAACACGTATCACCTCGCGTTACGCCCTGGCGAAGAGACCGTTCGCAAACTTGGCGGACTCCACGGCTTCTCTGGCTGGGACGGCCCGATCCTTACTGACAGCGGTGGCTTTCAAGTTTTCAGTCTCGCCAGTCAAACGAAGGTGACCGACCACAGCGTCGTGTTTAAGTCGCACATCGACGGACGACGCATGGAATTCACCCCCGAACGTTCCATCGAAATCCAACAGGCACTGGGCAGCGACGTAATGATGGTCCTCGACCATGTCGTTAGCTTGCCCAACGAACGTGATGTCATTCGCGATGCAAACCGACGCACGATCGAATGGGCGAAACGCTGCCAAGCCGTTCCAACCGAAAGTAATCAGGCTCAATTTGCGATTGTGCAAGGTGGACTGGATGAACAACTGCGCGGCGAATGTGCAGATGCATTGGTGGCGCTCGGTTTTCCAGGCTACGCCGTTGGCGGATTGAGCGTGGGCGAACCGCCGGCCGAGATGTACCGGATCCTTGATGTAACTTGCCCACTACTTCCTGAAACAAAGCCGCGTTACCTCATGGGCGTCGGGCGACCAGAAGACTTACTTGAAGCGGTCGCTAGAGGCATCGATATGTTCGATTGCGTAATGCCAACTCGAAATGGCCGCAACGCGCACGCATTCACTGACCAAGGCCCCAAGAAACTTCGCAACGCGAAGTACACCGAGGAAACAGAACCGCTCGAAGAAGGCTGCCCCTGCCCTGCCTGCCAGCGAAGCCTGGGCTACTTACGGCATCTTTTCAATTCGGGCGAAATGCTGGGGCCGATTCTGCTTTCGATTCACAACCTGACCTACTACCAACGATTGCTCGCAGGAGCCCGAGCGGCGATCGAAGCGGGCAACTTTGCCGAGTATCACGCGCAAAAGCGACAGGGATGGTCTCAGCTGGCTACTTCTTAGGCCAGCCGTGACGATGTTGGCGGCCCAAAAATCGCCAGCCAACTGTAAGTGTGAAAGACGACTTTTCTTTCCCGACTTTCCACTCTTGATGCCGCGAGAATGCAGCGTGGCCTTGTCCCTTATTTCGTAAAGGTTTATGCTTCCGTGCTTCGGCCAAGCTCATGGAGCAACGCTAGGGATGTGCCCAATGACTCTCACAACGTAGGGGGTTTGGGTGATTCGCTTCCTCATTTGATCGAACCAACACGTGATCCTTCGACCCTGCCTTGCGTTTGAAACGTTACTCGCTGATTCCATTTTATTGGCTCAGGGAGAAGGCGCGCCTGCCGGTCCACTTGGTGGCTCGACTTTTCTAGTATTCATCGCGTTGGTCGGCCTTGCGTTTTATTTCACCGTCCTACTGCCTGGGAACAAGGAAAGAGCGCAACGTGACAAGGTCCGAAACGAACTAAAGAAAAACGATCGCATCGTGACGATTGGTGGCATTCACGGAACCGTCGTGAGCGCTCCGGCGGACGGTGACGAGATCACGATCAAACTTGATGAGAATTCACCGACGCGCATGCGAATTACTCGTAGCGCCGTACAAACAGTAGTAAACACTAAAGATAAAGACAGTAAGAGCGACGCATAACTCGCAAGCTTCACTGTACTGCACTTAGTTGAGGATATGACGATGGGTGGTTGGTTAATTGTACTTTTGGTGGTCTTTGGCGTACTCATCGTACCATTCATCATCAGTAACTACCTGGCAAAGTCGATGCGAGTGCCAGAACTCGGCATGGGGCTCGGTGTGATTCTCGCGGCAATTTTGACCGCTGGCACGATTATCTTCGCAGCGCTTCAACCCGAGAAACAGCTGGAGCACACGATCGCGGAAGAAGACACGGTCCAAGACATCGCCAAAAAGTACGGCGACATCAGCGTGAAAGAGCTGATCAACGTCAACAATATCATGTCGGCAGATGACCTTAAGCCTGGCGACACGCTCAGAATCCCAAACCCGAAGAAACTCGAGATCAAACGCGGAGTCGACCTCAGCGGCGGTGTGATTCTGATTTACGAAGTAGACGAAACACTCTCGCAAGAAGCAGCCGGCGGTGACACTAACGCGAAAGTGGATATTGATGCGTTGGTGGAAGCCCTAGCAAAACGAATTAATCCTGGTGGCGTCAAAGAAATCGTCATCCGCCCGTACGGCGACAAACAAGTCGAAATCATTATTCCCGATGTCGACTCTGCCGAAGTCGAACGCTTGAAACGACAAATCACGAAGGCTGGTTTCTTACGGTTCCTCATCATCGCGCAACCCGCGGAACACGAAGCGCTACTTGCACTCGCCACGGCGCAACCCAATGCCCGCGTCATCAAAAAAGGTAACGAAACGTTAGGCGAATGGATCAAAATCGCCACGACGGAAAGTGGTGACCTCAAGGTTGATGGCATTGATCCTCGGGTAAAACGCGAACCTCGCCCTGGCGTGGTAGAAGTACTCATGGCCCACGACCGATTCCGTGTCGAAGGTAGCCATTTAAAGAATACTTCAAAAGGCTTCGATGACAGGATGCAGCCCGCGGTTAACTTCGCGATGAACCAACAAGGTGCAAAATTATTCCGCGGACTCACGTCAACAAATCTTCCCGATCCCCAAACCGGTCGTGAGTCTCGCTTGGGAATCATCATGGACAACGAGTTGATTTCGGCTCCAACAATCCAAAGCCAGATCAGTGACCGTGGGCAGATTAGCGGTCGCTTTACGGATGAAGAAGTCGAAGAACTGGTGAATGTCCTGCGTGCTGGCCGTTTGCCGGCGGTACTGAAGACAGAACCGATCACAGAAAACCAAATCGACCCGCTGCTTGGTGCAGACACCATTCAAAAGGGCACGTTCGCAATCACGACATCGATCATCGCCGTGCTCGCATTTATGTGTATCTACTATCGGTTCGCTGGCCTCGTAGCGTGCTTTGCGTTGATCTTGAACCTTATCCTGATTCTCGCGCTGATGATCTTGATCCGAGGTGCATTCACTCTGCCGGGTCTCGCCGGACTCGTTCTGACCGTCGGTATGTCAGTCGACGCGAACGTACTGATCTTCGAACGAATTCGCGAGGAACTCAAACGCGGATCCGCCTTGCGACTTGCGATACGAAACGGATTTAGCCGCGCGACGTCGACGATTGTCGATGCGAACCTAACCACGCTGATCACCGCATTCGTGCTGTACATTTTCGGCAAGGATCAACTGCGTGGATTCGCCGTCACACTGATCCTGGGCATCATCATGAGTATGTTCACAGCGATCTATTGTTCGCGGATCATCTTTGATCTCGCCGAACGACGTCGCTGGATCAAAAAGCTAACAATGATGCAACTGCTAGACGCACCAAAGATCAACCTCATGAGCATGCGCAAGCTGGCAGCGGTTGCCTCGGTCTTGCTCATTATAGGTGGACTGGGTGCCGTGGCCGCCCGACAAGCTGGTATGTTTGATATCGACTTTTTGGGTGGTACATCCGTTCAAGCTCGACTCAAAAGCCCGATGCCTTACGAACAAGTTTGGGATCGCCTAGCCAGCGAGCCGGCAGTTTCCGACGACATATCACTAACACAGGTTAAGTCAGCCACATCACAAGCGGATACGATTTGGAAAATCGACACTTCGCTGGAAGACAACAAAGAACTGCAAAAGCGTTTGTCCGAGAAGTTTTCCGACACTGGCGAGAGTATGTTTGTCTCGCACACGGTCAGCTTCGATCCGCCAAGACTCGCGAAGGCAAAACCGGCTTCCACAACGGCTACCTCTGGCTCCGGCGACTACGTTTCGCCTACGCCACCGCTGCCTAGCACACCGGCGACGCTAACTACTCCGCCAGAACGCGTTTCTTCTGAAACTACAGAAGAAACAGAAACAACAACGCCTGCAGAGAGCGAACCCACGACAAGCAGCATCGAAGAATCAGTTCCTGTTGAGACGGCGCCAGTTGAAACGACTCCGATTGAGACTGCACCGATAGAAACTGTACCTGCTGAAACTACACCGGTTGAAACTACACCGGTTGAAACAGCGCCAGTTGAAACAGCGCCAGTTGAGACAGTGCCAACGGAAGTCATCGAAGAAGTTATTCCCACTGAGGTGGTGCCTTCGGAGCCAGTTCCCGCTCCATCTGATGGCAGTCGACTCGATCTTCCGAGCGACACACTATTCGCACAAGCCGACATTACGATCGGAGGTGCTCCTGATGCAGTCGCGGGCGAACGAAGTGAGACAACGCTTCGATTCGGCCAGCGGATTACGCGAGACACGCTTCTCGAGTCTATCCAAAACGCTGCTGCTCAAGCGGGCGTTAGTGATCCGCCAATCGACCTCACCGGTCCCAATGGCGAAGCTGACAGTGCCGCCGGATTCAGCGAATGGAAAATGGTCGCAGATACTTCTCCCGATCAACTTTCGAAGATCCTGAACAGCATGAAGAGCAACCTCGAATCACAACCAGCCTGGCTTTCCTCTAGCAAGGTCGGTGGCAAGGTTGCGGGCGACACACAGACCCAAGCTATATCAGCCATCCTGATCAGCCTCGTTTGTATCGTTGCCTACCTTTGGATCCGCTTCCAACGCGTGATTTTTGGACTTTCGGCTGTTGTTGCACTCGTCCACGACGTCATTATTACGTTGGGTGCGATTGGCTTGAGTCTTTACCTATCGAAGGTACTCGGTTTCTTGATGATCGATGAATTCAAGATCAGCCTCCCAGTTGTCGCAGCATTCTTGACGATCATTGGTTATTCGCTGAACGATACGATCGTTGTGTTTGACCGTATCCGTGAGGTTCGCGGACGCAGCCCAGATATCACGGAAGAAATGATCAACACGAGTATCAATCAAACACTTAGTCGAACAGTACTGACTTCGTTGACGACGTTGATCGTAGTGTTGATTCTGTATGTCTTCGGCGGCCAAGGCATTCACGGCTTTGCCTTTGCGTTGCTCATCGGTGTCCTGATCGGTACGTACAGTTCGATTTTCGTCGCATCACCAACATTGCTTTGGATGAGCAAGATGCAAGATACAGCTGGTGAGTCCACTCCAGCCGAAAAAGTAACCGCGAAATCTTAGATCCGTCAGGTCCTAACTCGACTTGAATTGCGCGTGCGAAAACAACACGGGTTCGGCGGCGCCTAACGAGTGAGGTCTTCGAGGCGAACGAGATACTGAAACGCCTCTTCTGACGAATTGCCACACATCTCGCCTGATGGACGCAGATTACAGCAAACTTCTGGTCGTTCTGGTTTTCCAAAGAGTTGGCACGCATTGTCTTTCGTTAGCTGGACACAACGGACTCCCGCTGGCTTGCCGTTTGGCATACCCGGTATCGGAGAAGAGATAGATGGAGCGATACAACACGCCCCGCACTCTGGCCTACAGTCGATTTCGCTCGAATTGTGCATCAAATGGCATGTGGATCAGCGTGCTGACAAATCGACGTTTCCGCATTTCGCTCAATCTGGAGGGTAACGTGCTCAATACCAAAGTGTTCGTGCAACTCATGCGTGGCGTTGAAGAGAAATAGATCTTCGTCTTCAATTGCTGGCTTTACCAAGTGCGCGGTTAGCGCTGTCTCTGTCGTGCTCATCGCCCAAACGTGCAAATCATGGACGACAACAACACCGGGGAGATTCTCGAGCAGCGTTCGCACCCGATTGATATCAATTCCTTTCGGTACCGCATGCAGTGCCAAATCGAGCGACTCGCGGAAGAGGCCCCAAGTGCCCCAAAAGATCACCGCAGCGATCAAAAGGCTTACTGTTGGATCAACCCATTGCCAATTCCAAGCAGCGATGACGATCCCCGACACCACCACGCCCAGAGAAACAGCCGCATCAGCCGCCATATGCAGAAACGCGCCACGCACGTTGAGATCGTGCTGACAGCCTTTGTAGAACAACATCGCCGTGACCCCATTGATGACGACACCGATGGCGGCGACGACGATGACAACAGTTCCAGTAACCGCGTTATCGGCTCCAAAGCGTTGAATGGCTTCCCAAGCGATGCCTCCGGTCACTAAAAGTAAGATCAAACCGTTTGCGAGTGCGGCCAAGATCGAAGACCCACGCCAGCCGTAAGTACGACGGTCACTTGGCCCAACGCCTGAAAGTGCGTGTGCTCCCCATGCCAACAGCAAGCCAACCACATCGCTTAAATTGTGCGTCGCGTCCGACAGTAGCGCGAGCGAATTCACATACAGCCCCGTGCCGACCTCAAGCATGATGTAAACAACGTTCAATACGACGCCCAGCATGAATGCTCGGTTGTAGTTGAGTTTACTGTGGTCGTGTTCGTGCATTGCCTGCCTTTAACTTCGAAGCTAAGAGTCTATCCGAATGGAATTCCCTAGCGAAACTCCGATTGGAAGCTAGCTTGCGATTCTGCAAACAAACGAAAAAAGGGTCTCTGAAGAGACCCTTTTACTCTGATGATTTTAGTTTTCGATTAGTCAACTAGCTTCGTCGACGTCGCTTTGCCAGTAGGCCTAGCAAACCAAAAGCGAAGATTCCTGCCGATGCCGGCTCTGGAACAGGCTGTTGAACGAAGATTTGGTCGAAGAAGGACAAGGTTGCCGCAGCACCGTCACCAGCACTTAGCAAGATGTCTTTTTGAACCACTAGCGACGTATAGCCTTGAGAAAATTCAACCGAATCAACGCCTAAGAATCCGCCGCCAGGGTTGATGTCAAAAATATCTAGCTGTACATCAGTGACCGCTGGAAGAAAAGTTTCCGTAATTTGAGCAACACCTTCTCCACCGATAACCGATGGGTTGCCAATCAGTTGAACACCGATGATCTCCATGTTCGGGTCTGTAACGTTGACCGTGAATTCCAAGAAGCCGTCGGACGATACACCATCGCCACCAAGGTCAACAAATGGCCCGTTGAAACGGAACCCATAGTTGCCACTGGCGTCTGAGATCGGCGTTACAACAACACTACTGGCATCTGGAATATCGCCAATGTTCGTATAGGTAAAATCGGTAAGCGTCTTGTCACCGGATGTGATGCTGCCTCCATTCAGCAGTGTATCGAGCGTAACTGATGCTGCGTTTGCATTCGTTACAGCGGCGAAGCAAGCGAGAACTGCAGCCGCAAAGTACGGGAGTGTAAATCGAGTCATGGATGTTGTTCCAATTGAAGTAGGGCGGCCGACCAAGACGCGTTGCCTGGACGTTCCGGAGCAGTGAACCTGTGCGAAAACATTAGTACACATCCGGTGCCAATCACGGCCGGTCGTGGACTTGCGTGCCTCAACAATCACGACTACTACAACCGAGCACAAACTCGGCGTGACAAGGCTCGATACCCGTCTATTCGGAGCGATCCTTTGTTTCATGTCGTTTCGCAGATGCCACCAACACGTGGTAGATATGCAACACATCGAGCGAATCGAAAGAGACAGCTCGTAGAAACGCGCCCCAAATTCGTTTATATTCCCGCGTTCAGCGAGTGATTTGCCTGCTCGCCAGAATAAGACGAATAGCCATTTTTTCGACGGGAGATACGCGGATGTCTATCAAGGTAGCAATCGTTGGTCTGGGTTTTGGTGCCGAATTCATTCCGATCTATAAAGACCATCCTGATGTTGAGATGTACGGCATCTGCCAACGAAATGAAGCGAGCCTGAATGAGAACGGCGATCGATTCGAAATTGATAAACGCTATACCAAATACGAAGACGTCCTCGCTGATCCAGAAGTGACGTTCGTCCACATCAACAGCCCCATCCCCGATCACGCGTGGATGTCGATGGACGCCCTCAAGGCGGGCAAGCACGTGATGTGTACCGTTCCGATGGCAACCAGCGTAGAGGAATGTCAGCAGATCTGTGAACTCGTGAAAGAAACGGGCCTCAAATACATGATGGCCGAGACCGTCGTCTACAGCCGCGAGTTCTTATTCATCAAGGACATGTACGAAAAAGGCGAACTCGGAAAAATCCAATTCATGAAGGCATCACACCCCCAAGATATGGACGGTTGGCCCGAGTATTGGGAACGCATGATTCCAATGCACTATGCAACGCACGTGGTGAGTCCGGTACTCGGTTTGGTCGATGGTTTAGCCGAATACGTTTCGTGCTTTGGATCAGGAACGATTCGCGAGGAACTTGCAAAGAAGTCAGGTAATAGCGCGGCCGTCGAATCGTGCCACATCAAATTGAAGGACTCCGATATCTCGGCACAGATCTGGCGATTCCTTTTCGATACCGCTCGACAATATCGAGAAAGCTTCGACGTTTACGGAACCAAGAAATCATTCGAATGGGCGCTGGTCGAAGACGAATGGCATGTTCTTCATACCGCAAAGAAACCAGAAGCCGAAATCCCAACCAAAGTCAAAGTGCCCGACTTCGCGCACCTACTTCCGGATCCCATACAGAAATACACACAGACGATTGAGGACGCCGATCACCTATCATTTGTGCAAGGCGGCGGTCACGGCGGTTCACACCCCCACATGGTAAATGAATTCGTCAGTGCCCTGCGTGACAATCGAGACCCATGGCCCAACGCAGTGACCAGTGCCAACTGGACATGTGTTGGTATCTGTGCTCACGAGTCGACCAAGAAGGGTGGTGAAATCGTTCGCTTACCGGAATTCACACTGGATAAGTAGACTGAACGAGAAAGATACATTGCTTTGTCCACAGCAGCGTGGCGGATTATTGTCCCGTACCAACCACGGAAAATCGCGTAACGAAAACCTCGGTTTTCTTTGAAATTCCTTAGATTGATTTGGGTATTTTATTCTCAAATCTGCACCATTGGGTACGATGGAAAACCGGCAATAACTTTTCGTCAGGATCAGAAATATGTACTACCGACATCGCATTGTTCTAGCTGCGTGTTGCTTTCTGGGCTTCTCTCTCGCGACAATTTCCAGCGGTGACGTTCTCGTGCAGCAAGCCTCGCAACCGATCGGAAACCCAAACGACGGATTTGTTGCCGTTTCTTCGTCAATTGCGGACGCGATTTTCGAAGAATCTCAAGCCTGGGCTCGATTTACATTGCCGGCGGATGCAACCGTTGACGGATTGACGTGGAAGGGCGCCTTCAACAACATTTTCAACCCCGATGGCACGCGAGGTGAGAACGATTTCGTCATCAGCTTCCACAACAGCGTCGAAAATGCTCCCGAACTAACAGCCCCCATCAGGACATTCGAATTAGACGGCGGTACCGCGGGCGTAAACGATGGAACTCAGGTTACTGAGTCCGTTGTGCCGGACGAGAGGCAACAAGATGGTGGCGCTATCGTCAACTACGAAAGTGACCTGATTGCATTTGATCTGGATGCGGGAGATTACTGGCTATCGATTCAAGCGATCCAAACACTTCCAAGTCCGATCAACATTCATGACGATCCACAATGGTCATGGGTTTTCTCAGATGAGGGTAGCGGTGGGATATTCTCGTTCGACGAACTATTTGGCGACGAGTTCGAACCAGGAATCCCGCTCCCAGAAATTAACACAACGTTTTCCGTGCTCGGCGAATTCGCAGATACCGGTATCCTTGGTGATTTCGATTCCAACGGCGTGCTCGAAGCTGCCGATATCGATTTGCTGGCACAAGTTGCGTGCAATGGCACGAATGATTTAACGTTTGATTTGACCGGTGATGGCCTCGTCAACGTGAACGATCACGTCTTTTGGTACTCGGATCTGAATAACACACTGGTCGGCGATGTGAATCTGAACGGTACGGTTGGATTTGACGACTTCCTCGTGCTTTCTTCCAACTTTGGCCAAACAGCCGGGTGGGGACAAGGAAACTTCGACCTGGACAAAGTGGTCGCGTTTGCAGACTTTCTTCAACTCTCGAGCAATTTCGGCCAATCCCGTGCAGCGTCTTCAGCAGCGGCCGTACCAGAGCCAACGGCTGGAATTCTACTTGCAGCCGGGACTTTATTCTGTGGGCTGATTCGTCGGCGACGATAACCAGCGGCTTACCGCGAACTTCTCTCCCATTGGCACTCTTGCCAGTGGGCCATCGATTTCGAGAATAGATGGATTACGGTCGAGCAAAGCGCGGTAGCTGCGTTCGATCTATCTTCAAAAGCATCAAGGTAAAACTATGGCAAGCTGCGTATTGGCGTATTCAGGTGGTCTCGACACATCCGTGATTCTTGGATGGCTGAAGGACCGGGGCTACGATGTACACGCGGTCTACGTCGATCTCGGACAGCCCTGCGAAGATCGCGACGCGATCATGAAAAAGGCAGAAGATCATGGTGCAGCGAGTGCCCAACTTATCGACGTGCAGGAAGAACTTTGCAGCGAGTACGCCTTTCCCGTTTTGCAATGGCAAGCCAAGTACGAAACTGAATACTTGCTGGGAACATCGATTGCACGCCCACTGATCTCAAAAGTGTGCATCGAAGTGGCTCACAAAGTAGGCGCAACAGCGTACGCGCACGGTGCGACTGGTAAAGGCAACGATCAGTGTCGCTTCCAGCTAGCCGCAGATGCGTTGGATCCCAAAGTCGAAATGATTGCCCCTTGGCGAATGGAAGAGTTTCGCAACGCGTTTCCGGGCCGCACGGAAATGATTGCCTACTGCGAACAAAAAGGAATTCCCGTGAAGGCCTCGGTGGCAAAGCCTTACAGTTCTGACGAAAACTGTCTGCACATCAGCTACGAAGCTGGCAAGCTTGAGGACTTGACGGTCAACGGTGTCGCAACAGTTGATTTCGGCATGGGTGTTTCTCCACAGGATGCTCCGGACAAAACTGAAAAAGTCACCGTCGGTTTCGAGTCCGGTACACCCGTTTCGGTGAACGGCAAGAAATGTTCCGCTTTGGAAATCGTGAAGCAGC
>CAYNJG010000157.1:0-17267 GCA_964397295.1 uncultured Pirellulaceae bacterium
GGGAAAAGCATTGTCCGCGAATCAATTCGATCTTCTTTCCATTCGCAATGAGACCTTTATCCAAGACGTGGTGTTTCATCACGAAATCGAGTCAACGAATTCTGCGATCCTAGAGCTCGCACGAGAGTCTGTGAAAACTCCGTTGTTGGTAGTCACCGACAAACAAACCGCTGGCCGCGGACGAGGTGCGAACACATGGTGGTCCAGCGAAGGCGCGTTGACGTTTTCATTGCTGCTAGATTTTCCGATGCTCGCCCCTGCCCAATTGAGTTCCTTTTCGTTGACGGTAGGTCTAGCCGTTTGCCAAACGATAGAACACTTCGCACCCGTCGCCGATCTCGCAATCAAGTGGCCGAACGATGTCTATTTCAACGAGAAAAAGATAGCGGGAATCCTGATCGAACGACCAGACGCAAATGAGCCACGTCTGGCAGTCGGCATTGGGATCAATGTGAACAATTCGCTCAAGTCCGCGCCGGACGAAGTGAATCAGAACGCAACCTCATTGATTGACGAGCTGGAAACCGAACAAAGCCTGACACTTATTCTTTTCGAGTGCCTGAAACAATTGGAGCGTCGCGCGCGGGATCACATTCATAAATCGGAAGAACTGCTGGATCAATGGCGTGCGTACTGTATGCTCACCGGCCGAACCGTGAAAATTGACGCGGGTGGCAGACTGATTGCAGGTGAGTGTCAGGGAATAGACGCGTCCGGAGAACTGTTAGTTGCTGGGGATTCCGGACTCGAGAGAATCGTGGCCGGTAGTGTCGTCGAGTTCTGATGCCGACTACGTGAGTACATCGCGGACGACTTGCCCATGCACATCCGTAAGACGGTAGTCTCTCCCTTGAAAGCGAAACGTTAGTCGTTCGTGGTCGATGCCCAGTAAGTGCAGGATCGTCGCCTGCAGGTCGTGCACGTGAACGCCGTCTTGCACGACATTGACGCTGTAGTCATCGGTTTTCCCGTAGGTAGTTCCGCCGCGAACACCGCCGCCGGCCATCCACATGGAAAAGCAGTGCCCGTGATGGTCGCGGCCATAATTCTGCCGTGTCAGTTTGCCCTGCGAATAAACAGTCCGTCCAAACTCTCCGCCCCAAACGATCAGGGTGTCCTCAAACATCCCTCGCATCTTCAAATCTTCGATCAACGCGGCCGTTGGTTGATCCGTATCGCGACATTGCAATTCAATCTGTTTGGGCAATGAGCCATGTTGATCCCAACCCTGATGGAAAAGCTGAATGAACTTCACGCCTCTTTCCGCGAGTCGCCGAGCAAGTAAGCAGTTGTAGGCGTACTTTCCTTGTTTTTGAACATCGGGGCCGTACATGTCGAGCACATGTTGAGGCTCGTCGGACGTATCAAGCAACTCGGGAATTGACATCTGCATTTGAAATGCCAGCTCATACTGGTTGATTCTCGTTTGAATCTCCGGGTCCCCAAGCTTCTGTTGCTTGATCGCGTTGAGTTGATTTAGTCGATCGAGCATGACTCGCCGCACGTTTCGATCCACACCCGGCGGGTCATCAACGTCTAGTACCGGCGACCCCTGATTGCGGAACTTTACACCTTGATAGTGCGACGGAAGAAAGCCGCTTCCCCAGAGCCGATCGTAAAGTGGCTGTCCACCTTTACCACTTCCACGGGAACTCATTGCGACAAACGAAGGCAAGTTTTCCGATTCGGAGCCCAGCCCATAATTCAACCAAGCACCGATGCTTGGCCGCCCTGCAATCTGCGATCCTGTTTGCAACAGTGTTATTGCAGGGTCATGGTTGATCGCATCGGTATGTAGTGAGTTGATTAAGCAGATGTCATCTGCAACTTGCCCGATACTAGGCAGCAACTCGCTGAGACGCATCCCCGAAGCTCCGCGTCGCGGAAATTTGAATTTCGAAGGTGTTGTGGGAAACGATGTTTGTGCCGACGTCATGGTTGTCTTGCGATCATCAGGGTAGATCGACCGTGGCACGTCCTCACCGAACCTGTTGTTGAGAGCCGGCTTGTAGTCGTACAAATCGAGCTGAGACGGCCCGCCTGACTGAAACAGATAGATGATGCGTTTTACTTTCGGCGGAAAACTCGGGAAGCTGCGAATTCCCGAGTCCTCGGCAACTGAATCTTTGCTCAGCAGCGATGCCAATGCCGCTACGCCGACGCCCGATCCGGCTCGGGATAGAAAGTATCGACGTTGCTCTCGTTTCAAAGCGTCTTTGATCGGTGCTTCGTTCATTCCTTCGTCACCGTTTCGTCCAAGTTCAAAATCAGTGATGCCACCATGGTCATCGCCGCATGTTGAGACACGTCAAGACTTGAACCATTGGGCTTCTCACCAACGGAAGTCAGTTTCTTAGCGGCTCGTGTGTCATCTACGTATGCACGCATGAATTCTTCGTAAGCTTCGATCAATAGATTTGCTTCATGATCGTTTGGCCGACGAGCAGTGAGTAGTTGAAAACCGTGAGCGATTGCTTCTCGTGGCGACGGGTCGTGTTCGAGCATTCGTTCAGCCAAACAACGCGACGCCTCGACAAAAGTCTTGTTGTTCATCATCGTCAAAGCCTGCATTGGCGTGTTTGTACGTTCCTTGCGGACGACGCAAACCTCACGATTCGCAGCGTTAAAGGCCATCATCGTGGGCGGCGGGATAGTTCGACGCCAGTACGTATAGATGGATCGGCGATAGAGGCCTGATCCTGTGTCTTGCTTGTACGTGTTGTTGGATATGCTTCGCCATATTTTTGGAGGCATGTACGGTTTGACGGAAGGTCCGCCGATCGTTTCGTGCAGCAAGCCACTGCTCATGAGTGCTTGGTCACGCAACACAAACGGATGAAGTCGAAAACGCGGACCTCGACTAAGCATCCGGTTTTCCGGGTCAAGCTCTCGGTGTTGTTCTGATTGGATGGAAGACTGTTGATAGGTGGAACTCATTACGATCAATTTGATCGTCGATTGCAGATCCCAATCCGCTTCAACCAATGACGTCGCGAGCCAGTCGAGCAGTTCGGGGTGGCTGGGCAAGTCGCCTTGCAACCCAAAGTTCTCTATGGTCTTCACCAATCCAACGCCGAACAATTGTTGCCAGATTCGATTCACTGCAACGCGCGCGGTCAACGGATGATCGCAAGACACCAGCCAACGAGCGAGTTCAAGTCGGTTGGCTGGTTGAACTGGCGGAATACCAAGCAACTCCGGAACGGCGGGTGATACCGGTCTGGATTTAATGGGTTGGTTGTATTGTCCCCTCGCCAATACATACGTTGCACGCGGCTGTTTCATCTCCGCCATGACCATCACCGTAGTTGGCGATCCGGCTTGCGGCCGCTGCAGTCCATTGCCATCGTCTTTCTCTCGGGCAGCGCTGAGCTTCACCTGCTCCGGTTTTTGCGCGACATCTTGTTCGAGAGTCATGTTCGGCCAACTCTTCGGAACTTCGACAAACGGCGGGCTGTTCCCGTTGTTAGGACCGATACCCCACTCCGGAACGTTGTTGAAGTACGCGAACAGTTGGTAATACTCTTTCTGTGAGAATGGATCAAACTTGTGATCGTGGCAGCGTGCGCAACTAATCGTCAAACCGAGAATTGCTGTACCGAGCGTATCTACGCGGTCTACGACGTTCTCCACATGCCATTCGTTCGGAATGGAACCGTCTTCAGAATTGATCCGATGGTTTCGGCAGAATCCGGTCGCCACCTGCTGCTGAAAAGTCGCGCTCGGCAGCATGTCGCCGGCGAGCTGTTCGATGATGAACTGGTCATAGGGCATGTTGTTGCTGAATGCGAGAATCACCCAGTCTCGCCAAACATGTTGATAGCGATAACGATCGTTTTGGTATCCATCAGTGTCGGCATAGCGAGCTAGGTCTAGCCACGTTGCTGCCATGTGTTCACCGTATCGCGGAGAAGTGATCAGCCGATCTACGACTTGTTCAAACGCATTCGGACTGTCTGTGCCCAAAAAGCTTTCGATCTCAGCAGGGGAGGGCGGTAAGCCAGTTAAATCCAACGTAACTCGCCGCAAGAGCGTTATCCGGTCGGCACGGTCGTTGGGTTCAAAGCTTGATTCGCGTAGTCTACGGAGCACAAATTTGTCGACTTCGTTGCTAGACCACTCGTCGTCTTTCAGCCTCGGGACGGCTGGACGTCTAGCGGGACTGAATGACCAGTGACCCGTGTAATTCGCTCCTTCAGCGATCCATTGTTTGAGTATTGCGATCTGCTTGGCAGAAAGTTGTTTTGGAGCGTCTGGGGGTGGCATTTGTTCGTCGGAGTCGTCGGAAACGATCCTCGCCACGAGTTCACTTTTGCTTTCGTCACCAAGAACGTGGGCCGCCGACTCGCGAAGATCCAACCTAAGACCGGCTTGTCTGGTTTGCTCGTCCGGGCCATGACAGGCTAGACAGTGGTCCGCAAGAATGGGCCGGATGTCGGACGCAAAGCTAATCTCATCACCAGAGCAGGCGAAACAAGAGCCCGCCAATGCGAACAGGACAAGCAGAAGTTGAGTGCGGTGGTCGAACATCAAATAGCAACTAAGAGGATGACGTCCGCCATTCTACACCCGGAAAATACGGCTGTGCCGACCGTGTGTCCAGAAAGTTGCGTTGTTGAAGTTGCGAAATCAGTACGTTTCCGGTTAGCTACCAAAAACACTGTCCTCTCACGGAGTGCTCAATTATGCCTCGCATAGCAGGTGTTGAACCCAGCAAAGCTGGCCTTTTCGTCAGAACGATTTATGCAATGGCTCGTCACCAAGTCGGGAAAATCACCGGACGTGCTGAGCTGATCGAACCGGTAAAGAACATGGGTCATCACCCGCGAATTCTGTTTGGGATTGGGCAGTTGGATCTAGCGATCGAAGCTGGCAAGACAGTTCCGGAGCGATACAAACAACTCGCGATGCTGCAAGTTGCCCGCCTAATTGAATGCCCTTTCTGAACGGACATCGTGTCTGCCGTGAGTAGACGAGAAGACAGCCTTTCCCTGGCAGACATGGAAAGCTTGAACGACTTTTCCGATAGCGAACTGTTCACAGAAGTGGAGAAAGCTGTGCTTCAATATGCGACAGAAATGACCAGTACGCCCGTAAAAATTAACGACGAGAATTTTTCGTTACTCAAGGGAGAGTTCAGCGAAAAACAACTGGTTGAGTTAACAGCGACCATCGCTCACGAGAATTTTCGTGCTCGATACAACCACGCATTTGGTATTGAGTCGGCTAACTTTCACACGGAAGAAGTATCAACTTAGGCAGGGCTTCGTGCGAGATTGGTGCTGCATTCACCAATAAAAGAAGCCGCATAAGAGAAAACCCTTACGCGGCTTTGTTCATTCAGTGCAGAGCGAATCCGTTTATCGCTTTACTCGAGCGTTGCCTTCCCAAATGCTCCACACCTGGTCTTCGTCAGCCGGTTGGCCATAGTCCGTAAGGAACGTCGCAGCCAATGCGCCGCTTGCCCAGCCGAACTGAGCGCATTTGTCGGCTTCCCAACCTTGAAGAGTTCCGTACAGCATCCCGCCAACGAATCCGTCTCCTCCACCGATACGATCGAGAACGCCAATGTCACGTGGTTCAATGACGTGCCAGTCGTCGCCCTTCGAAACAATTGCGCCCCAACGATGATGGTTCACGCTGACAACTTCTCGCAAGGTTGTAGCAAATACAGATGTGTCCGAGTATTTTTCCTTCACTCGGTTAATCATTTCTTTGAAAGATTCAATCTTTGCAGCCAAGTCTTTGCCGCCTGCCTCTGGCCCTTTGATCCCAAGACACAACTGAAAGTCTTCTTCGTTGCCAACGAGGATGTCTGAAAGGCTGGCGATTTCGCCAAACGTATCTGCGAGTTCTTTCTCACGTCCCTCCCAAAACGTAGCGCGGTGATTGAGATCGAACGAGATCTTGGCTCCGTGTTTCTTCGCTGCCCGGGCGATCTCCAGGCAGAACTTGCTCGACTTCTCTGAAAGAGCTCCAATCAATCCGCTCATATGAACGATCTTCGCACCTTCCTCGCCGAAAATTCGGTCCAGGTCGAAGTGCTCAACGGCCAATTCACGTCCGACTTCTCCCGCACGGTCGTTTTGAACACGTGGGCCACGAGATCCAGCGCCACTGTCAGCCATGTTGATTTGATGACGATATCCCCAAGGTCCGCCCTGATCAAATTCAGGTCCTTCGAAGTCCATGTGTCGCCGGGCGAGATCATCTTTCAGGAATCGCGAAACAGGACTACCTTTCACGAACGCAGTAAGGATCTTGACCGGCAAGCCGAGAAACGACGAAACGCTTCCAACGTTGGATTCGGCGCTGGTACCTTGCATTCTGAAGGTATCGCTGCTGTGAAACGGCTGTCCATTGACGGGTGTAAGTCGAGTTCCCATGCTGGTGGGAATGATTAGTGCGTACTTGGCGTCGGCGCGAAGGTCGATCATCGGCTTTCCTGGTTTCTGGCTTGAGTCAGTGCCTCACGCTCACCACATTGGTAGCTGCCGGCACACACGCTTACGAAGCCCAATACCTTAATGCAGAAACGATTTGGTGCCAATTGGCTCATGGCATTGCTTCGAAAGTCACCGAGGAACGACGATGGAATTTGAAAATGGGCAGACTGTGAACATCGTGGTCGCTTCGGAGAACCCCGTTAAGTCGGGCGCTATTGAAGGAGCGTTCAAAAAGCTTTTTCCAGAGCTTAATGTTCAGACATTGAAAGTGTCCGTAGCCTCTGGCGTCAGTGATCAGCCAATGTCTGACGAAGAAACGAAAAGAGGTGCACTGAATCGGATTGCCGGAGCTCGAGAACTCCACCCCGAAGCAGACATGTGGGCAGGACTGGAAGGCGGCATCGAGCCAACAGAAGACGGCATGCTTGGCTTCGCGTGGATCATCGTTCAACAAATGGACGAAGCGAGTGCCGTGAGGACTGCTACCTTTCCGCTGCCACCAAAGGTCTGTGAACTGATTAGCGGCGGAATGGAACTAGGGCATGCGAACGATCTTGTCTTTCACCGAGATAACTCGAAGCAGAAAGAAGGCGCGATTGGAACGCTCACCGGTGGATTGATTGATCGCAAAGAACTTTACGAACACGCAGCAATCATGGCGTTGGTCCCGTTTCGCAATCGAAAGCTCTTCGGTGACTGCGAGATTACGTAGACATGATCAGCCGCCGGTTGACGGCTTGCTGGCTTTAACCTTGGCTTTTGTCTTTGCAGCCGATTCTTTCATCTTCTTTTCTTTCGCCAACCGCTTCTCTCGATCTTTTGCGGATTCGAACGAAAGGGACGCTGAGTTGATACAGAATCGCAATCCGGTTGGACGAGGACCATCTTCGAAAACGTGCCCGAGGTGAGCGTCGCACCTACTGCACAACACTTCCGTGCGAGACATGAAGAGCGAATTATCGACTTTTGCAGCAACGTTCTTCGAATCAACGGGAGCGTAGAAGCTTGGCCATCCTGTACCGGATTTGAATTTGGTTTTCGATCCAAAAAGGTCCAACGCGCAGCAGACGCATTGGTAGGTGCCTTCGCCCTTATGATTCCAGTATTCGCCCGTGAAGGCTCGTTCAGTTCCGCTTTGCCTTGCGACCTCAAATTGCTTTGCCGTTAGTTGCTTTCGCCATTCTTTGTCTGATTTGCGAATCTTCTTGATAGGCTCGCCATCTTTTTGGGCGGCAAGTTGCGCTGCACTGGCACGCGAGCCTGAACCCGCCGTCTTCTTTTGAACTTGCTTTGTTTGGGCCGTAGCTGAGGGCATTGCTACATTCCAGGCGACGACAACAAATGCAATAAGCAGCATTACAGCGATTGCGTTCTTGGTCAGAGTCATGAATCTATTGCCCTCGTGAAAAAGTTTATTTGTCTAGTTCGTTGGCAAAAGCACTTCGAAACTTAGCGAGCTTCGGCTGTATCATCTGTCGACAATAAGGTGCTCGACCGTTTAGTTGAAAGTAGTCCTGGTGGTAGTTTTCCGCAGGGTAGAACCTTTTAAATTCCGTGATCTCGGTGACTATAGGCTCACGAAAAGCTTTTGCCTTGTTCAGTTGGGCTTTGAAATGTTCAGCCAGCTTCCGTTGCTCGTCGTTATGAAAGAATACGGCAGAACGATATTGTGTCCCAACGTCCGCACCTTGTCGATTTTTTGTCGTTGGATCGTGGGTTCGCCAGAATACTTCAAGAAGCTTGCCGTACGAGATCTCTTTTGGATCAAACCGCAGGTGAATAACTTCAGCGTGTCCAGTTAGTCCCGTACAGACCTGTTTGTAAGTTGGGTCGGCCATTCGTCCGCCCGAGTATCCGGAGAGCACTTCTTTAACGCCACGAAGCTCCTCGAAAACCGCTTCGGTGCACCAAAAACATCCATTGCCAAAGGTGGCAAGCTGTAGGCCCGATTTCTCTTGATCAACTATCACAGACCTGGACCGTTTTTGACGGTTTGCTTTCGCCTTATGATCGGAATGCAGCCGCTCAAATGTTCTCGCCAGCGGTGAGCTAGGCCCATCTGCGTGGGTGTCGATTGACTGAAACAGAATCAGCGAGATGACGAAAACGATCAGTGCTGCATACATCTTCTTCATCGTTAACGTCTCATGACGGGAAGGGTCTCTTTAATCTTATGCCATTGTTGCGATGGATTCCGTCGGGTGAAGTGATTACTGGCATAAAGTGTTTGACAAATTACTGGTCGACGTCGTTTTGGTGTCTACTTCCGATAGTTTTGACGATAAAATGAGAAACCCGCCCAGCTTCTTCAGCACCCCACCTGGCTGACACCATGATCCGACCACTGGCTGTTGTTTTCGCGTTGGCCATTTCGAATTTGGCATCGGCAGCTGAGTCGGTTGATTTCAATTTCGATATCAAGCCCATTCTTTCTGACCGTTGTTACGTTTGTCATGGGCCGGACCAAGATAACCGAGAAGCTGACCTGCGACTGGATTTAAAGGAAGGCGCGTACAAGGAGTCTGAATCTGGCAACGTCGAAAAGGTTGTTGAGCCAGGCGACCATAAATCCAGTGAACTTTGGCTGCGTATCGTTTCAGATGATCCGGATGTCGTGATGCCTCCGCCGGATTCGAATTTGGCTTTAACGAAGTCAGAGAAAGCGACTCTCCGGCGCTGGATAGATCAAGGAGCTGACTGGAAAGCGCATTGGGCGTTTTTACCGATTCCTGAACGTGTAGTGCCGCCAGAAGCAACGTCACCTGAGAGCAAGCGGCCAACACAGATCATCGACCGCTTTATCGAAGCAAAGTTGTCCGAGGCCTCGTTTGGGTTCTCCGAACAAGCATCCAAAGAGACACTTATTCGTCGAGTCACGTTTGACATCACAGGCGTGCCTCCTACGCTCGAACAGATTGACGCGTTTCTTCAGGATGAATCAGGCGATGCATTTGAAAAGGTCGTCGACCGGCTACTCGGTTCGTCTCGTTACGGAGAACGGATGGCATCTATTTGGCTTGATGCCGCTCGCTATAGCGACACCTACGGCTACCAAGTGGACCGAGAGCGGTTCGTATGGCCTTACCGTGATTGGGTTGTCCGTCAGTTCAACGCAAATTTGCCGTACGATCAATTCATCACGCAACAGCTCGCTGGAGACCTTCTGCCGGATGCCGGTAATGAGGAACTACTAGCAACAACGTTCAATCGACTCCATCCACAGAAAGTTGAGGGTGGAAGCGTACCTGAAGAGTTTCGCATTGAATACGTTGCGGACCGCACCCAAACATTTGCGACGTCCATGTTGGGGCTAACATTCGAATGTGCTCGATGCCATGACCACAAATATGATCCGATATCGCAGAAAGAGTACTACCAACTCACCGCTTTCTTCGACAACATTGATGAGTCTGGATTGTATTCCTATTTCACTCCGTCAGTTCCCACTCCAACCCTACTGCTCGGCGACGAAGGCTTCGAGTCGAATCTAGCGTCAGCACGGACGAAACGTCAGGAAGCGGAAGTATCGCTATCAACCCTTCGAAAGACGCTCGAAGACAAATTTGACCGCGATGCAATATCTATTGAGTCACTGAAACTCCCAGAGCCCATCGAACACTTGGCGTTCGAAGAAGAGAAGCATGGTGGTCAAAACGAGTCGGTGGAGGGTCCGATCGGAAAAGCTGTCAAACTGTCTGGCGATGACGTGGTGAAACTCAAGAAAGGGAATTTTGCTCGCTACGAACCGTTTTCGATATCTCTATGGCTCAAGGTACCGAAGGAATTCGAGCGGTCGGTCGTCTTTCATCGTTCCCGTGCTTGGACGGACGCCGGCAGTCGCGGCTATGAATGTGTCATCGTTGATGGACATTTGACAGCGTCTCTTATTCACTTCTGGCCAGGCAATGCGATCAGCGTTCGCGTAGTGGATCCAATGCCTGTTGGAGAATGGCACCACATTACGCTCACTTATGACGGTTCAAGTCGAGCGGCTGGCCTTCGGCTGTATCTGGATGGCGATCTGACGGAAACAAAAATCGTTTGGGACAACCTGTATAAAGAAATCACAGGTGGCGGCAACGATCACGTGTCCATCGGCGAACGTTTCCGCGACATTGGGTTCAAACAAGGGCTGGTTGACGAGTTCAAACTCTTCGATCGTGAACTTACTGCCGTTGAAGCAAACGCTGACTTCGAAAACGAGATATCGAAAGAGCTGCCAGACTCGGAAGCATTTGAACTAAGCCTTGTTTCGAATAGCGAGTACCTGGACAAGCTTGAAAAAGTAGAGGCCGCTCGAAAGCACGAATGCGACCTGCTGAAAGATGTCAAAGAAATCATGGTGATGCGTGAGTCGCCCAAACGCCGGGACACTTTTGTGCTGAACCGTGGCGCCTACGACGCTCGCGGCGAAAAGGTGGCACCCGCGACACTGAGTGTGTTACCTCCGATGGAGACCGGCGACAAAGCGACCCGTCTTGGGCTCGCCCACTGGCTTACTGAGCCAAACCATCCGCTTACCTCGCGAGTTGCGGTAAACAGGCTTTGGCAAACGGTTTTCGGCACCGGGCTAGTTCGCACACCCGAGGATTTTGGCAGCCAAGGTCAACTTCCAACGCACCCAAAACTGCTTGACTATTTAGCTCGCGACTTCATCGAATATGGTTGGGATACAAAACGGCTTGTCAAACAATTGGTTATGTCGCAAACGTATCAGCAAACGTCGAAAACAACTGGGAAGCTTCTCGAGGCGGATCCAGAGAACAAACTTTACGGTCGATCGCCGAGCTATCGATTGTCAGCGGAAATGCTCCGCGATCAAGCATTGAGCGTTAGTGGACTGCTAGTAGAGAAACTAGGTGGAACGCCAGTGAAGCCTTACGATCTCAAAGACTCATTCAAGCCGATGGAGCCAGATAAAGGTGAGGGCTTGTATCGTCGTAGCCTCTACACATATTGGAAACGCACGGGTCCATCTCCAGCGATGATGGCGCTAGACGCGAGCAAGCGGGATGTGTGTCGAGTTCAACGAGGCCTCACTTCTTCTCCATTGCAAACGTTGGTTTTGATGAACGGACCACAGTTTGTAGAGGCGTCTCGGGCGATAGCTGAAAGCTTGCTTGTTGATTTTGATAAAGCAAACGACCGACTTGCTTCTCTCTTCCGACGATTGACGAGTCGTAACCCAACTGACGATGAAATGCAGGTGTTGGCTGAGCTTTACGAGTCCCAAAGGAAGAGATTTGCAGAGGACGCGAACGAAGCTGAGGCGTATTTGGAGGTTGGTTTTAAGAAGCTGGCGGACGGCCTGAATAAGACTGAACTCGCCGCACTTAGCAGCGTTGCCAACGCCTTATTCGGTTTAGATGAAGTCATGATGAAGCGATAGGACGTAACGATGAATCAAAAACCTTCGAAATGCACCGGCTTTGATTCGCCCATGGGCCAAAGCCGACGTGAGATCCTGTCGAAATTCGGCATGGGACTTGGTGCGATGGCATTGGCGGGGCTCGGGGATTCCGCTGAGGCTAAACCAACGAACGTCGGACTGACGAGGCCGCATCACTTCGGCAAAGCGAAGCGAGTTATCTACCTGTTTCAGTCAGGCGGCCCCTCGCAGTTGGAGCTGTTTGACTACAAACCAACCTTGCAAGAACGTCAAGGCACCGAACTGCCAGAGTCGATTCGAAAAGGGCAACGACTAACAGCCATGAGCGGCAACCAAGCAAGCTTGCCGTTAGTCGGTACCCCGTTCGATTTCAAACCGCGTGGCGAATCTGGCGTCTGGATGAGCGACCGCATTCCCTATCATCACCAAATCGCGGACGACATGTGTGTCATTCGCTCGATGCACACGGAGGCGATCAATCACGGCCCCGGCGTAACGTTCATGCAAACGGGATCTCAGTTTCCTGGGCGTCCAAGCATGGGTGCGTGGCTTAGCTATGGCTTAGGAACGGAGAACAGTGATCTACCAGCATTCGTCGTGATGGTCACTAAAAACAAAGGCGGCCAGCCGCTCGTTGCGAGACTATGGGGCAGCGCTTTCCTTCCAGCGAAACACCAGGGCGTTCGCTTCCGCGCGACGAAAGATCCCATTTTGTATCTGAACAATCCGGATGGCATTTCCGCCGATTCAAAGCGAGCCATGCTGGATGCGCTAAACCGGTTGCACCAGATGCAAATAGAAAAGACTTCAGATCCTCGACTGGAATCGCGTATCGCTCAACACGAGTTGTCGTTTCGCATGCAACGTTCGATACCCGAGGCCACGAACATTGACGACGAACCGCAGCACGTGCTCGACATGTACGGGAATGCTGCCAAGACGCCAGGTACGTTTGCGGCCAATTGTTTACTTGCTCGGAGATTGGCCGAACGAGGCGTGCGTTTCATCCAGCTCTATCATCCGGGTTGGGATCAACACGGTGGCATGAAAGGCGGGATCACGAACCAATGCAACGAGACCGACCAGCCGTCGGCGGCACTCGTTAGAGATTTGAAGCAACGCGGTATGCTCGAAGACACTTTGGTTGTTTGGGGCGGTGAATTCGGTCGCACAAATTACTGCCAAGGCAAATTGGGTGGGAACGACTTCGGGCGCGATCATCATCCTCGATGTTTTTCGATGTGGATGGCGGGCGGAGGTGTGGCTGGCGGAACGACTTATGGTGAGACGGATGAGTTTGGGTACAACGTGGCTAACGATGGTGTCCACGTCCACGACTTTCAGGCCACGATTTTGCACCTGCTAGGTGTGGACCACGAACGCTTGACTTACAAATACCAAGGTCGCCGATTCCGGCTTACCGATGTCCATGGCGAAGTTGTCAGATCGATCCTTAGCTAAACGAAAGTGTCGACCGGCCAAGGCCCGCCATACATGCTTGCTTTCTTTCGTCGTGCAATGATGTTTACAATACTGCAAAATCGTGTCAGCGAGATTCCACCCGTAGGAACTGGCCGCTCGAACAATTATGATGCTCTAGTTACCAAATGGCCTTGCTCCCCGAAACACAGGACCTAATCTAATGAAAACTGTCTTTTGTTTGTTTTCTATGTTGGCTGCGATCACTATCTCTCCCTGTGTCTACGCTGACCATCACAACGAAATGGTCGACCTCACAGGAGTTTGGCACGCAACTGCAAGCACAGACGACGGTTCTAAAGAGGTCGTTTGGACATTCAAAAAAGACGGAGGCAAGCTCAAGGGTGTCAGCCTGGACCTTGATAGCCAAGAAGAACGCGACCTTGATCGCGTTACCGTCAAGGGAAAGAGTGTGACGCTGGAAATCGATGTTGAGCAAGATGGAATCGAAGGCATGATTCGTGTCGAAGCCAAATTGAAATCGCCTGGCAAGCTGGAAGGCATGTTCGAAGTGGTGGGTGACGACGGTACTGAATACATGAGCGGCGAAGTGGTCGCAGAGAAAGAAGTTGCGTTTGCCGGTGTCTGGGAAGCCGTATCAATCCTTCCAGACGGACAGGAAATTAAATCACAGATGAAGCTGTCGGGTGACAATGCGAAGCTAAAAGGCATGCTCGAAAGCGAGAATGGAGAAATCGAACTTGAAAAGGCTGTGGTGAAGGACAAAGCCCTTCGGCTAGAGTTCGAATTCGACATGGAAGGCAATGCACTCGACATCGTGATCAAAGCAGATTCAAAGGGGCCGGACAAACTTGTCGGTAAATGGGTTGCCTCAGGCGACGACGGAAACGAACTCGCCGAAGGGGATTGGTCAGCTGTGCGAAAGCCTCAGGGGTTGGCGGGATTGTGGAATGTTGTCGCTACGATTCCGGATAGCGCTGACTACAAAGGAACCCTGACGCTCAAAGGCAAAAAGGGCAGCTATTCTGGTGCGTCAACGCGGAGTGACGGGAAGGTTAGTGAGCTCACAAAAATCGATACCGATGGCAACAAGGTGGTCTTCTCAGTACCGTTCGAGCAAGACGGCATCTCTGGTATCGTCACGGTGACCGCTGAAATCGAAGAAGATGGCAGCTTGGATGGTGAGTGGGTCATGACCAGCGACGGTCAAGAAGTTGCCAGCGATTCGTGGAAAGCAACTAGAGCTGTGAAGTAACTCAATCGTACTGTGGTTCGCGAGCGGCCTTTTGTGAAGTGGCTCGCTCTCTAGGCAATCTTGGATTGGTTAAGCAAAGCATCAGCACGGTCTAATAGTGCCAAACCGCTTTCGTGCTTTTCCGATGGCTCCGCCGCCTCGAGCTTGCCATTGCAGTGTTGGCAACTGAGTGTTCGTCCAAGGTATCGAACCTGTATGTGCAGTGATCTTCCGCATGTTGGACACTGCTGAACAAAGAACGTCTTATTCATTTTTAACTCCATGCTCGTCGTGAGCGGTCGACATGATAACATTCTTTTAGCCTTAAACCAAATAAAAGAGGGCCCGCTAAAGCGAATTCCTCGAGCTTGAGCTCGGCTAAGAACGGTTGGCGAATACTTGCGGCTAAAAAGGGCAGTGGTTAGTCACGTGGATTTGATTTTCCTAGCTCTAACTGCTTGTGATATCATGAGAAACGTCAAATCGGCTTTGTGGAAAGCTGGTTGAAATCGGACCGGAGAACTGCTGGATGCCAAGTCGAACTTACTGGATGCCTGCTGTAGTGCTCTGGTTTGCTTCTATGGGGTGGTTGTTGACTTCGAAGGTTCTACCGACCCTAACGAACGGTCAGCCGCCCGATTATGGCGACATACTGCCTAAGACCGAGGTGGTTAATCCGGATCCGGTAAGATGGTCTATTCGATGGAACTCTAAGAAAATTGGGTGGGCCGAGAACAAAATAACGAGAAGTACCGATGGAACTGGTCGCATTCTCAGCAAGGTCCAGTTCGAGGAGCTTCCTGTTGATCAGATGCTTCAGGATTTGCTGGGCGTTCTGGGTAGATTCGCGGGGACCATGACTGGCGAGATTGGAAACATCGACCTGATGGTGTTAACAAGTCTAGATTTCGATCACTACGGTGTTCTCAATCGACTCGACACCACAGTCAACGTTGGCGATTTGAACGACTTACTTCATGTCCAAGGCCAGGTGATCGGCGAAAAGTTAGACCTGCGAGCTCGCGTTCGAACCGGCAACGGATTGACCGACATCTACCGTGAAAAAGAAATTCACCTTCCTCCGGACGCGCTTCTCACAGATTCATTCTCCCCTCGCCCAAAGTTGGCGAACTTGCGTGTTGGTCAAACGTGGACATTTCAGTCTTATCAACCGTTGATGCCCCACAGTCCGTTGACGCTCATACAAGCGCATGTGGAACGAGAAGAACTGCTCGAATGGAACGGCCAAATGGTACGCACTCGAAAAGTCGCATTCAGTCGTGATTCTGGCAGCGGAATTAGCTCGACGCGTATGCCAGTTGCGGAACTTTGGGTTCAGAAAGACGGAACGGTACTACGGCAGGACCTTAAACTCGCAAGCGTCAAAGTGCAGTTTGTTCGCGTGCGGCCAGAAGCTACCAAGGATGATTCCATTGCGAAGTCACAATCAGAAGCAGTCGGCACCGAATCGAGGTCGAAACAATGATCGAGATCAAAGACCTTCAACGAACGTATGGCGACCGACTTGCCGTCGATCGTTTGAGTCTGGAGGTGCGCCCTGGCGAAGTGCTCGCGTTCTTGGGACCGAACGGTGCAGGCAAAACAACTACGATTAAGACGATCGTTGGACTCCTTCTTCCGACGTCTGGCAAAGTCACAGTGTGCGGTTGCGATGTTGTTGAAAAACCACGTGAGACGAGTCGGCGGATTGGCTATGTGCCAGACCAACCGTACTTGTACGAAAAACTGTCGGGACGCGAGTTCTTGCAATTCACTGCGGAAATGTATGGCTTAAGCCATGAGGTCGCCGATCGAAATATCGCTCGCTCGATCGAAGCATTCGAATTGACCGAATTTGTTGATCGTTTGGCGGAAGGATATTCGCACGGCATGAAGCAGCGAGTGATCTTTGCGGCTGCCATGGTCCATGACCCTCCCGTTTTGATTGTTGACGAACCGATGGTCGGACTAGACCCGCGAAGCATGCGTATCGTGAAGACACTACTACGCGATCAGGCAACCGCTGGCGCATCGGTGTTCCTTTCAACGCATACGCTATCGGTCGCCGAAGAGATTGCCGATCGAATTGGAATCATCTACCAAGGCAAGCTTCGATTTCTCGGGACGCTGGACGAACTGCGTGACGAACGAAAGCAAGACGGTTCGAACCTGGAAGAGCTGTTTCTTTCGCTTACGGCCGAAGTGGCAACACAAGGCGAGAATAAGCCGCCAAAACCAGAAATTGAACATCTGGCAGACGCGTCCTAGGCGAGAATAAATCCAAAGAGCACTCACCAAATGTCGTTAGACGCCGTAATCGAACGAAACCTTTTTCAGCGGCTTAGAATGCGGCACGGGGCACGCATCGTCGGTGAGCTTCTCGCGAAGTCGCGATTGCGCGTGAGTGTAGTCATACTGCTGACTTGCGTGTTTTGGGGCGGAATGTTTTGGGTGTTCCTGGAAGGCTTTCGCGTGCTCGATACGGCGATCTCGCACGAAGCGACGAAAGCGCAGACAATTCACGCGGTCTACAACATCTTCTTCTTGTCGCTGCTCGCGATGTTAGCCGTTTCGTCCGGCATTATTTTGTACGGACTGCTGTTCGATAGCGAAGAAGTACGTTACTTGCTTACTACGCCTGCTCGTGCTGAGCGCATCGTTCTACACAAATTCCAAGAGGCCATTGTGTTGAGCTGCTGGGGATTCATCCTTCTCGGCAGTCCGTTGCTTGTTGCGTACGGAGTTCAAGCCAATTCAC
>CAYNJG010000158.1:0-17233 GCA_964397295.1 uncultured Pirellulaceae bacterium
GTGGTGTGGAGTACTGAGCAACAATCTGGCTTCATGACGTTTAAGGGATTGCCCGTGAACGATCCGTCGAAAGAGCAGTACCAGCTGTGGATTTTCGATCGCAATCAGGACGAACGGCATCCGATTGACGGCGGCGTTTTCAATGTCGTCGCGGATGATTTGGAAGAATGTATTGTTGAGATTGCGTCGAAGCTAGCGGTGGTGGAGCCGACGATGTTCGCCATTACGATTGAAAAGCCTGGGGGAGTCGTAGTTTCGGATCGAAGCCGGCTTCCGTTGCTTGCGCAACTCAATTGAGCAAAAGTCTCACAACCGGGACCCGTGACTTGCTAAACTGTTGGTTCAGTTTCCAAGTTAAAAATGGGTCTTCCTATGAAACTATGCAAAACCGTTCTTCTAATGCTGATCTTTGCCAATCCGTTGTTTGCGGACTCGCCAGTCGACGGTACTAAGGTTGGGTTTAAGAAACACACGTTGGATTCTGACTTTCGCAGCGAAGGCGTTACGGCGGCGGATTTCAATAATGACGGCAAGACGGATATCGCAGCGGGGTTTGTTTGGTACGAAGCTCCGGATTGGAAACTGCACAAGATTACGGCCGACGCGAAAACGTATGAGCCTAAGAACTACAGTAATTCGTTCGTCACGTTCTCGCAGGATATGAATAGTGACGGCTGGATGGATGTGATTGTCGTCGATTTTCCGGGTACTCCAACGTGGTGGTTCGAGAATCCCAAGAACCAAGACGGATCTTGGGCTCGACATACGGTGACACCCGTGTCGAATAACGAGAGTCCTCAGTTTCTTGACCTCACGGGCGACGGCAAACGCGAATTCGTAATGGCCGTGAACTCAGATGCGAAAAAGCCAGATGGGCCTGAACGTCAGATGGCGTTTCTGCGTCAACCATCTTCACCAACCGAACTATGGCAGATCCAAACGGTCTCCGTGAAAGGCGCACCCGCAACGACTAAGTACAGCCATGGCCTTGGAATTGGTGATGTGAACAAGGACGGGCGGAACGACATTCTGGTGAAAGACGGATGGTGGGAAGCCGCTGACGGATTCGCGAACGGAGAGTGGAAGTTCCATGCGGAAAGCTTCGGCGAAGATTGTTCTCACATGTATGTCTACGACTTTGATGGTGACGGAGATCACGACGTGTTAAGCGCAAGTGCTCACAAGTTCGGTATTTGGTGGCATGAAAAGAAGGCAGATGGGACATGGGAGCAACACACGATCGACGATACATTCTCGCAGACGCACAGTGTGATGCTGGTCGATATCAACGGTGATGGTTTGAAAGATTTCGTTACCGGCAAGCGTTGGTGGGCCCACGGTGGTCGCGATCCAGGTGGGGATGAACCGGCGATGCTGTATTGGTTCGAATTGAAACGCGTTGGCGGAAAAGCAACATGGAAACGACATGAGATCGACCACAACAGTGGCATCGGTACTCAGTTCGATGTCGCCGATGTCAATGGCGACGGCCTGATAGATATCGTGACGTCCAACAAAAAGGGCGTGCACTACTTCGAGCAGACTCGCGCGGCGGAATGATGAGGCCGATATTATGTTTTTAGTGGCTTGCCGGCTGACTAGGTCCAAGACAGGACGCTGGTCACTATCAGCTTCAATCCCGTCGCGACCATAACGACGATCAGGAAGACGAAGATCAGTCGATTGCCTTTGCGGATGGCCAGTTTCGCACCGACGACCCCGCCAACCAAGTTTCCTGCGGCCATGACAAGTCCGGGCACCCAGCGGATAGCACCGTAGTAAGCGAATACGGATGTTGCTATCAGCGTAACTAAAAAACCGATCCAGTTCTTGACGCCATTGGATGCAACCAAGTCACCTGAGGTCAAGAAACTCATCGCGAGCAAAATCAAAATTCCCATGCCGGCTTGGATAAAACCAACGTAGATACCTATCGCGAAAAAGATGGGCCAGATCCAGCGACTCGAGAGGTTTTTCATCGAATTCGATTCGGTGATTCTTTTCGGATTCATCAGCAGTACGATCGCCATCAAAAGAAAGATACCGCCAAAGAGTGGTTCAAACGCATTGGCTGGCAAATAGATTGCGAGCAATGCGCCAAACGGCACTCCGAGCATCGTTGGTAGAGTTAGGCGGTTTGCTAACTTCTGATCGAGATGTCCGTGCTTTCGAAAAGTAGCTACCGCAGAGCCACTCGAGAAAAGCACAGCAACACGATTGGTTCCGTTTGCGATTTTCGGATCGAGCCCGAATAGCATGAGTGCTGGCAAAGTCAGAAACGAACCGCCACCGGCAATGGTGTTGATGATACCTGCCGTAAAGCCAGCAGCGACAAGGACCAAGTAGAGTCCAATATCATTCATGGTGATTCCTGGTCGCAAACAGCTGTGCGATGCGTTCGTCTTCCAGCGAATCCGCGACGAAGAGGCTACCGGTATAGTCGTGGGTGAGCTTGCTGGGGATAGCGACCACATTCGCGCCTGCGGCGACTCCGGACTTGCAACCGTTTTCGCTGTCTTCAAAGACCAACATCTCATTCGGTTCAATGTTAAAGCGAGCCGCCGCCGTTGTGTAAATCTCTGGATGTGGTTTGCTTCTTTCGATGTCTTCGGCGGTAAGCCAGAAATCGAAATGGTGGCGAAAATCGATAATCGCCATGATGCGTTCAACAGACGCTTTGTCGCTGCTGGTGGTAAGTGCTAGTGGTCGTGAGCCATCTTGCGTGAGAGAATTAAGGAGCTCAACAGCACCGGGCATTGGTGCGAGCCGCGTTGGCAATACCCGGTCGAAGAATTCGTTGCCTTCGCGCATCAGCTCTTCGGGTGTGTTCTTTAGCCCGTAGTGCTCGATGAACATTTCTAGCGCAAGGCGTGCTTGCAGTCCCATCATGCGGCGAACGAGTTCGTGGTCGATCTCTTTCCCTCGACGCCGCAGCATCTCGATGCCCATCTCATCGTAGAGTTCTTCCGTGTTGAAGAGCAGCCCGTCCATGTCGAAACAGACGGCTTTGATTTTCGGCTGGGGCATCGGACGGTACGCGAAAGAGCAAACGGTGGACTTGCGATTGTTGCGCTTATCCTACGTGTTCGCCGAGATTCCTGAAACGCCCATGCTAGGCAAAATTACGCCTAAGAGTTTGTCGAAGTAAATCGCGATGTTCACTGTTTCGGTATTCGCAACGAAATCGGCGAAGCACCATTCCCATCGCGATTCCTGCACTGATCGTGAGTCCATAGGCGGGCCAGTGTGGGGTCCAGACCTCGTTAGGTTCCGATATGGTCCGCATCAGCATTGCCGCTGTGGCAACCAGGATGAACCCTTGGCAAAGTCGCAGGTCTGCTGCTTTCATTGAAACGGCAGAGCCTAGTAGCATCAGCAAAATGCACGCGGTGACGGCAAACGTGGCGAGTCCCACCAGTGGAGCACAGTCTGCGATTCGGGATCCAACGGATTGCCAGTGGTTGGCATGATCGCCTACCACTTGCCAGAGTCGAAACACCGAACCGAAAGCCGCTGTCAGTCCAAACAACAAACCGACAAACGTAGTTGCGATACTAACCCATTGCGATGCTGGCGGGATGGGAGTTAGCAGGACGCTTGAACTGGCATACGGGTTGGAGGAATCAACCATCGGATTTTAGCGCTTCGTTTTGGGCGGGGCTTTGCGGCGGACTGCGGACATAAAGAACGCTCGTCGCTTTTGAGGCTGCAAGAAGTCTTCAGCCAACGATGCAAAGAAGCAAAGCAGCAAGGCTGTGAGGCAAGCGAATAGTAACGTTTGGACCATGTTTTAGAGATTCACTAGGTGAGTTAAGATCACTCCGCGCTGGATGCCCGCTATTAATGAAGGTTAGCTTTCTCGTGTGGCATGCGCGGTAGTCACCGGCAGGAATCCTGCTGGATTGACCCTATTAATCCGATTTACTGTTATGTTTGTGGTGAGACCTACCTCCGCCGGTTGGATGGCGATTGCTGCGGCTACTATGGAAGAAGCTGTATCCATCAGATTACGGAAACCTCTCTATGCTGCGATTCACAGTGATTACCGCGATTTCTTTGTGGCTGGCGGCCGGGACGTCGCTTCGCGGGCAAACGACCCCGTTGGCCAAACCGGAGGACCTCGGACTGCGCATTCCTGTTGGCAAGACACCTTTCGAGGTTCAGGATCGGTCGGTCGTGGTCCCGGCAGATGGTGACATGTGGACGGATCCCGTGGTTGCTAAGGTTTATCTTGAGGTTGGTAGCCACTACATCGTCGTGATGCCGGATGGAGCGCTCCGTTCAATTCAGAAGCGGCAAACGACCGAAACAGATCGTCCGTTTGAATCGCTCACGAAGGATGAGCTTGCGGAGCAATTGGAAAAGCAATTCCCCGGATTCAAAACGCGTGCGACCCGTCGGTATCTTTGCGTGTACAACACAGATAATTCGTTCTGTGAGCGTAAATCAAAAATCCTTGAGACCATGTATCCAATGTTGGTCTCCTACTTTAAGCGTCAGAAGTTGAAGCCCGTCAATCCAGACACACCTCTGGTCGTCGTGATGTTTCGAACGAAGGAGCAGTTTCAGCGCTATCGTGAGGGAATGCCAGATTCGATGTTGGCCTACTACAACTCGGTCAACAATCGCGTCTTTATGTATCAGTATTCCGACATCAGCAAAGATGCTCCGATGATCGCGGCCAAGCAGTCTACGTCTACGATCGCACATGAAGGCGTCCATCAAATCTTGCACAATATTGGCGTGCAAAAACGTTTGTCTTCGTGGCCGCTCTGGTTGAGTGAAGGCGTAGCCGAGTACTTTGCACCAACGTCGGTCGGAGTTCGGTCCAAATGGTCTGGCGTTGGGCGCCCCAATGAGTTGCGGATGCGAGATTTGTTTATCTATCTCAAAGAGCAGAATCGTATCGGTGATGGAGCGATCTTGAACCGAGTCGTGACCGCAGAAAAACTGACATCAACGGACTACGCGATAGCTTGGGCTCTGGTGCACTATCTGACGACAAAGCACAAAGACGAATTCTTCGATTACCTGCGTGATGTAAGTTCCGGGTTGCCTCTGGAGCCGCCAGAGGAAGAGATCGTCCGATTCATGGAGTATTTTGGCACTGACCTGCGCACACTCGAACGCGAGATGATCACGCATGTACGCAGTCTGCCATACACCGATCCGGTGGCGAATCAATTCTATTATGTGGTGACCTTAAAAGCCGGAAGCAAAAAGTATGCGACGGTGACCTCTTCGCTAGACCACGACAAAGTTAGACGCGATTTGCTGCAGAAAGTTCCCGCAAGAGACCGAGCAAAGGCTGTGTTCAATTTCGGCAAGTATCGCAATCAACGGTCCGCCGTAATTGCCATGAAACAGTATCTGAACTGAGTTCGGCAGTGAGACCCAGCAGTCTGTGTTAGCGGTCGACAGACTGGCATACCAATATGAGCGAAAGAGGGAATCTGCTGACGAAAGATGGGCGCGCGTTCTTGGTGCAGAATTGCTTTCAAGAAGGCTACCTTGATCGATTGATTCATGAATTGGATTGGGAGCAGGAGAGTGTCGTCATGTTCGGGAAGACGATCCAAGTTCCTCGTCTGACTACGTACTATGGCGAGTTCGCCTACGAGTATTCTGGAGTGATGCACGAGAGCCGACGATTCCCCGATGTGATTGCGGAATTGATGACGTCAGCCGAGCTGGTTGCGGAGTTTCAATTCAACAGTGTTCTTTGCAACCGCTATCGGAGCGGAGGCGACGGGATGGGGTATCACAGAGACAACGAGCCCGAGATGGATACTCGCTGCATCGCGTCGGTGACGTTCGGCGAAGAACGGAAAATGAAGTTTCGTCATCGCGCATCCAAAGAGGTGATCGATGTTCTCCTACCAGATCGATCGATTCTGGTCATGCTCGATTGCCAGGACGAATGGGAACACCAAATTCCAAAGAGCAAGCGAACGATGGGCGAGAGAATTAATCTCACATTTCGCCGCATACAAAAGCTTGGGTAAAGGTGAGGCCCTTGCTATCCGACGACTGACGTTTACCAAGGACGCTTGAATTGATAGCGGCAGCACCGTCGGGCTGCTGTATCGTTCATTTCCTTAGCTTGCTACCAGTCATGGGCCATCCCGCATAGGTTTGTTGGTGTCTGAATCGGAGTCGATTTCCCATTCGCTTTCGGTCACCCGGAAGTCCCGCAGACCCTCATTGTATGCTTCGGCATTGGTGTCGAAATACTGTTCATGCAAGAACGGCCCGTCAACGTCAACTTCGAAGTGATACTCCAGATACACTCCGGGATCGGTTTCGTACTTGATCAAGCGTAAGCAAGTAGGCAGGTGACTTGAAAGATCGATCATCCCAGAGTCGCTTCCATAGCTCACTCTGAATTCTCCAGTCGGTGAGTGCTTGGTGTCATCAATCTCTACGTGAGCGATTCGGCTGGGAATCCGTTGTGCGAACAAGCTGATGAGTCGCGAGAATTCGGCGATCGCGGTTTGGTCGTCAGTATCTTTCCATTGAATGAGTTGCCACCAGCCAGAACTTGTGTCTCCGCGACCAAGTTGACGCACCAACCATTCTGTGAACTGCCTTAGCGGAGGGACTTCGTCTATCGGGGTGTCGAGCAAATGTTTCGCAAGTTGATAGCCATCGACAAAGGACCTGAGTTCGCCCATTGTTGCGATGTTGTACACGTCAGGGCGTTGGCCGACATGAACGAGAATCTCGTAAAGTGTGTGTCTGTGCATTGCTCGAAGACGTCCATAGATGACCGGGTAGCTGGCAGTGGCGATTTCGATCACCGCCATTCCGTTTTAGCTGGTGATCGTCCAGGAAAATGATTGTGAATCAGTCAGGTACATACCGAACATCTGCGACAAGGTCGTCCGTAAATGTGATCTCGAGCCACATGTCATCAATCATTCCATCTGTTCCCGCCCAGTAGACATAACGATCACCGAAAACAGAATCGGGCGACGTTGAAGGAACACCGAGGAGGCTATCGATGTCGTCACGGGAAGCACCATCGAGACTGTGATCGGCAAGCAGACTGTCAATCATACGCTGGCGTTGCGATGGGCTTGTCTTCCACGCCTCGGGTGAGAACGGAATGTCGCGGATGTTGTAGGCGTAAATCGCAATAATCGCTGTCACGCTGAGTGCAAGTATGGAAAGAAGCGTTCGCGTCACGAGTGGCCTCAGCTTTCATGTCTTCTTGATAGCCGTTTCGAAGAGTCGCGAATCGGTACGACCAAGGCGCAATCCCAGATCTATCCAGCCGAGACTGCGATAGAAACCAATAGCACGCTCGTTTCCGATTGATACGGTCAATCGGGCGACGTCAACATCGAGTGATGAGAACATGGCGATCACATAGTCGTTGAGCTTGCGTCCAAGGCCGCGTCTCCGAGCATTCGGGGCAATATAAAACAGGTTTACGTAACCTGTGTTGTCTGGACGGATACGAGATTCGATCTGACCGACAATCAGATCGTTTTCCCATGCGTGGACACAGCCTTGGGGAAGGTCCGCGATCCTCTCTCGAAGCCAGTCGATATAGCCGTTGCCATCGTCGCCGTTCTCGTCGCAAAATCTTTGGTTCCCATCCGCAAAACTACAAGTGTATGAATCTCGCCGGAACTCAATGCAGGTATCACGGTGCCGCGCAAGATCAATTGTGCTGAACTGGAGAGCGTGCATTTAAGAAGCCAGGAAAACTGTGCGGGATGACGTACCGTGAGCTGTCTGATGGCGGTGTTCGATCTTCCATTTGTAAACTTTTTAGGTCCGCGTTTCTGCTTGGCCGTTTCATGGCTCTTGGTCGCTGTTTCGACCCAGGAATTCTAACGAATTCCAGCTACTAAAATCCAGTTTGGCATCACGCATAGCAACCCAATGATCGATGAAGTCAGGGAACGTTTGGCACAGCGGCAAGACGCTGCCCGTTTCATGCTGATGCCAGGCCGTTTCACCGACCGCATTGATGAGTACGGAATCTCCATCTCGAGAGCTGTAGAGTTCACGGGAGTCGCGCCAATTACCGAGGGCGTTTTCGTCCTGGACGATTATGTTAGCGGGATCATGTCCCCCGAAATTGCCTGACGATCCAGCCATCTCATCGCCAACACGAGCGCAGACCGTCCAAAAACGCTGCATCATGGATCGGATGCTGGGGTCATAAAAAGTGGCCAGCCTTTCAACGATCTTAGCGTCAAGAGGCTGGCCGAACAAAAGATGCTCGCCTGGCTTTAGCCAACTGGTTGTCCGAGTCGATTTGCGGAGCAATGTAACGTATCCAAGAAAACCGGTCCGCCGGTTCGACCAAATGATGCTCTTCGGCGTGTAACTTTTGATGTGATCTACCAAGACCGAAAGTTCCGCTGGCAGTAATGATAGACGCTGCGAAATGGCGTCGTTGACATCGTCAGCCTCTTTGGACATTAAGTCAGTGATCCAAGGATGAATTGGTTTCACGTCCGGTCGCGGAGCGATTTTCATATCAGAGCCAAAAAGATAAGTAAAAGACGTAACCGTGATGAAAGCCAACACGCAGATAAGTGTGGCGGCAACAATCGGTGGAAGTACTTCACCAACCTCCATCTCCCGGTTTCTTAAAGATTTAGAATCACCGGTTTGGCCGCTGTATTCGCGGTAAATATTATCCGGGGCGGAGATAGGAAAAGCAAATCGCCAGAGAGAAAAGGCCGCCCTAACAAACGAGAATAGTGACTAATGCTCGTTCAATGGAGGTTCAAGCAAACGGATCATCACGCAAGCTAGAGTGATGCGTAGATCGGCAAGTGTCGGTAATAGACTTCCAGCATGAATGTGCAGAGACACGTTTGGTACAAACGCCCCCCTGCTCTGCCCCATTGGTCACCATCTGGCGCCCAGCTGCCTTTTTCCTTGCCTTTGGAAACTTGCATTTTAGTTAGTTGCTTCTTCATGACCGCGTTCCATTCGAACCAGTGGTCACCTTCCATGTGATGCATCACCTGCGTTGCGTAGTACCAGTAGTACGTGTTGGGTTCTTCCCAGTCGACGGGACGATTACGAAGATACTCAACGCCTTTCAGTATCCGTGGATCGTCTTGCTGCCAACCAAGGTATTGCCGACAAAGCAAGCCTTCCGCCGTCATTGACGGCGTTGCGTAGCGGCCTGGCATGTAGCTGTAAAAGGAACCTTTTTCTGTCACCGAATCCAAGAACTCTTCGACGCCTAAGTACACATCGCTTGGTACGTCCAGCCCTGCCATTTTTGCGCTTTGCAGTGCCATGACGAACCATCCGGTGGCGGACATGTCGCTTTCTCGACCGTCTTCGTAACGCCAACCACCATCGGGGTAGTCGCCGTCTTGGTCTTGGACCTCACAGCAAAAGTTGATCGCTCGCTGCGCTGGGCGACGATAGTCGGGGTCTCGCGTCATGCCGTAGAGTTCGCAGATCGCAATGGTCGCTTGAGCTTGGCTGTAGAGCCGCTGGTGAATATGGTCGACACCCGACTTGCGATAGAAGCAGCCGTCCTTGTCTTGCCACTTCAGCATTTGCTTCCAGGCGAGGCGAACCTGCTTGCGAAAATCTGTTTCAACGAGATTGCCGTTGCCGCCTACCATTTTGCGTGTAGTTTTGTGTGTGTGACCAGCACCTTGAAACGCAAGTAAAGCCATCGACGTTGCAGCCAGCGGATTGCGGACTCTTGCGCCATCCGAGTAAGGGCCATTCAATCGCCAAGAGCCGTCTTTGCGTTGCTGCTTCTTGAGCCACTGCAATGCGATGTACACGGCGTACTCTGTCGTTTGGTCACCGCCGTAAGCTTCCAACAGTGCTTCACGCATGCCGGCCTCACGTCCGCTCAACGCTAGGCCAATGTTGGGCGTTTCGAATGGCGCCGCTGCGTGGAGTTGTTCAGGTGCTTCGACGAGATCTTCGTTCGGGCTCGCAAGCGGATCTTCCACTGAATTCAGTTCGATGTCTGTGGTGATCAATTCTTCATCCATCGGTTCTTCCGCGACAGTGAAGACTTCTTCTTCCAGCTGTTCGCCAAACGTTTCGGAGAACGCAAGATTGAGATTGATTTCGTCACTGACCAAGGCAGGCAAAAACAACACTGCCAGTAGGATCAACATGACGACGTGCACAACGAGACTCACTAACCAAGGTGGTGCGGCGGCGGCGATTGCCTCGAGTTCCAATGCTGCTGCTTCGTCTTCTTCCTCGTCGTCGTCGTTCGCGGCAAGCTCAACCGAGGCGTCGGGAGGAAGGATGGGCGGTGGAGGTGGCGGCGTTGGCTCTGGCGGCTCGGTTTGAATAATCGGCATTCCAGCAACGGTTGCTGGGATTGTTCTAGGCTTTCTCGGAGTTGCGGGAGCTGGTTGCTGAGAATTTGGAGCGTTGCAAACGGGCTCAGCTTTCGCGACGTAAACCCAGTCCGGCGCGAACTCTGCAGGCGCATTCAGGTCACCGATCGCTGGCCGCTCACTAGCTGAAGAATCAAGCACTTCGGAAGCGTGCCCAGAGTGAGCGGTATCGGATTGTGTCGGCGGAATCGCCATATAAGACTTAGTGCCAAGGTTGCTGGTCTATATAAACTCTAACGTTGACCGCGTGACACCGCAATAAAATCACGTTTTTGCGGCCGTTTTTGGTGTAATTCAATCGTTTGACGTCGGTGCTTAACTTTTCGTTCTGGAGCCGCGGGCGCGATTTCTTTGCAACAGTGAGATGTATGACGTTGGAACAAGGAATTGTTCTGCTTTAAAGTATAGGTCCCTCGCTGTGGGCGGTGCGATTTAGTTCGGCTGGGATAGACCGCCACAGTTCTCTAGCCTGAAGGACCTTTTTGATGACAAAAAAGAATACAGCATCTCGTCGTACTTTTATGAAGGCTGCCGGTGCTGCGGCCACTGTTCCCTACATCATTACTTCGTCAGCTCTTGGTGATGTAACGCGTCCGCCAGCGAGTGACCGGATCGTCATGGGCGGTATCGGCATTGGAAACATGGGTAGCGGTGACTCGAACGCTTACCTCAAGCGGCCAGACGTGCAGTATGTTGCCGCGAGCGACGTACGCAAAGAGCAACGCGATAATGCAAAGAAGAAAGTCGACGATAAGTACGATAGCAAAGATTGCCAATTGTACGTTGACTTCCGAGAGTTACTCGCTCGTGACGACATCGATGCTGTCCATATTGCAACACCCGATCACTGGCATGCCATCATGGTCATTGAAGCATGCAAAGCGGGCAAAGATGTGTACTGCCAAAAGCCCGAGACATTGACGCTCCGCGAGGGCCCACTCATGATCGACTCGGCTCGACGCTATGGTCGTGTGGTTTCTGGAGGTAGTCAGCGCGTACTGAACGATTACCGTCAGATCGTGGATCCCTGTTGGAACGGCGAGCTGGGGGAAGTCAAATCTATCAACGTCAACGTGGGTCCTCTTTCGCAACCGTGCAACTTGCCAGCGGAAGACGTGCCGGACTCGATGGCATGGGACTTGTGGCTCGGCCCCGCACCGTGGGCTCCTTACAACAGTAAGCGTTGTGATGGAAACTTTGGCACTAACGGCGGAAGTTGGCGTTCCTATATCGACTACTCCGGTGGCGGAATGACGGACTGGGGTGCGCACCACTTCGGCGGTGCAACCTTTGCCATCGACGTACGGGAACTGCAACCTACTGATGTCGTCCTAAATACCGAGGGTGATAAGCAATGGGTTGCCTTCCAGTATGCCAATGGTCGCGAGTTAACCCACAATCGACCAGGTTGGGACAACATGGAAGTCGCCGGTACGGGTGGGCGGCTGAAGCGAAAGAAAGACGCTGCGATCGAAAACCCCACGGGTGAAAAACGTGAGCCGAAGGCAGTGCCGCTCTACAAAGGTAGCGGCGGAATCTACGGCGACTTCATTGAGTGTGTGAAGACACGTGAAAAGCCGTTCCGTGATATCGAGCTTGCTGTGAATTCGGTCATGCTTAGCCACTTAGCAATGATTGCCTACAAAACGCAGCGTTCCTTGAAGTGGGACGAAGCGACGCAATCTTTCGCAGGCGACGTCGAAGCCAATCGTTACCTCGATCGTGCAAGACGAGAGCCCTGGCAAATCTAAGAACACAGCCCAACGCGTAAGCGAAGGCTGTTTGGCTCATACAAAACAATTTCGGTGGTTCGCCACTTACAAGGAATACAAATATGTTAGATCAAGCATTTGAATTACTGCAAAAGTACACGTGGGGCGATGATCGCAACGTGTTGAACGCGATCGACGAGGCAATCGTTGAATCGCACGGCGATGCGGCAGCTCGCTCGAAGCTCGAGAAGCGATTGATTGCCGTACTCCAAAGCGACGCGACTCGCAACGGCAAAGATTTTGTTTGCCGAAAACTAAAGGCCATTGGAAGCGAAGAAAGTGTCTCCGTCCTTGCGGAAATGTTGAGCGACAAAGATCACTCGCACATGGCTCGTTATGCGTTGCAAGAGATGGAAATTCCAGCTGCTGGAAAAGCGTTGCTAGATAGCTTGTCGTCGGTGCCTGCCGAACAAAAGATCGGTGTGATGGGTTCGCTCGGTGCACGTGGTGAATCTGGCGCAGTGTCAGCGCTTGCTGCGATGCTCAACGACAGCGACGCGCACATTGCCAAATCGGCTGCGATGGCGCTCGGAGCGATTCGAACGCCGGATGCGATGAAAGCGTTATCCGAAAGTAAGCAAAACGCCGAAATCAAACACGCTGTGCTTGATTCGCAATTCGCTTGTTTGGAAAAGATGCTCGCGGATGGTGACAAGACCGGTGCCCTGATGGGTTACAAGAAGCTTTCGAAAGAAGAGGGCCTCGCGAAGCACTTCAAAGTGGCAGCAACACGCGGCATGCTGGCGTGCGCTGGACGATAGTTTGTTCGCATCAGTTTAAAGCGAAAGAATAGCCACAGCGACCAATGGTTGCTGTGGTTGTTTTACTTCTTACCATAAGCTGCAAACCCCTCGACGAGAAAATACGTTGTATCGATTTCTAGTAATCAGTCTCGCGCTATCCGCGTTGGTGGCGTCACCCGTTACCGCTCAAGAAGCGAACGAAGAACTGATCGAAATGGTCATTGGTTTCATGTCCGATGAAGACAAAGATATTCGGGCAATCGCGTTCGAGCAGATTCGTGGTGAAGCCAAGGGAGAAGAAGCCACAAAGCAGTTTGCCGCTCAGCTGCCAAAGCTGCCAGTTGACGCGCAAGTGGGCTTGCTAAGTGCCCTCGCGGATCGCGGCGATGCTTCGGCGAAGCCAGCGATAGCAAAGTTTCTTGAAAGCTCCGACGCGAATCTGTCGAAGGCAGCTGTTAACGCGATTGCCAAGCTTGGTGATGCGAGTGATGCGGCGACTCTAATCAGAATGCTTGGCGGCACGGGGGTGGGTAAAGCTTCCGCACGGCAATCGCTAGTACAGTTGCAAGGCGACGGTGTTTCTGACGCGATTGTAAAAGCGATGAACGGGTTGCCAGTCGCAATGCAGGTCGAGTTGATGAGTATCCTGACTGCGAAACGCTCCAAGGATCAGATTCCCGCGCTCCTGAAATACGCTAACGGCAACGATGCAAAGCTCCGTGCTGCGGCGATGAAGTCGCTTGGTCAACTCGCGTCTCCTGAGCACGTCGGGGAAATGGTGAAGGCCGTGTTGAAGGCGAAGAAAGGCAACGAGCGAAACGATGCCGAAAAGAATCTAATGTTCGTTTGCCGGAGGATTGAAGACAAAAACGCTCAGGCAAAACCAGTGTTGGCAGCCATGGAAACGCTCAAGTCCGTGGAACGGACCGCGATGATTCCCACGCTGGGACGCGTCGGCGGCAGCCTCGCATGGAAGGAAGTGAAGAATGCCATCGCGAGTCGAGATAGTGCCATGCATCTTGCTGGAATTCGTGCGATCTCGAATTGGCCCAATGCGGAGGTCGTGGATGACTTGTTTGCGATTGCAAAGTCAGACAAGCATGCAGATCACAAACGCATCGCAAGGATGTCACTGCTGAGAATTGCGCCGCTTCCGGATGGGCGTTCGGATGCAGAAAAGCTCGCGCTGCTGCAGAAGGCTATGAAGATTGCGGCCAACGACAAAGAGAAGAACTATGGTCTCAAACGCGCTGCACCAATTCGAACGGTAGAAACTCTACGGTACCTCTTGCCGTTTGTGGACCAGGCGCGTTTTTCGAAAGAAGCCTGTCAGAGTATTGTCGAGTTGGCGCATGACCGCGGCTTGCGTGACAGCAATAAGCCTGAGTTCCACGCGGCACTCGATAAAGTCATTGCGACAACAAAGGACGCTAAGCTGATCGATCGTGCGAATCGCTACAAGGCCGGAAAAACTTGGGTCCGACAGTAGAGCCGATCGTTTGATGCCAGAATCTCATATTGAATCGCTCGACGATCCCCGGCTGGATCTCTATCGCAGTCTCAAAAGAACAAATCAAAGCCGGCGCCAAGATGTTTTGATCGCGGAAGGTGTGACTGTCGTCGAGCGACTTTTTCAGAGTGATTTCGAAGTCCAGTCGGTTGTGGTCACGGATCAAAAAATGGATGCCTTTCGCCGCAAGATTCCGGCCCACGTTGCGGTCTACTCCGTGAGCCGAGAACTTGCTTCACAACTCGTCGGTTACAAGTTTCATATGGGGGTTTTGGCGGCTGCCAAACGCCAGCAAGCGGTTTCGATCCAATCAGTGCTTCCGCTATCCGGGCCAAGTCTCGTATTTGTCGCTGATAAGGTGATTGATCAACAGAATGTTGGACTGTTTATTCGCGTCGCTGCGGGCTTCGGAGCCGATGCGTTGGTGCTGACGGCTGGCTCTGCCGATCCGTATTCTCGCCGCGCTGTTCGCGTTTCGACGGGGAATAACTTTTTTCTGCCAGTTGTCGAGGATGTTGATGGTGCCGCAATAACGGAGATGAAGAGTGCGGGCTACGCGCTGTGTGCAACAGTGCTTTCTGAGCAGGCGCGAGAGCTGAGCTCGTTTGAGTTTCCAAAACGTACTGCACTCGTGTTCGGGAACGAAACCCACGGGATCAGCGAGGCGTTGCTGGCGAAGTGCGATGAACGTCTCACTATCTCGATGCTTGGCGGAACGGATTCCATCAACGTTGCGATTGCGGCCGGAATTTTCGGCTACGCTTACCGCAATTTTCATAGCCACGACTAGGGGCGTGGACAGGTTTATCACTGTCCCGTTAGCTAACTTGAAAGCGGTCCGGCAAAGACGGTGTCGCGCCCTTTTGCGAACAAACGTAGGCCGCGACTTCTATCGCTCGTCGATTGATTCGCTCGAGTTCCCAGTCGAGCAGCAGTCCTAAAACGAACTGGCCGGTAAACGCGTCTCCCGCGCCAACGGTATCGACGACGTTGGTGTCGATTCCGGCGCACTCGCTAAGTTCGCCGTCACGAAACAAGACTGCTCCACGTGGCCCTAGCGTCAACGCAATTGCCTTCAGCCCGAATTGATGAGCCAACTGCGTGAGTTGCTGATGAGTGGTTCCATGTATGCCTGCTAATTTGGCGACTATTGGTAGCTCTTCCTCGTTTAGTTTGAGCACGTTGCACTGTTCTAGCGACGACATAATTATCGTGTCGGTGTGAAACGGGGGACGCAAATTGATGTCGAACACGATCAGCGTGTCTTGGTTTGTTGACTCGATACATTTCTGAATCGTTGCGCGAGATTTCGTGCTGCGCTGGGCAAGTGTGCCAAAGCAGATTGCGTGAGTTTGGTCAAGGTGTTCTTGAAGTGAGTCGTCCCAGGCTAGGTTGTCCCACGCACAGTCCTTTGCGAATTTGTAGCTGGCTGATTTGTCAGCAAGCAATTCGACATCCACGCGACCGGTAGGCTGCGATACTCGTTGTACAAATTGGGTAACTACGCCACGTTCTTGCAGAGCATTCAATGCTTCGTTGCCCAATTCATCTTGGCCAACCGCACTGATCATACCGACTTCAGTAACCGTCCGAGCGATTTCGGCGGTAGAGCAAGCAAAATTGGCCGGTGCGCCGCCAAAGACACGTCCGCTGGGGAAAACATCCCAGAGAATCTCACCTAGGGCTACGAACCGAAAAAGTTTATTGTGTGTGTTCAAATAAACACGCGTAAGGATTGGCGGATGGAATCGTCAATAGACTAACGTTAAAGATACCCGCAATTTCCCGCTGATGGAGTACCCGTGAGTTATCAATCGACTGTGAATGATGTTTACAGAGAGGCTGCGTTAAAGCCGGCTGAAAACCTGTGTTGCGTTCCTATGCCGCCCCGGTATTTGCCAGAGCTTTCCATTCCAGACGTCATGCATGAGATGAATTACGGTTGTGGATCGACGGTCCATTTACAGGATATGCAACCTGATCAAACGATGCTGTACGTCGGAGTGGGGGGCGGTCTTGAAGTTTTCCAATTGGCTTACTTTGCCCGGCGACCCGGTGGCGTGATTGGTGTCGAGCCTGTGGCGGAAATGCGTGAGGTTGCTCGCGAGAACCTCGAGCTGGCGGCGAAAGAGAACTCATGGTTCGATCCATCCTTCGTCGATATCCGCGATGGAGATGCGCTGAACTTGCCGATCGACGACGACTCGATCGACTTTGCGGCTCAGAACTGCCTCTTCAATATTTTTCAGAACGACGATCTTACGATTGCGCTGCGCGAGATGCATCGTGTGCTGGCTGATCGTGGTCGATTGGTGATGTCGGACCCAATTACTCCGCGTCCGATTCCGCAACATCTCGTGGACGATGATCGCTTGCGTGCCGAGTGTATTTCTGGATGTCAGTCACTGGAGGACTATCTCCGTGCGATCACCGACGTTGGATTCGGAGCTGCAGAGATTCGCTCTCGTCGTCCGTACCGATTGCTAGATTCGTCCAGCTACAACTTAGAAGAAGATCTGCTACTCGAAACCATCGAGGTAGCAGCCTACAAAACGCCGATGCCGGAAGATGGACCTTGCATTTTCACAGGTCGATTTGCCATCTACGGTGGAACAGAAGATTTCTACGACGATGGTGCTGGGCACGTGCTGCCTCGCAATATTCCAATTGGAATCTGCGATAAGACATCCGCTGCTCTTGCGAGTCATCCTGACATTACTGTTTCTGACTCGACATGGCACTATCAAGGCGGGGGCTGCTGTTAGTTAGCGGCCCGAGCAAGTGAAGAAGGAATCTACCTTTGAGTGATCTCTCAGTACTACCTGTGCTTTCGTCGGAAGATGCATTTCACAT
>CAYNJG010000159.1:0-17218 GCA_964397295.1 uncultured Pirellulaceae bacterium
CGTTGGCGCTGGTCGATGCGCAGGGCCGTGAGAATCGTAGCCCTCCGAAGTTGAGCGTGAAAGTAACGCCCAATAAGCCACCGAAGTTGAAGCTGGACCTAGCTAGAGACGCACGCGTTTCACCGCTTGAAGAGTTCCTCGTAAAAGCCACGGCGTCTGACGACTATGGACTTCGCAAGTTTGGCATCAGCTACACACTTGCGAGTGCGGAATCGACAGATATTGTGCTCAGTGAATCTATTCCGCGAGGGGAAAAGACGGAAGCAGAACACATGCTCGACTTCGAAGCACTCGAGGCCGAACCGGACCAACTGCTTTCGTATTACTTTTGGGCCGAGGACAGCGATGCGAAGGGTGAAACTCGCCGCACGTTTGGTGACATGTTCTTCACGGAAGTACGCCACTTCGAAGAGATCTTCCGGCAAGGCGAACAACCACCAAATGGCCAAGAGCAGCAACAACAGCAACAACAAGAGCAGCAGCAACAATCGCAAAACGAGCAAAACGCCGAGCAACTTGCAGAAGTTCAAAAACAGATCATCAATGCAACATGGAACGTGATGCGTCGTGGCAATGGTGACGAGCAGAAATTCCGCGACGATGTGTCCGTGATTCTCGAGTCGCAACAGGCCGCGGCTGAACAGGCTGCTGAGATGAGCCAACAGCTCGAGGATGCAGAGTCGAGAGACCACATGCTTCGCGTTCAAGAGAAAATGCAAGAAGCGATCAGCAACTTGACCAACGCTTTTTCGGACCCTTCGTCGGACGCACTGGCCAACGCAATCGGTCCAGAGCGGGGAGCCTACGAAGCCTTGCTAAAACTCCGTGCTCGCGAGCATGAAGTCATACAGCAGCAGCAACAACAACAGCAGCAAGGCCAGCAGTCGCAAAGTCAATCGCAACAGCGGATGCAACAACAACTGAATCAGTTGGAATTGCAAAACGACGAAAATCGTTACGAGACGCAGCGTCAGGCTCAAGAGGAAGAAGATCAAGCGCAGACAGAAATGCGCCGCGCATTGAATCAGTTGAAGGAACTCGCGCAACGTCAGGAGGACTTGAACGAACAGCTGCAGGAATTGCAAACGGCACTCGAGCAGGCTGAAACAGAAGAAGAACGCAACGAAATCGAGCGACAGCTAAAACGACTTCGCGAGCAACAAGAAGAAATGTTGCGGGATACTGACGAGTTGATGGATCGCATGGAGGAAGCGCAGGATCAAGAAGCGATGCAAAACGCGCAAGAGCAGCTAGAGCAAACGCGAGAACAAATGCGTGAAACGAGTGAGTCACTCGATGAGGGCGAAGTGACGCCAGCGCTCGCATCGGGAACGCGAGCGCAGCGAGAGCTTGAGGAAATGCGAGAAGAGTTGCGAAAAGAATCGGCCAATCAATTCACTGAGCAAATGCGTGAGATGCGAGACGAAGCGCGGCAGCTGGAAGAACGTCAGAACGAATTGAGCGAACAGTTGCAGGGCGACGCCGCGGCGAATGAAGAAGAGTCGGGCGGTGGACTGCGGGATGATGACCAACCGTCGACAGAGGAAACACGAGAGTTACGCGACGAGTTACTTCAACAACGGGAAAGACTCAACGAATTGCTCGAGGAAATGAAGGAAACAGTTCAAGAAGCCGAGGAATCCGAGCCACTTCTCGCGGAAGGCTTGTATGACGCATTTCGCGAAGCCGAGAAAGAACAACTCGCAGAAAAAATCGAAGCCACCGCCCAGCTCACGGAACGAGGCTTGAACGAGCAGGCACAACAACTCGACGAAAATGTTCGCGAAGGTATCAGCGAACTTCGTGAAGAGATTGATCAAGCCGCCGACCGCGTGCTTGGGGACCAGACGGAGGCTCTTCGCTTGGCGATTCAAACACTCAAGGATTTGGAAAGAGAGCTACAAAGCGAAATGGATCAGTTCGGGGAGGGTTCCGAAGCCGAGCCGTCCGAACAAGGGCAACCGGCTGAGCGGGAAGAACCATCCGAACAAGACGAGCAGGAAGGCGATTCAGAACAACAAGAATCAAACTCGGATCGGCAGCCCGGCGATCGACAGGAACAGGAAGATTCAGAACGACAGCAGCAAGAAGGTCAGCAGCCTGGTGAAGGACAACCACGTGAGGGCGAACCACCGCAGGATCAGAATCAACAACAACCTGGCCAAGGTCAGCAAAATCAAGAGCAGCAACAACCTCGCGAAGGTCAGCCGGGCCAAGGGCAAGGCCAGCCAAACGAGAACCAAAACGAACAACAGCAGGAACAGCAACAACAGTCCGAAAACCAATCACCCGGCCAGCAACAGGGTGGTCGTAACCCGTCGGAACAACAGAACGAAAATCAGCAGCGAACTGGTCGACCCCAGGGCCAAGAACGTCGAAATTCGAACGCTGGGAATCCGAGCGGTAATTGGGATCAACCGCTGGCTGCTCCTATTACCGGCGACGACTTTCGCGAGTGGTCGGATCGTCTTCGTGACGTCGAAGAAATCGTCGATGACCCCGAGCTTCGCGCCGAAGCGGCACGCATTCGCGAGGAAGCTCGCAACTTCCGCCGAGACTTTGTTCGCCACTCGGAAGAACCAAAGTGGGAACTGATCGAGGAGCTGGTTACAAATCCGTTGAAGGGTCTTCGCCAAGAAGTCTCGGCTGAACTCATGCGACGTGCCGCTGAAAAAAATGCGATCGTTCCTATCGATAAAGATCCGGTGCCACAACAGTTCACCGAACAAGTTCGCCGATACTACGAAAACCTTGGGAGCAGTGAATGACGCTTCCGATGATGATTGGCGAAATCGTACTCGGCGCCCGTGATTGGCTGCCCGTTGCCGTAATCGGCGCGATTGGCTTGATTGTGGTGACGCTGCTGCGCAATCGTGGTGAACGACAAACCAGTATCGGTTGGCTCGCGACGTTGCTGAAGATCGCGGGAATCCTGCTGCTCGCAATTTGTTTGGTCGAACCACTCTATCGCGGAGTACGACCGAGACCCGGTGCGAATGCGTTCGTGATTCTTACTGATGACAGTCAGAGCATGACGGTAAAGTCTGGTAGCCAAGTTCGCAGCGAAGGTTTGAAAAAGATCTTGGAAAAAGAAAGTGCTTGGCGAGTCCGTCTTGAGCAAGACTTTGACGTTCGCGACTATCGCTTTGATGAACAACTGCGTCATATCGACTCCGCCGAACAACTGACATTCGAAGGTGTTGGATCTGGTTTGTACTCTGCACTGGATACTCTGCATTCGCGATTTCAATCGAGACCTATTGCCGGGGTTTTAGTTTTCACCGACGGAAATGCTACGGACACGATTACGACAGAGAAGTACGACTTTCCGATTTACCTCGTAGCCGGTGACGATACGGCTGAGATGCAAGACGTTCGCGTCGAGCAAATGAATGTCTCGCAGACAAATTTTGAGATGTCACCTGTCTCGATCAATGCGACGGTTGCCTCCGCTGGCTTTTCGAAGCAAAACCTGACTGCTCGCGTTGTTGATCCTGAAGGAGAAGTGATCGAGCAACAGCAAGTGGATTTAGAGCGAACCGGGAAAGCCGAATTTCAGTTTCGCTTTCGACCGGAAGAATCAGGATTAAGTTTTCATCGGTTGGAGGTTTTTCCGACTAAGAACGAAAAAAAGTTCGACGCCGACGCGGCCGACTCCGAGCTAACACTCGCCAACAATCGTCGGTGGATGACGACCGATCGAGGCGGCGGGCCATATCGCGTGCTCTATGTAGCAGGTCGAACGAATTGGGAATACAAATTCCTTAGCCGAGCTCTTGCAGAAGATGACGAAATAGAACTCCGAGGGCTCATTCGCGTCGCGAAGAAGCAGCCGAAGTTCTCTTTTCAAGATAGAAGTGGCGTGTCGTCGTCGGATCGCAATCAGCTGTTCGAAGGTTTTGAGGACGAAGACGAAGAAAGCGTTGAAACGTACGACCAAACAGTCTTTATTCGTTTGGGTGTCGAAGACGAGCTCGAACTGGCGGACGGATTTCCGAAAGATGCTGATACGCTGTTCAACTATCACGCGATCATCATTGATGACCTGGAAGCGAAGTTCTTCACAGCCGAGCAAATGTTACTGCTGCGGCGATTTGTGAATCAGCGAGGTGGCGGGCTAATGATGCTGGCCGGAATGGAGAGTTTGGCGAACGGTGGCTACGATAAAACGCCGCTTGGAGAAGTCTTGCCGGTATACACGCGAAAGTCAGACGTCAAGGAACAGATGATCATTGACGCTTTCCAAGAAGCCGAGATCTCTGACAAGGAAGGATTCGCATGGAGTCTGACGCGCGAGGGTTGGCTTCAAGATTGGACCCGGTTGCGAGCTTCGGAAGCGGGCGAGCGAAAACGCTTCGACGAAATCAGAGGTTTGAAGGTGCCAAACGCTATCGCTGGCATTAAGCCAGGTGCATCGCTGATGTCCACGATGGATTTGCCAAGTGGCGAAGTGGCCGCCCCAGCGCTGGTAACCCATCGTTTCGGAAAGGGCCGAGCAGCTGCCGTGATGGCGGGCGACTTGTGGCGTTGGGGAATGCATCGCGACGATCCGAACGAAGGCGACCTACCTCAACTTTGGCGGCAGATTGCGAGATGGCTCGTTGCGGAAGTTCCGATGCGTGTGAGTGTTACCGCCGAAGCGAACGCGGCGAGCGGTGCTGGATTGCGAACGATCAAGGTGTCGGTCAAAAATGAACAGTTCTTGGCTCATGATAACGCTGAAGTGAAAATCGAGGTCGCAACGCCCGCGGGCGAAACAGTTGAATTGACAGCGGAACCCAGCAACGAAGAAGCGGGAGCTTATCAAGTCGACTATTGGCCGAGAGAAGACGGGCCATATCGTGTCACGGCCAAGGTGACAAGTGCCGAGGGCGAGGATTTACCAGCGAAAGAAGCGGGTTGGACAACCCAACGAGCAGCCTTTGAGTTTCAACAGCTTACGACCAATCGTAAAGTACTTGACGACATCGCGAGCCGCTCCGATGGGGAAGTGATAGATGTTGATGGCTTAGACCGATTCGTTGCGAGCCTTCCCAGTCGACAAGTGCCCGTGACAGAAAGCTGGACGTATCCGCTTTGGCATCAACCCTGGGTTATTGCTCTCGCGATGGCCTGTCTCTGCGGCGAGTGGGGACTTCGCAGATGGCGAGGCCTAGCGTGATGAACACATTCACTCGTATTGGTATAGTTTTCTCACTACTGATGACAGGTACGTTGCTCCATGCCGATGATATGATTTTGGTGGTGGGAGCGGGCGGCACTGACGAGTACACAAAATTGTTTTCCGATTGGGCCGACCAGTGGAAAGTGGCCGCAGCTGATGCGGACATCGAATACCAAGAAATCGGACGCGGCGAAAAGAAGGACTACGAATTGTTGAAGTCGGCGATCGACGAAAACAATGATGAGTCCGCACAGCCTCTTTGGCTGGTCTTGTTGGGCCATGGTACATTCGACAGAAACATTGCAAAGTTCAATCTTCGCGGCAAAGATGTCGAATCCAAAGAGTTGCAAAAGTGGTTGGAGGATTGCAAGCGACCGTTGATTGTGATCAATGGGTTTTCTTGTAGCGGAGCATTCTTACAACCGCTACACAAAGAAAACAGAGTTGTGATTTCGGCAACGAAAAGTGGCGCCGAGTTGAACTTCTCTCGCTTTGGTGGCTATTTGGCTGAGTCTTTGACCGACATGAAGGCAGACGTCGATCACGATGATCAGGTCAGCCTACTTGAAGCGTTCTTACTTGCTTCGTCGAAGGTAAACGCGTTTTACGAATCCGATGCCCGACTAGTCACTGAACATGCTTTGCTTGAGGACAACGCGGACGGAAAGGGAATCTCAGCAGACTTCTTTGTCGGAATTCGCGCTGAGATGAAAGCAAAGGGTGGGGCGGCGCTCGATGGACGAGGAGCTCATCGTTACATTTTGAAGGCATCGGAAGACGCCGTGAAGTTGTCGCAAGAACAGACAATCGAGCGCGACCGTATCGAGTCAGCGATTGAGCAATTGCGTACTCGAAAGAGCACCATGTCGGTCGACGATTACTACGCCGAACTAGAGAGCCTTGCCGTGCAGATGGCTGAGCTCTATCAAAGCAGTGAAGTCAAACAACCGTAGTTGCGCGTAACGGTGAGTTTGTCCGGCGCGTAGATCAACGAGCGGATTGATTTGCTCGATAGGTCGCCAGCAACATGGCCCCGAAGGGCAGCCACCAGATTAGGTCATTGGTCAAAATTGTGGCGCCCCATTTCCAAGGTAGAGATCCAGTCATCGCGGCTTGCAAAAAACCGATAGGTCCGAATACCTTTCCCAACAACCCGACGAAGACGATTGGCCAATGCCGAATGGGATCGCTCGCAGCGATCCAGTAACCGACACCATAGACACCTACAATCATGCCAACACATTGCCAGATTTGAGGGTACCTAGGTGGTTCCATCCCGGCCCAGCGGAACAGCACCAACGGAAAAGCGATGACTAACACGCCCCACACGACGTTGTAGATCGCCGCAAGCTGTAAGACTCGTGTCATCCATCTTGGAAAGCTTGGTTTCGCTTCAGTCATCAGATTCAGGTTCCGGGACGTTCTCTTTTTTCAACCTCGCCACAGCATAGGCCGTTGCGGCCAGCCAACCAACGGGAAGGCGATAGTAGAAGTCTACTGAGGACGCTACTTTTCCGCACCAAAGGCGTTTCCGCGGGCTAGGTTTCAGTGTGGAAAACTCCTTTAGGCCATGCATAGGCCAGCCCAAGCAGAGCGTTGTTCATGATCGAAGTTAAAGATTTTAAGAAGTCCTATGGCGATACGCTGGCGGTTGCCGGTCTTTCCTTTCGAGTAGAACCAGGGAAAGTTTGGGGGCTCGTTGGCCACAACGGCGCCGGCAAAACGACCACGATGCGCGCTATCTCTGGCTTGCTTTCGGCGAGCTCAGGATCACTATCGCTGAACGGATTTGACGTGGCCCAACATTCGATGGAGGCCAAGCGGGCTTTGGCTTATTTGCCGGATGATCCTCAACTGTTTGAGTCACTAACAGTGGGCGAGCACATCAAGTTCATTGCTTCGGCCTATCAGCTGGAGAGCTACGAAGAAGATGCCGAACGACTTTTGAAGTATTTCGAGTTGTTGCCCAAGCTCAATACCGCGGCGGAAGACCTTTCTCGAGGAATGCGACAAAAGTTGGCGATTTGCTGTGGCTACATGCACCGACCGACGGCGATCTTATTCGATGAACCGTTTACGGGTCTTGATCCGTTGGCGATTCGAAGACTGAAGGAATCCATCAAGCGTCGAGCCTCCGAAGGCGCGGCGATTATTGTCAGTTCGCACCTGTTGGCGATGGTAGAAGACCTGTGCACGAATTTCCTGATGCTCGCACATGGCAAGCCTACGTTCTGCGGGACCCACGAAGAACTTATGAACCAACATGGTGACGAAGCGAGTCTAGAAGACGTCTTCTTCCGTACGACGGAACTCGCGGATGAGGCAGAAAACGCCACGAGCGAATCCAACACAGAGAGTGAAACGATTCAAGACGAGGCGATTCATGCCTAAGCACCTCCTGTTGATCCTCGAAGCGCCCTTGAAGCAGCTTTTGTCGATGCAGGCTCAAGGGAAGATCCGTCGCATCAAGAAAAAGCTGTCGTCGCCGCGGCAAGGAATACCTACGATCCTTGTGGGTTTGATGATGGCTGCCTATCTAGTGCAAGTCTATATCGCAGTTGCGTTTTACGATTCGCCGGACGCGATTCCGATCGCTGGATTTGCGCCGATCGGCATGCTTTACATACTGTTGTTGAAGCTGCTAGGTGTTTGCATTGATAGGACAAAATCTGGTGCAGGTTTTCGACATGAAGAAGTGCATCATTTGGTGGGTGGACCATTTCGGCTGGAACAAGTACGACTTTTTCGAGTAGTCGGCCATGCCGTTAGCATCTTTGCTACGTCGCTATTTGCTGCCGGTTTCTTTGCCTTTCACGTCGAGTCGTTCCTGGCAGCGATCACTGGCGCTTACCTAGCGATGTTGTTTACCTATTTGGTTTACACGATTATCGCTGTTGTTGCGTTCCAAGTATCCGAGAAAACCTATCGACGTTTTCGGATTGTTGGGTGTGCGCTGGCCATCTGCATGATGGGTTGGCTGTTGTATCGAGTCTCGTTGCAAAACGTTAGCAACGTTGCGTTCTTGAAAGCGTTTGGGAATGAGGCGATCGCTTTTTCTCGACTACCTTTTATGGTCGTCTTGATGTTTCCTTTTTTCATTTTCACGAAAGTCATTGTCGCGTCGTCCGCAGCCAGTTGGGTTGCTTGGGTTGTTCCCTCGTTGCTACTCAACTACGTCGCTTTACAGTTCTTGCTGTACGTAGAAGTAGCCTTGCAAAAACGAAGCGAAACGCGCGAGCGAGAGGAATTGGTCGCTAACGAAGCGAGCCTCAAATCGCCGAACCAAGCAATGACCTTTGAAACCGGTGAGGCGCTCGGACGAGTTCCATGGTTGGGCGGCACGGGCCCGATTATTTGGCGCCAATTAAAAGCGATCTTTCGTTTGAAGCGTGGCCTTTGTTGGTTGTTGATTCCGTTGGCGACAGCGCTTGCCTTTGCTGCGTACATGGCCTTCGATCCGGCGGAAGGTGCATTCCCGACGGTGGCTGTCGTCGTTGTGCTGACTTCAGTGTTTTTACCCGGTCTCATACCGTTTGATTTTCGCGGCGATTTGAATGGCTTGCCTGCGCTAAAGATGATGCCCATTCGACCATTCGCCGTCGTGCTTGGTCAACTTACTGTACCCGTTGTATTGCTCACAGCGTTTCAGGCTGTCGCACTCTCGACGATGCTGCTCCACGATGCTTCGCACCTGAGTACGGTTTTGTGGTCGGTCGTATTTTTGATTCCGATGAACGTCGTGATTATTTCGCTTGAAAACGTAGTATTCTTGCTCTACCCGTATCGCGTCGCTGAGTTTGATATGCAGGCAACCGTTCGTCGTGTTGTAATGCTGATGGCAAAGTTCTTCGTCGTCTTTGTAGTTGCGTTGGCAGGGCTATTGGCCGGATTTGGCGTATTGGGTTTGAAAATGGCTGTACAAGACACGGCAATAAACAAGATGTTGTCAGGTGCGTGGGCGCCACTGCTGATTGTGATTGAGTTAGTGGTTTTGATGTCCGTGGCGGTGGGCGTTGCACTGACAACCTGTTGGGCGTATCGCCGGTTCGATCTCAGCGAAGATTTGCCCAAGTAATTGCCGTACACCGGCCTTGTAGTCCGCACAACCGGTTTGGCCGTGCCGTCTGCGAGTTGTCTGGGGCAGTAACTGTCGTCCGTTCCTGAATTCCGACCTATATTTCTTAGACGGAGCCTCTCAACTGACTGAGCAGGGCTAAGGCAGATCCGTTGTGAACGAACGATGCAAGGCGAGAAATTAGATGGTCCAGACTCTTGACGACCGAATCGTGGATATCGAGCAGGAAAACAAAGAACGCCGCGAATCGTATCGAATGGCTGGCTTTGGTGGCGAGATACGTAAGGCAAAACTCAAGATTGGTTCAAAGATCGTTGAAGTAGACCTGCTTGATGAGTCAGCGGGTGGAGTTCTTGTTGCCGCGAAACGATTTCCAAAACAAAAGAATAAAAACAGCACAGTCGAGCTGTTTACTAGCAGTGGCGCGCATTTGTTGCGAGTAGCATGGCGCCGAACCGTTGATGGGCACGAGCGTCTTGGCTTGCAACGCGTTTGCCAAGCTCCGGCGAGTCATGGATCACCTTGGCTGGTTTGGGTTGCAGCGGCGATCATCATTGGCTTAGGCGTGGGACTCATTGCCACGGCAAACGGCAATTCATTCGGAACAATAGTAAATGACACGATTTCGAGCGATACGGCGGATGTCAACTCGGTTGTTCTCGATGCGAACAAATAAATATCTGTTTGCTTGCTGCGGTTATTCGATGTCGAGCTGCCGAAAGATCGGTGCGTGTCGGTAGTAGACTTCTAGCGTGCAAACGGCCAACGCCGTTGAGTACAATCGCCCGCCTCGCTCAGCGTGACCGCCTCGGGGCGCCCAACTGCCCGCTTCGTGGCCTTTCTTGATTTGCCCATCGACCAAGATGTCGCGCATTGAAAGATTCCATGTCTTCCACCGTTTGCCACCGAAATGATGCATCACTTGCGTGGCGTAGTACCAGTAGTAGTAGTTTGTGCCATCGCTCGGCATGTGTTCCTGCAGCAAGAATCTCACACCTTGTTCGAGCGGTGCGTAGTCTTTGGTCCAACCCAAGTACATGCGGCAAAGCAGACCTTCCGCCGTCATGACATGAGTTGGTTGACGAAAAGGTTGATAAGCGTACTGTGAGCCGTCTTCTGATTGGACGGTATCCAAGTAGGCACTTGCAAGTTCCCAGGCTTCGATGGGTACTTGTATCTCGGCAGTACGAGCGCTTTGCAGAGCCATCAACTGCCAACCCAAGACGCTGGTATCGCCAGGGTCACCAGGTTTGTACCGCCAGCCGCCAGCCGCGTGTTGGGCATCGACAATAAAGTTAATTGCTCGTTGAGCGGGACTACGCAATTCTTCGTCTCGTGTTAGTGCAAACGCTTCGCACAATACAATCGCGCCCTGACCATGTGCGTACATGCCCGCGCTGTTGGTGACACCAGCACGCAGGTCTCCATTTGGCCTTTGCTGTTGGATCAGCCAGCGAAGTCCCTTGGAGACGGTTTCTCTATATATCCCGACTTGGTGGGTCTGTCCGGCGCCGAGAAATGGAAGCAGGCACAGTGATGTGGCTGCCGAATCGCAATGCGTACTGCCGCTGCCACGGCAGCGTTTCGAACATGCCTTTGTTCGATTGAAACTATGAAGACTCCAGCTGCCATCGGAATTCTGATGTTGTGCGATCCAGCGAAGTCCGCGCGCAACGGCCGCTTCCGTCAACGTCGTACCACCTTCTTTCGTCACCATTTCCGCACGGACACGCGGATCTCGTGCGGCGAACGTGCGTTGGTTCTTATTGCCGTGTTTTAGCGTTTGTTTGACTTGCTCGAGAGACGGCAGTTGCGGCAACGAAGCGCCTGGATCGACTCGCAACTCCCGAGCGTCTTGGTTTGCTTTGACAATTGCGGCTTTTTGTTGTGGCGATTGCGAATCTTGATCTGGCAACGGCATGTCGAACTGGAACGCATCGTTGACGTTGTCGAAACGAGTCTCACCACCTAGCCAACTCGAACGGTTTGCCTCGGTTGAAAGCGTGATATAGAAGTCTTCGATGTCCCTATCGCCCTCGAAAATCAGCAAGGCAAGTAACGCAAGCAATGCCATATGAAATAGCAGGCTGATGAGCCAGGCCGGCATGTTGCTAAGCCAATTGCCTAGCGATTTTTTTTGCTGTTCCGTGGAATTCAATCGAACCGGTGCCTCGGGCGCCCGCTTCGTCGACGGAATCTGTTTGGGTTGGTTCTCACCAAGTTTGTCGTAATTGGGCCGCGGGTCCGTATTAGGAATTTCGGCTGGAACGGATTGCCGTCGGTCCGTTGGCGGAGAAGTGGTACTAGATGCAACTGGTGATCGTAAAGAAGTTTGATCCGTCGGCGTTGAATCGCCGCTGTTCAACATGGATTGGATCTGGCGTTCCTGAGCGGCCGTGAGTTCGATGCTGCAGCCGCATTGCCAGCAATCGGCAATCATCAGCCACAAACGAATCGTCATAGGGGCCGCGCAATCGGGGCACGCACAACTTGCTGACTGCCCATTGAGCCAGAATTCTCGCGGCGCACGGGGATCGAAGGTCGTTACGTCATCACGGAGCGAATACATCCGTCCAGACACTTCTTCGTCTCCCCCACGCAACAAAACGCCAGAACAGGCGAATATTATTTCTGACTATGATTCTACCGGGCTCACAAAAGCCAGAGAAGGTTTCGTGCAAAGTTTGCGTTTCTTGCTCGTTAAATTGCGAACGTTCGGTTTGTTTTATCGTGATTGAGTAAAAGACATCTTTACCGTTGTAGTAGCGTAGAAAGTGTCATTAGGCGATGACTTTCGGATGCTTGCTGCGATAAGATAGGTAGGGAGAAAGAAATTAAAAAAGGGCTAAACGTTGACTGATCCGCAAACTTTGATTGAGAGTCTCGAGTCAAATATCGCCGATGCCATCTACGGCAAAGAACAAGCCGTACGTATGTGCTTGGTCGCTTTGCTGGCCGGCGAGCATGTTTTGCTAGAAGACGTTCCGGGCGTCGGCAAGACATTGATGGCGAAAGCGATAGCCAAAAGCGTGTCAGGAGAATTCTCTCGAATTCAATTTACACCCGACCTATTGCCAAGCGATATCGTTGGTAGCAGTGTCTACAACTCCAACGATGGTTCGTTTCGATTCAATCGCGGGCCGATCTTTGCGAACATCGTGTTGGCGGACGAAATCAATCGTACTCCGCCGAGAACACAGAGCGCGCTACTTGAAGCAATGAGCGATCAGCAAATCTCGGCTGATGGCGAAACGTACGAACTTCCGTCACCGTTCATGGTCGTAGCGACCCAAAATCCGTTCGAGTTCGAAGGTACGTATCCGCTACCAGAAAGCCAGCTGGACCGATTTTTGATTCGCATATCATTGGGTTACCCGAGCCGCGACGATGAACGTCGTGTATTGGAAAACCACCGCGAACGCCGTCCAATTGAATCTCTTCAGCCGGCCGTGAGTGCGGAGCAGGTTGTGACGTTGCAGCAGGCCGTGCGCAACGTCGCAATTGAAAGCAGTATTCACGACTACTTGCTCGATATTGTTCACGCAACGCGCAACTCAGATGAACTGCACGTGGGTGTGAGTACTCGCGCCGCGATTAGCGTTACTCGCGCGGCTCAAGCGTTGGCAATTATTTCGGGGCGAAACTTTGTGATTCCTGATGACATCAAGCAACTCGCTGTGCCCGCGCTATCTCATCGAGTTATCGCGAAAGGCTTTTTCCACGGAGGTCAACGAGAAGCAATCGAGCGAGTCGTTCGTCGAATTGTGGACACGGTGGCCATTCCAGCCTAGCCGCGAGTCGGAGCAGAGCCATGAAGTATCGAACCAATGTATCGATCACACGTGAAGGCTGGTACTACGTGGGCATGATGGGGTTCGTCATCGCTGGTGCCATGATCCGCGACATCAACTTGCTCTACATCATGGCCGGTATGATGTTGGGGCCGTTGCTATTCAGTTTTTACGCCGCTACGCGTTCGCTACGCCGCTTGCAATTGAAGCGGCGATTTCAGCGTCTTATCGCTGTTGGAGAACCGTTACACGTCGAAATCATTGCCACAAAGCCCAAAGGAAATCCTCGTGGACTCGCGTTGATGGTCCAAGATACGATCCAGCGAGTCGGCGAATCGCGAAAAACATCTAGTTCCGCGAAACTGTTCTTGCCACATGTTCTTCCGGGGCAGGTTACCGAGGAATCTTACTGCGTGCATTTGGATCGTCGGGGACGGTACGAGTTAGGCCCACTCCAAGCGTCTACCGGGATGCCGGTAGGTTTGGCGCGCGCCACGGCAACTTGCGGAGTCAGCGAGACGGTATTGGTTAGCCCTCGTTTGGGTTCGTTGCTTCCTGGTTGGGCTCGGCACTTGGAACTAAAGAGTGAAGGCGGCCAAAAATCAGTTCGACGACTAGGCAAAGCCGAAGGCGACTTCTACGGAATGCGCGAATGGCGTGACGGCGATAGTCGCAACTGGATTCATTGGCGCACGACTGCAAAACGTGGCAAGCCAACGGTGCGCCAGTTCGAACAGCGAACAAATCAAGATTTGGTCGTAATTTTGGATCTTTACGAGCCCAACGCGAACTCAATCTCTTCGGAGAAGGTCGAGATGGCCATTAGTTTTGCCGCGACGTTGGTGATGGAACAAAGCAAACAGTCTTCCACGCAAATGACGGTCGCCAGTGCGAGCGAGCAAGGTTTTGTGTTGCAAGGCTTGTCTTCGCCAGTCTTTCGAAATGAAGTCATGGAGCGGATGGCAACGGTCGAAGCTTACAATCGCGATACGCTGCCGGACGTGTTGGCTGACGTGCTAACCCGTGCGACGTCGAATGCAAAAATCGTTCTGGTGTCCACAACTTCCCGTGATTTGAGAGACACGGTCGTCTTCGAAGAATTGTGGAAAAGAACGGACGTACGACGATCCGTTGGCGATATTGTGACGGTCGAAGTCGGACCGGATCTCGAAGAACTTTTCCGGTTGGATACACCGGGTAGCAAACCCTTGCCTACAAAGGAAAAGAAAACGCCGGAACCGGAGGCAGTCCCGTCATGAGTACGGAAAAACTCTTGCAGTTCTGTGTTTCTTCGATGGCCGTGCTGGCCACCGTTATGTTGGGCACCAGCCAAGAGAACAGCGTGCTACCTGTTGCCGCTTTTCTGGCGGCCACTGTCGCGTTGATTTTTACGGATTATTTCCGGTGGTTTTCATTGCATCCGATCGTTGCCGGTGCGTTCGGCTTAATTGCAGGACTATACGCACTCGTGCAGTCACAAACGCATAGTTTGGCGGACCAATTCGTCAGCGTTGCGAATCTATTGATCCATCTTCAGATCATTTTGCTGTTTCAGAAGAAGTCGATCCGAATCTACTGGCAACTGATTACGCTCAGTCTGCTACAAGTAGTCGTCGCGGCCGCGCTGAACTTATTTGTATTCTTTGGACCGCTCTTGGTGTTGTACACGGGCGTTGCAATTTGCGCGATGGTTCTGTTCTTCATCTATCGAGAAACGCATCCGCTTTTTGAATCAACCAGTCGCAGAGATCAAGATTCTTTCATCCGAGTGCAGACTGCTCAGCCAAAGGCCAGCGATCGCAAAGACCCACGAAAACGGCCGAGGCGAAACCTTATTCGTCTTAGCGGATTCCGTTCATTCGCAATGCTATCCATAAGTACGCTGGTCACGTCGTTGGCGGTGTTTTTGTTGATGCCTCGCTTTGGCGATGGTGTTTGGAGGCCTAGCAAAGCCAAATCCGCAGCGACCGGTTTCAATGGAGATGAAATTGATCTCGATTCCAGTTCGCTATACGAAAACCCGTCCGTTGTCATGCGAGTGAGTTTCACGGACGAAGAAACCAAGGAACCGTACATGATCACAGGGTCGCCGTATTTTCGAGGCAGCGCGCTGAGCGAATATGAAAACGGCAGTTGGTTTCGCGTCCGTGATTTGGAAAAAAAATACATGGATCCGCTGGATCGACCGCAGCGGCTTATTTCTGCTGTTCGGCAAACGGTAAATCTGGAAACTCCCAAACGGCAGGTGGTGTTTTCGCTTCCGCCAGCAGTAGCGTTGGAGGACACAACGGACTCGATTCGAATCAAGCATCGTACGAACGAGACTCGCTACTATCCGGAAAACAACGAAGACCCGGCCGTCTATTCGTTGGGTACGATGGGTTTGAAGAATGGAATGCAAAGTCAATACTCACCCAAGCATTCGAAAGTGGGCAACGAAAACAGACGAAGGCAAGCACAAGTCAGACGCTATATGCCAAGGTTAGCCAGCCTTGCGTCGGACATCGTCAAATCGTTGCCGGAAGAAGATCATCTGGCCCGAGCGCGGTTGTTGGAGAGCTACTTCACAAGTGGAAGGAATAACTTCACGTATTCGCTGGATGCAGGAGAAGTAGTCCAACCCGAACTCGATCGAGTCGTTGACTTCGTTCTGAATCACAAAAAGGGACACTGTCAGTACTACGCTAGTGCGCTCGCGTTAATGCTGCGTAGCCAGGGCATTCCGTCGCGGATCGTCGTGGGGTACCGAGCGGAAACCTACAACGTCGTTGGCAACTACTATCAGCTGCGCGAGATGGATGCACATGCCTGGGTAGAGGCGGGCATTCCAGCGGATCAAATTCCGAAAGACGAAGTGCTTCCTGCCGAAGGTATCCCGGGTGACGCATGGGTCCGTTTGGATCCAACGCCAAGTGGCGATTTATCGATTGCAGGTGCTCGCATTAGTCCATGGAAGGCAAAGATCGGCGATACGGTGGACTACATGCAGTTGCTTTGGTCCGAGTACGTGTTGGGTTTGAATGAAAAGCGGCAACGGCGAGCGATTTACGAACCGTTGCAGGCTTTGTTCAAGAACTCCACCATGCTTCTGTTCAGTCGAGAAATCTGGGTAGCGCGTTGGGAGTCGTTGCTGCAGCGATTCCAAGGCGACTTGTTCACGCGTGACAACATTCGCGACTCGGTAATAGCGGTAGCGGTACTCATCGCGTCGTTTTTCGTATTACGTACGATTTGGCGTTTGCTGGGTAAGGGTTTTTCTCGAATTCGACGTCGAGATCGGCAACGTCGACCGCAGGTGGAGTTTTACGCCCGGTTCGAGAAGCTACTCGCGAAATACGGTATTCGACGCAGAATCGAACAGACTCCACTCGAATTCGCAAGCGTGGCTCAGCAACGGCTTACTCAATTGTCGGCGGATGCTTCGTTGCGGGAAATCCCAAAAAATACCGTGGATTTGTTTTATCGCGTTCGCTTTGGCAGTGGACCGCTAGACACTGATGAGGCCGAGCGATTAGAAAACTCACTTAGTCGGCTGCAAAACTTTTTGGCGACGCATCGTAACTGAGCGTGACACAATCGCTTAACCCGACGCCGTCTAGGCGAACGTCTTTTAGTGCTGAACGAAACGGAATCAATCGATGGAAGCTGGAATTGTAGGTTTACCCAACGTTGGCAAAAGTACGCTCTTTAATGCATTGACGAGTTCGCAAGCAGCGCAAAGCGAGAACTATCCGTTCTGCACCATCGAGCCCAATGAGGGGATCGTCAATGTTCCTGATGATCGACTAGGCGAGATCACAAAGTTCATCGTCCCACAAAAAGTTATTCCGGCGGCGTTGAAATTGGTCGACATCGCAGGCATTGTAAAAGGTGCAAGCGAGGGTGAAGGCTTGGGGAATAAGTTCCTTAGTCACATTCGCGAGGTGGACGCGATCCTGCAAGTAGTCCGATGTTTTGAGGATCCCGATGTCACGCATGTCTCCGGGACCGTCAATCCGCTGTCGGATATCGAGACAATCGAAACCGAACTCATGTTGGCCGACATTCAATCCATTGAGAATGCTCTCGCCAAGGCAGTAAAAAAAGCCAAATCGCAAGACAAAGATGCAAAGCGGCAGGTGGAAACGCTGAAAAAGTGCTCGGCGCACTTGGAAAGCGAGAAGCCGCTTCGCCAATTACGACTAAATC
>CAYNJG010000160.1:0-17057 GCA_964397295.1 uncultured Pirellulaceae bacterium
TATGCAGCTAGAGCAACCAGTAGCTTACGCTTACTACAATGGAATGATCGAGGTCGGAGAGATGCCTGACGGCAATTGGTGTGCGACCTATTCGGAACAAAGCGTCACCGACAAGGAGTCGTTCAAAACGGCGGGAATTGGACGTACGAAAATGGCAGCAACTGACCGCGTCAAACGAATCGTTGAATTCGCACGGTTGTGTGACCTGCGTCAGTGAATTTGCAGTCGATGGTAGATTCGATTGCGATTACGCAGTTTGATATGATAGGCAGCATCATTAATCTCCTTCCGTTCTGAAAGAACGCAATGATGCGACTGCTCCTCTGGTCTCTTGTTTTTTTGTGTGTCAGTACGTCTCTAGAAGACGTGCTGGCCGAAGATATCCGCGTCGTCATTTGGGATGAGCAACAGCCATCCCAGAAGGAAGCCTATCCTTCGTTCTTGGGGCAGTACATCGCCGACTATCTCAAGCGGCAACCTGGTCTGGTCGTGAATTCGGTATCGATCGACCATCCGAAAAAGGGACTGTCGGATGAAGTGCTCGACAACTGCGATGTCTTGATTTGGTGGGGGCATGTTCGCAACGGTGAAGTTTCATTCGAAGAAGCAAAGCCTGTTGTCGATCGCATCAAAAAAGGTCAGCTCTCGTTGTTGGCATTGCACTCGGCACATTGGGCGACGCCATTCGTGCTTGCTATGCACGATCGCGCCGAGCACGATGCGTTAGAGTTGCTTTCTCCCGAATTGCGAGCTAACGCGAAAACTGAATTCGTCGGCGATTTCAAAAGAAAGGCTCCAAAGCGTTCGGGCCCGTTCACACCTAACTTGTCTATCGAAGGCAGTGAGTCGCAATTGTTGTTGAAGATCGCAAGACCGAACTGTTGCTTCCCTGCGTATCGAAACGATGGGAAGCCGAGCGAGATGACGACTTTGCTTCCATCTCATCCGATCGCAGATGGCATACCCAAGCAGTTTGTTTTGCCCCACACCGAAATGTATGACGAGCCGTATCACGTGCCGGCGCCGGATGAAGTTGTATTCGAGGAACGTTGGAAAACGGGCGAACGCTTTAGAAGCGGTATGATCTGGAAACTTGGGAAAGGCAAGGTTGTCTATTTTCGACCCGGACATGAGACGCATGCGGTCTATTCGGAAGCGGTTCCAATGAAGATCTTAGAGAACTCAGTGCGCTGGCTGGGCGAATAGCGATTGTTCTGGGAACGCGACGGCGCTTCGGATCGCGAAGCTATTTCGGGCGTTCCCAATTAAGAATAGTGGTAGATCCCTTCTACGCGAATGCGTTAAGGAATAGGGTGTGGTTCAAAGGAGTCTGACCAGGGGTCGACGATCTACCCTAGTTTGCCAAGGAGCGAATCGGATGTCAGCGGTTAGACGGAATTCCGTATTTCTATTTTTCGCAATGGTCAGTGCGAGCTTTGGGCAAGAGCGTGTGCCATTCATCATCAATGGCGTTGAGACCGATGAGTTTCCGGCCGTTGGAATTGTTGGCGAAGAGTCCGTGGGCGGGTTTTGCACAGGCACTCTGATCAGTCCGAATCATGTTCTCACCGCCGCCCATTGTGCGGAAGCAATTCTAGACGTCGGGTCGCCGGACACGGGTATTTTTGAAGTCAACGGACGCGTGTATCGTACCGCTTCGGTTGAGATTATCTCGTCCTACAACAGTCGCACATTCGTTGATGATGTGGCGATTCTGGTTCTGTCTGAATCGGTTGAGGGAGTCGAGCCGGCGGAGCTCAGTCCGGTTCCGCCCGATGTCGGCGAGGTAGTAACGTTGGTTGGTTTTGGTGCTCAGGGAACGGCTGAAGATGGAAGTGATGGCTCGTTCGGAAGTAAGCTGGTTGGCACGGTGACGGTCGACAACGTGACCGAAAACGAGTTCTCATGGGATTTCGATGATCCAACCGAAAGCAACTCCGCGCCGGGTGACTCGGGCGGGCCGCTCTTTATCGATACTGGTTCTGGTTTCGTCTTGGCGGGAATCGTTTCGTCGGGAACACAGACCGGTGCCGGCCTTGGTGACACCAGTTTCAATATGCGTGTTGATGCCTATTCCGATTGGATTAGCGAGACCGTGATCGCGACGCAGTCCATTTTGGATGTCGGCGAAATCGACCAAGAGCCAACAGAGGAGGGCTCCGAGCCGACAGAAGAAGAGCCGGAAGTGGCACCGCCCATCGCAGAAACGCCGATTGACGAGCCGGCAGCAGAGGTACCCGCTGCTGAAAGTACCAATGGCTGTTCGTCTCATGGTGTTCGGCATCGCTACCGAGGCCACTCGCACCGACGAAACCAACACAGCCAAGCTTGTCAGGCGGTGACGAAACCGGGTTGTTCTTCTTCGAGTGACATCGACGATTCTTCGACAGCAAGTAACGCTGAAGATTCGGCCGACGATGTAACTACTTCTGCAGAAGAAGAGTCTAGTGTTGCGTCATCGGAAGCAGCCACTAGCCTGCATCGTAACGTTCCGAATCGCCGTCGTGGAAATCCGCGTCGTGATGGTTCAGGTCGTTCGAGCTATCGCTGATTTGGACGTCGATAGAAAAGAAAGACGCTAACGCTTTCGTTGCCATGCAGCACCGTTGTCCGGCGGCATCGATTTATGCCATTCCAACACCTTCGCTTTTAGCGAATCAGCGACGTTTTCGTGTTTCGAGATCAGGTTGTTGGTTTCGGCAGGATCGCTGGAAAGATCGTAAAGCGAAGCGTCGGAACCGTCATATTCGCAAAGCAATTTCCATTTGCCGCTTCGTACGGCTAAGTCAGGACAGTCCTCGACTCCGTAGAACCGATCGCGATCCGGCGGTCTTCGGAAAAAGATGGGAGCTTGTCGCGAAGTTTCGGAGCGGCCAAGCAGCGTTTCGCTTAGTTGTTCGCCGTCGAATGTCGCTTCTGTATCTACGCCCGCGATTTCTAGGAGTGATGGGACGAGGTCGATGGCGGAGAAGTGTGTCTTTTGAAAGACTTCGCCAACTTTCTGTTCGTTGACGAGTCCGGGGCCCCACACGACCAGCGGTGAGCGAATGCCGCCTTCGTAGAGATGCGTTTTGAAACCCCGTAGATGGGCCGCTGAACCTGCACCTTGTTCGGGACCGTTGTCAGAACAGACCAGGATCAGCGTGTTGTCTCGCAAGGTATCGCTGCTTCGAATGTAATCGAACATCACGCTTAGTTGTTCGTCCATCGTATCGAGTACGCCGTGATAAAGCGTCCGTTTTTCTCCGTCACCGCGCCTTGCTTTCGGCGGAAAGAATGGTGAGTGAACATCGTCTGGCCATATGTTGATGTAAAACGGCTTGCTGTCCGTTTCTGCTCGCTTGACGAAATCGAGTGCTGCTGCGGTAAATGCCTGCGTAACAAGCGAACGATCAACGTAAGTGATTTCTTCGGGTTTGCCGAGTTTGTCAGAGCCGAGCAAATGTTTTTTGACTGGGGACCCGTCGTAGGCATCTTTGGTCGCTAAAATCCGTGGCCCCAAGCCCTCGAAGTTCGTCAGCGACGCATCGAATCCGTATTCCGTTATCAACGGCGCGTCACCAACGTCGCGCTGGCCACCCATGTGCCACTTGCCAAAATGCCCCGTTGCGTAGCCTGCTTTTTGCAAGTGCCGTGCGAGCATCGGTGCTTGAGGATCCAGCCACTGTGCCATGCCGCGTTTGATGTTGCTTTTTCGGTTGTTCAAGTAGGAAGTGATTCGCCAACGTTGAGGATACTGGCCCGTCGAAATGGCAACACGAGACGGCGAACATATCGGCGAATTCACATAGAACTGTTCGAAACGAATTCCTTCATTTGCTAGCCGATCGATATTTTGAGTCTCGATGGCCTCATTGCCGAAGCAGGAGAAGTCGGCCCAACCCATGTCGTCGATGAAAACCAAAACGATATTGGGTTTCGCCGCTTGGGCGTACGACGGCAACATGAAAAACGCGAGGAAGGCGAACGAGTAGATCGTTGATGTCGACATGGCATAGGTCTCCGGATGGTCTGGCGGCTACGGGGCCTTGTACGGAAACGGCAAGCCTAGCAAATCGCCATTCGGCTTAAACCCGTCACCGTCGATGTCGACAAAGATCGGGTTGGTTAGAGCAACGGGAGCTTTTTCACCTCGCTCGTCACCCATTACGACACCCAATTTCAGGTCGTCGCCAATTGTGGCAACGATCAAGTGAGCATCTTCTTCCAATTCGACTTCAAGCGTCTGTTCGAACTTTACTGCGCCGTCTGAGCTAAATCTGTCTGGCGTCGTGCGCCGCGTGAAGTGGTGGTCATCAGAGAGTCGCCCGTTGATGAGCACCTGCACGCGATTGATGTCGAACCAATTCGGGCATTGTACTTTCACTGCGAGCGTTACTTTTCCATCTTCTGCGGCCAAGTCGTCGCCAGCGATCGCGGTCTTGTCGCCGCTGGTGGCTGTGACTTCAAGGAACGGTCCGTTCGTCATCACAACATGACCTCGCTCCGATTGATGCACCATTTCTATCGTGTCGATTTCGTTCGGCAGATCGGAAGAACTCTTGACATAGTTTCTCAACCAACCTGATCCATGGAAGTTGTAGTGAGCATCTGTGTTGACGACGCCGGGGATTCGATAGCCTTTATTGAGCATGCGTATCCAGCTGTGAATCACATTGCCGTACTCGCCGGTCATCGTGCCCGGTTCTGCGAAAATGTCGGCCGGTGGGTGCACCTCCATGACGTCCATGAAGCCAAACATTTTCTCGAAGCCCTCGTCCTCAACACCGTCCAGGTCCTGGTCTGCCCAGATTCGTTCTAGGTTGGGATGATTTTGTTGGAGTAGCTTGTCGCTTTCTTCATCCCACATCGCAAGCCGTTCGATTTGGACGACAGGGTTCGAGTGTGTGGTGGGACCGCCACCGTCCTGCGTGTGAGGATGATGATGCAAAGGAAATGCGTTCTGGTGATTGACCGGTAGTGGCTTGCCCGTGAGTTCCATGCCCGTGCACGTGGCCATGAATGATTTCGCATTCAGTCGGACTAAATGCGGTTCGTAACTGGAGATGCGATTGTGCTCGGTGCACGGTGCGAATTCGATGTGTTCGGCCAGCAAGTTCAGCACGCGGCCAAGCTGATCAGACGTGTTATCGCCTGAGGGGCTGGAGTGACTGTGGTAGTCGGTGCTGACCCAGCCGGTGGAATCAACCGACTGTTGCAGCGTAGATTTAAACGAAGTAGTTTCACCGCGTTCAACTTTGATCGTTTGGAAGTCCGCGTCGTATTCTGTACCACGACTGATGATCAACTCGTAATCGCCGGGCGACACGACGGCTTTGCACTGACCGTTGGCGGTGTACTGCAAGTTCTTGACCCCAAAACTTTGCGTATCGCTGCCGAAGTCTGGGTAGTCGCCGTCTTTCGCGCGGAACTGGATCTTTGCTGGGATGGGTTTGCCGTTGCCATCGACAACGGTACCGACAACAAATCCAGGTAGAGGCAACTCAAGATTCAATGCAGCGGCCTCTGCGTCGATCGTCACTTTGGCAGACGCTTTCCCGCGTGCTTGGTCGACAGCTCTGATCGTGTAGTCGCCACTTGGCAGGTGCAGCATCAATGGCCCGATGGCAGGTGCTAACGCGGATCCTAACGTTTCTGAAGTTTCGCCGTCACGAGAGATGGCGACTCTTGCATGTGGAACAAACCCGTTGGCGTCGGTAACGGAGATCGCGAGCTGCTGGAGCGTATCGTTACTCGTGCGGGACTTCACATCGATAGCGTTCTCTCCAACACTCAATCGACGAATGAGTGTGTAGGTTTCTCCCTTTTCAAGAGTAACTTCGTTCTTGTCATCTTTGACATAGTCCAAAACGGGGCGTCCTTTGTCGAGTGAGTCACCGCTTTGCTGGACGTTGTGGTCGATAGCTTGGACTCCGTATGCTTGTCGCCAATGAATGTCTTCGCAGATGTAGGTCGCGCCTTCGATCTCGTGAGTGAATCCACGGTCAGCGCGGACGGAATCGCGTAGTGGAAACGTAATGGCCTCTTCGTTGGGATTCGAGAACGTACTTGTAACAGTGATGAATGATTCGCCTTCTGCTAGTTTGTATTCAACTTGCATTTCGGGTTGGTTGTCGCCCGATTCGCTACTGACCGTTATGGTCGCCTCATCATCGGTCGTTCTGTGGACGAGTTTGCGAATGGGGATCGTCGCCCCGCCCGGATAGAAGCAACTAAGCTGGTCCGACGGTCGATACCGAAACGTGAGATCGATCATCGCACCGGCTACATCGCGGACGGTCATGTTTGCATTTCGTGTTTCAATCGGTTGCGCGACAACGGCGGCGATTTTGTCATTGCGAATCACGTAATCGCCGTAGATCCAATCGGCTTCCTTTCCCGATGGCGCGACAGTTTGGTGGTTCGCTTCCGTGATTTCCACAACTTCAACGCCCTGCGCGTAGTTGATTGGCAGCAAGGCGAGCAAAATGGTGGAACGAAAGAGATTCATAGATTCAACCGTATTGAGATGTATTTGTCTAAGTAAGTTCCAAGTGTCCCAGAAAAATGTGAAGGTTCAATCATGGTTGTCGGCGGTTTTTGGGGGAAGTAGATTGCTTTGCAGGATCGCAGTGATCCTTTCAAGCGGTTCGGGGCAAGCTGGTAAAGTTATGGTGTCATTTTGAGAGCAGTTAGACTTCAAAGCGGTAAACTTCTTTTCGACGCCGACTACGCCGAACCGGAAGTTCCCAATGGTTCGATCCGAGTTCGAGTATTGCAGGCAGGTATCTGCGAGACCGATTTGCAATTGGTAGCGGGCTATATGGCTTTTGAGGGTGTGCTTGGCCACGAGTTCGTTGGCATCGCGGAATCGGGTCGCTACGAAGGGCAACGCGTTGTTGGCGAAATCAATTGCGTTTGCAATGACTGCGAGATGTGCAAGAACGGGCTTAGAAATCACTGCCCCAACCGCTCGGTGGTCGGCATTCTAAATCACGACGGCGCGTTTGCGGATTACGTTGTCGTTCCGGAAGCAAATCTTCACGTTGTGCCTGATGAGATTAGCAACGATGAAGCAACGCTGGTGGAACCGATTGCCGCGGCGCTTCGTATTCCCGAGCAAGTCGATTTGGTTCCCGGAATGCAATGCGTGGTCGTCGGTGACGGGCGGCTAGGAAACCTCTGTGCGCAAGTTCTGCTTGCGGCAAAGTGCAAAGTAACTGTGGTTGGAAAACATCTTGATAAGCTCAAAACGTTTGAGCGGATGGGCATCGCAACATGTCTACTGTCCGATAAGGCAACTTTGCAACCAGCTCCACTTGCGGTGGATTGTGCTGGTTCTAGTTCAGGTTTGCAGACGGCGATTTCACTCGTGCAACCTTGCGGAACGGTTGTAATGAAGACGACTGTGGTCGATGAACATTCGCTTCCGTTCGCACCGCTCGTTATTGACGAGATTCGTCTAATCGGTTCCCGCTGTGGTCCGTTTGACAATGCGATTCAGTCGCTGATTGAAAAACGATTTCAATTGGAGAGTTTCTTCAGCGGAAGGTACCCGATCGAACAGTGTGTTCCAGCGTTCGAACACGCGGCACAGAAGAAAGCGTTGAAAGTTGTCTTGGAACTGTAAACGTTTTCCGCCGCCGATTGCGGACAACCGAATGCATTGCGCATGGCGTTGTCGTTTAGGATATAGGGCATCTCAACGTTGCAGGCCTGCTGCGGATCAGATCTGATTTGATTCGCGGTGGGCTTCTTTTTTGCAACTCTGGCTATTGGCAAGAAGCAGTTTCTCTATCCGGCCAAGTCTGCGACTGCCATCCACCGGTAGCAAAGCTGCCGGAGGTTTTTATTGGATAGCATGTTCAGTTCGCGCTGAAGTCGGGTGGGAACTTTCGGTCGTCCGCGCCTTGTGCTTCTTGCCGACTCAATTGGTCTAGCAACATTTTTGTGCGTTGAATGACATCGACTTCAGCGAGCAAGAACTGGCGAAACGACAACTCGAGCGGCAGTGAATAGCTGATCAAATCCGTAAGCGTGCCGAGTTGGGATTGCTGATCAAGAATGTCACTGAGTTGTTTTTCAGCGATTACCTCGTCCGGAATGTACTTGCGAAAGGCACTGACAAGATCGCGATGAAGTTGTGGAACCTCGGGGTTGTTCTCGTCCGGATCGATGTCATTGAGGATTTCAACCTCTGCTTCGCGGAAAGAACGTTTGACGGGGAGTTCGCGTATGACTTTCGCCCGAGTAATACCTCCTAGCAAGATGTTGTAGCGATTGTCCTTCGCCGGGGCGTGGCTCATCACGCGTCCCAAGCAAACGTAGGGATCAACGGGTGGGCGGCCATCGTAGTCCGGTTCCCAGCCAGGGAGTAGCAACGCCATGGCCAGCAATTGGTCATCTGCCAACGCGGCTTCGAGCATCTCGACGTAGCGAGATTCAAAAATGTGAAGCGGCTGAACGACATGGGGAAACACGACAAGGTTCGGCAGCGGAAAGAGCCGCGTCGTACCTTTAAAGTTTTCCAAGGATAGAGAGTCGTGCGACACGCGATTGCCTCGTCGGCGAAGTTTAAGGGACACCGACCACTATTGTGTCATCAAATGAATCTCTGGGATCTTTTCCGGGTCTATATCTATTTTAGGAAACATCTCTTCGCTGGCGAGTATTCTTTCACAGCAGCTTGTCAAATCAGCGATCAGTTTGTCAACGTCGAGGTCAGCGTGGGCAGGGCGATACGCTTCAAGATACCGTGTTGAGGTGTCGTAGAGTTTTTTTGCCCCGCGGATATTTCCGTTGCAAAAATGGTGTAGACATACCGCAACTTGAATTAATCCTTGATAGAACTTCCGCGAGTCCCCTTGGATGTCGGCCCAGAGTTCTTCCCATACTTCGTGCGCTTCAAAAAAATCGCACTCGTTGAAATACTCGATACCTTTTAAATATCTTGGGTCGTGCGTGGATTCGGAATCGAGGTCACTCATCCGGATGATTCAGCTCACTAAAATGATCATTGATGGTGAGCAAAAACACATGCGTGTAAGATCGCACCACTCCCATAACCCAAAGTTGTAAGCCGCTGAGCAATTCCGGTCAATAAATGGCCAGCGTCGAAATATTGGAAAGCATGCGTTGACTAGATGGCGATCTCACCCGAAAAGCGACACGCATCACGCGTTGTCCGCCAGCTGAAGAAAGACTATTCCCATGCGGTTTGCGCGTTGAATTACGACACGCCGGTCCAGTTGCTGGTAGCAACGATTCTCTCGGCTCAGTGCACGGACGACCGTGTAAATATTGTGACAGCTGAACTCTTTAAGAGGTATCCGTCCGCTGAAGATCTTGGGAAGGCACCTATTCGCTCGCTGGAAAAACTAGTGAAGAGTGCCGGTTTCTATCGAAACAAGGCGAAGAACATCAAATCGTGTTGCCAAGCCTTGGTCCGCGAACATGGCGGAGAAGTTCCACTCGAATTAGATGCGTTGGTAAAGCTCGCCGGCGTTGGCCGAAAAACAGCAAATGTCGTTCTGGGCACGGCTTTTGGGATTCCCACGGGTGTGGTCGTTGACACGCATGTAGGCCGGATAAGCCGCCGACTTGGCCTGACCGAAAAAAACGATGCTGTTCAAATAGAACGCGATCTTATGGCACTTCTACCCCAAAAAGAGTGGATCGATTATTCGCACCGAATGATCTACCATGGGAGAGCAGTTTGCAAAGCGAGGAAGCCGAAATGCGACGCTTGCACGTTCCTGAAGTTCTGCCCGCAGGTCGGTGTAGAGTAGGGGCTGTGAATGGTATGAATTTCTCGAGAGCCTACCCATCGAAATGGATGCGAACGAATGATTTTGTCGGGTGACGAGATTCGCAAGAATCTAGGAAAGAATATTGATATCGATCCTTTTCGTGAGGACCATCTCAATTCGAACAGCTACGACCTGACGCTCCATAACGAGCTGATGATCTACGAAGAAGTCGTGCTGGATATGAAAAAGCCGAATCGCGTGCGGCGCCGAGAGATTCCAGAGGAAGGCATCGTGCTTTCACCAAATCAGTTGTACCTCGGTCGCACCGTAGAACACACCGCGACCCACAACCTCGTGCCAATGATCCAAGGCCGTTCGTCGGTCGGACGTCTCGGTTTGTTTGTGAGTGTTACGACTGGTTTTGGTGATGTGGGTTTTAGTGGTTACTGGACGTTGTCGATGTTTGCTGTCCAGCCGGTGAGAATTTATCCGGGTGTTCCGATCTGCCAGATTGTGTTTCACGAAATCGCCGGCGAGGTCACCGAGTACCAAAGCGATAAGTACCAAAACAGTGATGACATTCGACCCAGTCTATTGCATCGCGAACTGAATCCGAACGCAGAGGCGGATGAACTGCAAATGAGTTTGCCGTTTGAGCTAAAACCGCATGTGTTGCGTGAGCAAACGAATTCGCCAGAGCGGGTCTAGCAAGATAGGCGACTGTTCACGAAAAAAGGCTGTGCTGAATCGTTTCAGCACAGCCTTCTTCTTATCCTGATTCAATCGACGTTTACATAACGGCGAAGTAGTTATCAACCGCGAAGTCGAATCGCTCTGGCGATAGGCCGATGGGCTCACGCGAGTAGAGACAGTGATTCTTGATCTGTAGCAACAGGTCACGCGGTTGGCAGCAGCGGAACGGTCGGTCCGTCGGCTTGTAGTGCGTGTCGATGACGTAGCGAACCATCGCTTCGTCGTACTCGAAACCCATGATGGGGCACATAACCTTGAACAAGGCCACGAACTCGTCTTCCGTTGGGTTTTCGACTTCGATCTTGTAAGGAATACGACGAAGGAACGCGTCGTCAACCAAATCGCGAGGTTCGAGGTTCGTCGAGAAGACTACCAGTTGGTCGAACGGAACTTGCACGGACTTACCACTCGGCAAGTTCAGGAAGTCATAACGTTTTTCCAGTGGAACGATCCAGCGATTGAGTAGCTCATCCGTGCTCATCTTTTGGCGACCAAAGTCATCGATGACGAGTGTGCCACAGTTGCTCTTTAGCTGAATCGGTGCTTCGTTTGTTCCGTTTGCGGAGTTGTATTGAAGCTCGAGTTGAGCCATCGTCAATTCACCACCAACAACCACGGTTGGTCGCTTAATGCGAACCCATCGCTTGTCGACGCGTGACTCTTGGAGCAAACCGTCTGCTTCTTCGGTGTGAACTTCTTCGTGGTAGTTCGGGTCGAAAACGCGAACGATTTCACCTTGAAGGCCAATAGCTCGTGGAATGTAAATGTACTTACCAAAGCACTGCGTAACACGCTCGGCGATACTCGTTTTACCGTTTCCAGGAAAACCGAAGAGGAACATGCCGCGGCCCGAGTTGATCGCGGGACCAAGGCGGTTGAACATTTTTTGGTTGATCAGGAGATCACTAAATGCTTCTTGTAAATCGGTGCGAGAAGGATTCTGGAAACCCAGTGATTGTTCTTTCACCGAATTGATGTAGTCGGCGAGAGAAACTGTTGCGGAGCCGCAGTAGCTGCAATCACCGAGGAATCGTCGGGCTCTTTCGCGACCGAGGTCAGTCAAGACGTAGACATAGTCGCCCATGGCGGCTGAGTCTTTGTAAGCAACGAGCTGCTCGTGCTTGAGGCGTCGAAGAAGATCTTCGAGCAAACCAAAAGGCAAGCAGATCTGATCAGCTACGCCACGTCCGGAAGTTTCTCCACGTCCGAACATGAACTTCAACGTGAGCTGTTCCACATCGGTATCCGTGAGACCCGCTTCTTGGAATGACTTTGGCTCTTGCGGAATGAATGGTAGATCTTTATCTCGATTGGTATCGACGACATCGATTCCGCCAGGGATTGTTGACGGCGCGCCGACACCAGCATCGGGTTGTTTGATTGTGGGCATTACGAATTCAGGTGACGAGGCAGCTGGTGCGGCTGGTGCTGGTGCAGCTGACTGTGGCTGAGGGGCCGTTGGAATTCCAGTAGGAGCGGTGGGAGGTAGCTCTGCGGCTGGCGCTGGTGGTGCTTGAGGCGGCGCAACGTTTGGTGCAGCGGCGCTCGGTGCAGCAGCGCTTGGCTCAGATGCAAAAGCAGGTGCCGGAGTTGCAGCTGGCGGTGCAGTTGGCGCGGCCGAAGTTGGTGGTGCATCTTGTAGCCCCGCCTGAGGCGTCTGCCCCGGGAAGCCTGTTTGTTGTGGTGGCTGTCCAGGTGCTGTTGCTGCTGGGGCGGCAACTGCTGCTGCAGGTCCGCCGACAGGCTGTTGAGGAGCTCCGTTTGGAACTAACGGTGGCTTCGGTGCACCAGGTTCTGCAGTAAGCGCGTTGATTCGCTTAAGTAGGTTTTCGAGTTCAGCTTCGGAGCCGGGTTGTTCGTTTGGGTTGCTCATGACTTGGTGTTCCAGTGAGTCTGTTCGCGCAGGTCGACTTCTTGCGCCGAGAAAAGAGACTCAGAAACGTAGGTTGCATGAACATTCGGTCAAATTCCTTGCCAGCAAAATCTGCCAATCAAAGGCATGCACGTTTTTTTATAACCGTGCTGACTTTTTTTGGGGTTTTTCTTCGACAAGTTGCCCCTAATTCTGGGTGTTCTATTGGAGTCATCGTCAGAAATGTCACAAAGGCGATGACCGGTGACCGAACTTGTCCCTGGGTCCTGAAGAATCGTTGTGGCAGGCGAAGAGTCGTCTCCACCACCACCTGACCGAAAGATAGGACTTAAATGCTGCCAATCATCATCTGCCGACACTATGACGTTGACTGGTTAAATGCCGACACTTGCCGTTGCCGCGACTGCGGAAAGCAAGGCCATTGGACCCGACAAGGGTTCTCGATCTGGGTCCGAACGGGCCCGCGCATCACGCGTGATGCACGGCCAAAGCAAGAACTCGCGAAAGTGGGCTAGGGCTTGCTGGAGGAAGGTTTCTCTCCGTGAGGTGAATTGAGCTCCAGCACTGCCCCTCGTTTGGGAAATTTTGCCTCGCTGGTTTTCGATTGGCCAAATCGGGTTGCCAGAGTTGGGCTACCACTGCGGAGCATCACTGAGCAGTGAATTTTTTTTGCTCAATTTGGACTAAGGAAGATCTCTTTGATTCGCGACCGCAGTTTCGTGCCTTTTTACGCCGAAATGATGGTTTTCGAACCATTTGTCAAATGTCCAGTTTTTCATTGCGTGTTTAATCTGCTTATTGCAGCGGAACATTCCTGGACCAAAATCGACCTTTTGGTGTACGATAGGAGCACGGGCTAGGTCTAGGGAGAGTTATGTACGTAATGAGTTCTCATTCGTCATTCATGTCCATCTATTATTTCTCTCGCTATCGCCGCCGGCAATTGCCGAAGCCTATTTGTATGCAGGGGTTTCTCTTAACTGAGAAGGGAGCTTGAATGTTCAATCGAAATCGTCGTGGCTTCACGTTAGTGGAGTTGCTTGTTGTGATTGCCATCATCGGTATGTTGGTTGGTATCCTTTTGCCAGCGGTGCAGGGTGCTAGAAATGCCGGTAGGAGGACACAAAACTCGAACAATCTGAAGAACATCGGCTTAGCCGTGATGACTCACGCTGAGGCAAAAGGGCATCTGCCACCTCTGCGTTTGATTCGTCCGGAATCCTCGGAAGTTACCCGGTTAACGGAAAACTATCCGGAACGGAATTTCTCCGTATCGTGGGCGTTCGAGATTCTGCCGTTTATGGAACAGGCGAACGTTTACGATCAATTCAATAATTCGAGTCAAACTGCGCCATCAGCTGCCGCTCATCCTGCCATGACGACACCATTGGGCATTTTCCAAAACCCTGGACGCGGCGAGCGGTTGGTGAACCCGGACGGAAGTCCTGCAGCGTTTATTGACTACGCGGCGAATCGTGGTGTTGCTCCGTTTGAGTTCAATGGTGCTCAGTATGAACTCAGCTTCGAAGAGCACGCACAATCGATCGGTCCCTTCATTCACAACGGCATCGTCAGCACCGCTCACATTAAAGATGGGCTTAGCAAAACGATTGCTGTGGGAGATAAGTGGGTTCCGGCCGATGATTCCGGAGTGTGGGTTGATCAAAACGGACTCGTGGGTGCGTCGGACTTTGCAATCATGCGTGGTCCATCAGCAAGGATCACCCGCAACAATGGCGTCGTGAACTACCGTGAAAACGAGCCAATTTTTCCGATTGGAAACGATGACCAATCCGTACAGAAATTCGGTGGAGCAAACGGTGGCAACATTGTCGCCATGTGTTACTTAGACGGCCACGTTGATTGGATTCAGTACGAGGTCGAGGTGGATGTTTTCATGTCGCAATGTACGATTAACGGAAGCGACGGCTTGTAATAAATAAGACGCAGGTTTCCAAATGACATAAACGGCTCGTCGCTGAAAAGTGACGAGCCTTTTTCGTTTGCCAATACGGTCAGTCCCTAGCTAGTCAAGGAAATAGAAATGAAACGATCCGCCACTGCATTCGCCCTTCTTGCCCTGATCTGTTCAGCGAGCTTCGCTCAGGAATCCGAAACGCGAGAGCGTACGAAGCGAGAGCAACGCAAATATGACAATGAAAGTAAAGCCACTGTCTTGGATCCTGATGCCTTCAAAACGGAAGGCAAGCAAATCTTTTCCGGACCGCAACCCGGCGAAAAACTGACCGCCATCGCAGCAACGAACCTTGCCGGTGACAACAAGGGAAAAGACGTAGACCCAGTAACTCTTCAAAAGAGTCGCCCGCAGATAATCATCTTCCAAAACGAAAGCGGCGTAGCGGTTCGTGGGCTCTACGGACTCGCGGATTCCATCGGAAAGATCGATAAGAAAACCGCAAAGGACCTCCACGTTGCTTGTGTGTTTCTCAGCGACGACGAATCAAAGATCACTCAGTTCGAAAAGCTATTTCCGAAACTGATGGAGATGGGTATAGATTCCGTGTCACTGTCCAGCGACGGTCGCGACGGTCCGGGTGCCTACGGACTCAATCGAACGGTCGCGCAGACGATCATCCTGGCGAAGGACGGTAAGGTGACTCGCAATTTTGCATTTCCACAAGGCTTGCTTTACTCCGACCCGCACGTGATGGGAGCGGTTGCTGAGCTGATCGAAGTAGACCGCGAGACCGTTGCTGGATGGTTGGCCGAAGGCAAGAAAGACGGTGACCGAATGCGGATGCGTGGCGGTGACGAAAGGAAATCGGCCGTGAAACGAGCTTTTCGAGAAAAGCTCAAGGAGTTCGTCGAAGCTGGTAAAATAACACGTGAAGAAGCCGGCGAACTACACCGCGCCGCGTTTCCCAATAGCGACACCGACCGCCGCAGCCGATAGTGCATTTAAAAGGGCCGCACGTGTACCGACCAAGGCAAACGCTGTTTCTTTTCTGTGACTCTGCAGCATTGCGCGCGGTCGTTGTTAGCCTGCTGATTTTCTCTTTTCACGAAGCGGAAGAATTATCAGCGACTGACTTCAGCAACGACCTCATGCCGCTGTTCACAAAACACGGCTGCAATGCCGGCGCGTGCCACGGTGCCGCGATTGGGCGAGGCGGTTTCAAGCTGTCACTTTACGGTGGCGATCCGGAGTCTGATTACGAAGCCATCGTCCGGCAGTTGGGCGGACGTCGAGTCAATTTAGAGCATCCGGATAAGAGCTTGATTGTCCTCAAGCCTACTGAGCATGTCAAACATGGTGGCGGTTCTGTCATCGACGACGATGGCGAAAGCGCCCGTCTGTTGAGACAATGGATACAACAAGGTGCTAGTGACGAGTCAACAAGACAACTCAACCAAGTCAATATCACGCCGCGAAAACACATCTCGAAAACACCGGGCGAATCGATTCAGCTTCGAGCGGTCGCCAGCTATTCGGATGGCACCTCCCGCGACGTTACGAAATGGACGATCTTCACTCCCGAGGACTCGTCTGCCGTAGAAGTTGAACAAGCAACCGCGAAGGCGAAAATCGTTCGCCGTGGTCGTCACATTGTGGTGGCTCGCTACTTGAGTGAAGTCGTGCCCATCGAACTGATTGCCCCGCTTACGGACTCGCAGGTCGACGTGTCTTCGGAGCCGCGAAAAAACTTCATCGATGATGAAGTGCTGGACTCGCTCGCCACACTTGGATTGATGCCGTCAGTAACGGCCAATGATTCAGCATTTCTTCGTCGAATTTACCTCGACCTTACTGGTCGTTTACCGACAGCCGAAGTCGTTTCTGACTTTCTTGGTAACGAGAAGAACAACAACCGACGCCAAAAGGTTGTCCAGGATTTACTGCGATCCAAAGAGTTTGCGGAATTCTGGACGCTGCGACTAGCGAAGCTACTACGCCTACGGCCGCAGCGTGATGGCGATCAAGCAGGACTCTTTGAGTATCACGACTGGCTCGCCGACAAGCTCAGCACCGAGGTGAGTTACAAAGAACTCGCGCGAGAACTTATTTTGGCTACGGGAGATACTCACGAAAACGGACCCGCGAACTTCCATCGAACAGGTAAGGGACCCCGTGAACAGGCCGAGTTCGTGAGCGAACTATTTATGGGTAGTCGGCTTCGATGCGCGAATTGCCATAACCATCCGCTCGACCGATGGACGCAGGATGATTACCACGGGCTGGCTGCGATATTCGCCAAACTTGAGCGTGGGAAAGTTATTAACGAAAAACCGAACGGAAAAACGATTCACCCGCGAACGCTCGAGCCTGCCATTCCGCGACTTCCTGGTGGGGGCTCGCTCAAAGAAGGAGGTAGCGAAGTCATTGGTCGCAAGCATTTGGCAGATTGGTTGACCGAACCTTCGAATCCGTATTTCGCCAAAGCGATCGTGAACCGGTTGTGGAAACACATGATGGGACGCGGGTTGGTCGAGCCCGTGGATGACTTCCGAGATACAAACCCCGCGACGCACCCAACCTTACTAACCAAACTAGCTGATGATTTTGTCGCGAACGGATACAGTCTCCGGCATACACTGGAGCTTATCGCCACTAGTAATACTTACGTGCGCAGCAGCCAAGTAACCGAACAAAACAAGAACGATGATCGTTTTTACTCGCACGCGGGCCGCCGCCCGTTGGAGCCCGAAGTCCTAGCCGACGCAATTTCTGATGTGTTGGGAGT